>NZ_JAKUGJ010000004.1:0-383594 GCF_022663915.1 Bacillus cereus group sp. BfR-BA-01331
GAGAAAGTCACTAGAAGAGTCAAATGATAACTATGAACTGCCCCCAATTGCTAGGTTTTGTTTAACAATTGGGGGCAGTTCATTTATAGCGCATAGGTAATCAGCTTTTTGTTAATCATGAGGTAGATATTTTTAACTAAAAAACCATTAATGGAAATATATCACAGCTTATGACCCGTTTTTACACGTATCTCGGCTGAACCCCATAATACACTGTATCCCGCTCTTCGGCGCTTCGAAAATATGGGCGCTATAACGAAAAAAATACATAAACAAGTCGGAAAGCCAAATCGAAATATGTACGACATAACTGAAACAGGAGAAGAAATTTTTTCTGAAATGTTAAGAGAGTTTCCCGAAAAGATTGCGACAAATAACGCTGAGTTCCTTGTGCGTATCGCGCTATTTGAAAAACTTGATTACGAAGCTAGAAAAGAAATTTTAACAATACGCCAAGACGTACTACATAAACAACTTACTGCTATTCAATCTTTACATGTTAGCTCATCTTTTATTACAGAAGTCATTGAATTTAGTAAATCACGTATTGAACATGAATTGCTCTGGATTGCATCACTTATGAAGAAAATATGAAAAAATAAAAAGAAAAGTTAAAAACAATGAATGAAAATGAGATTTATTATCAATACTATAATTAATAAAAGGGCAACCACGATTTGGCTACCCTTCAAAAATTTATACTTCTGGATCAAAAGTTTTGCAATCTGTTTCTTCAGTTGTAGATGCATGTTTACCTTTATGACTTACTACATAAATTGCATCTGCACTACATTTATTGCCGTTAGCCCAAAATTTACAGTTGTTTACTTCACATAAAACGTCTTGTGCCATAGTATCACACCTCCTTGTTCTATTATCATTAACAAAATTCGGAGGTATGATACTCTTTGTCATGCATTTTTTATTACCTTTTTAACTTTCTTAATGGTTCAATATCTCCTTGTACAATAGCATCTATATTTTCGGTTATTTTTTCAATGTCAAAATGCCACCATTGAATTTGCAATAATTCTTCTATTATTGTATTTGTGAATCGTTCCTTTATTTTATTTGCAGGGTTTCCGCCAACAATTGTATATGGTGCGACATCTCTAGTCACAACAGATTTAGCTGCAATGATTGCACCATCCCCTATTTTTATTCCGGGCATAATAGTTGTATCCATACCAATCCAAACGTCATTTCCTATAACTGTATCACCTTTGTAAGGTAAATCAGACAAACTAGGTGTATACTTCTCCCACCCATTTCCAAATATATTAAATGGATATGCCGAAAATCCATCCATCCGGTGATTCGCTCCGTTCATAATAAAGATAACTCCATTTGCAATACAACAAAACTTTCCAATGGTAAGCCTATCTCCAATAAATTCATAATGATATAATACTCGATCTTCAAATGTTTCTCCATCTTTCGCATCATAATAAGAATAGTCACCAACAAATATATTAGATTTCGTTATTGTATTTTTTATAAAATGAACGTTTTGATTTCCTTCAATAGGGTATTTAACATTTGGATTAGGATTCATGTTGCACAGCACTTCCTTTACCATTCATTTCACTTTCTACTGCTATTACTGGCTTTAAATTGTATATAGGCAAAATAAACAATAGTCCAATTATAAATAGTAGAGCCGTTCCCTCGTACATCGTACCTAATGAAAACATCTCCTTTAAGGAACCAGCTATACTCATCGTTACTACCATTGAACCGGTGAATAGTGGACTTAAAATGCCGTTCACGCGACCAATAAAATCGGTATCGCTATTTTGAATAATGAGCGTATTAATACCAATTTGGATACATGGAAGAGCTAAACCACTAAAAAGTTGTGCCGTAAGTGTCACCCATAAATTTGTGGAGTAGCCTATAATACCAATTCCAATTGCCTGACCGAGCATCCCTACAATTAACATCTTTTGGGGAGCAACGTTTTTCGCAAATACCATCGCTAAAGCCCCGCCAACAATCATTCCCGCACCATTTACTGTTAGTAACCATTGTAAACTCTCTTTTGATAACCCTAACTGCTCAGTCACAATAAAGATGCCTAGTGGCTGAATTAAACCTATACCTAGTCCAGCTGCCATAAAACAAAACCCTAGCAAAGTTAATGCTTTTTTCTTTTTTACATATTTAATACCATCCAGCATTTCCTGTAACAGCGTAATTTCTTTCTTCTCATTATCATTCTCAAGATCTTTCGGAAGAAATAACAACACAGCTGCTGCAAGTAAAAAAGCGATACCTGTTATGATGATTGAAATATAAATTCCAAAACTATGAAAAATAAATGTTCCAAGAATCGGTCCTAACACCATAAAAATCGCAAATATTGTTTGATATATAGACATCGCTAATTGAATTTGTTCCGTTGATAAATGCTGTTTAAACAACTTCATACCAGATGGTTGAGAAAACTGCGAAAGGATTGCAGAAATAAGCGTCACAAAAAACACGATTTTCCACGTTCCAAACATAAGAGTAATTAATACAGCGAATACGGAAATAGAACTTAACGTCTCACACCATATCATTGTCTTCTTTGGCTTCCACCTATCAGCAAAAGTTCCACCAATGAATGAGAAAATAAAAATGGGAGCAAATTCAGCAACCGAAATCATCGAAATGGCAAAAGCATCACCTTTCGTCATTTCCATAACATAAAGTAATATCGCAAAGTTACGAACCCAAATACCAACTTGTAAAAATAATGCTGATGCTAGAATCCCTTGCACAAATCGATTTTTTAATACTTGTGATACCCCATGATTTTGTTTCGTTTCTGCAGTCGTCGACATAAAAAAGCCCCCTATTTCGTGTTCTGAACAGGAGGCAGCACAAATCATATGAAAAGACTATATATTCGCAGTGCGAAACACATCCCTTTTCTATATATGCACATACTAATCCTATTCAGAAGAATATTTCGTTTTTTAACGAAGATCTCTTACAAATAGAATTAGTTGATCATTGGGATGTTTTCACCCTTCCGTTTCGAATTTAAATAACACATACATACTCTATGTTAATCATTTGTCGTGTATGCATGTCTCAATATAACTATTCTAAAAAGACAATGGTAATTCCTCTAAAGAACGCATTAAATAATTACCTTGCCAATTAATTTTTTCACGCTCACCTTTTATTTGTAACGATGGCATCCGTTTAAACAAAGTAGTAATAGCAATCTTTGCTTCCAACCTAGCAAGTGGTGCTCCTAGGCAGAAATGACTACCATGCCCAAAGGCAATATGACGGTTATTTTCTCGTGTAATATCAAATACTTCTGGTTTTTCAAATACGGTTTCATCACGGTTTGCTGAAGCTAATGCGATAATAACCATATCTCCTTTTTGGATTGTTTGTTCGTGAATTTGAAACGGCTCAGCCGCCCATCTTGCAGTCGTCACCTCAACTGGAGAATAATAACGCAATCCTTCCTCAATAGCTGAATCAATTAATTTCGGATTATCTTTTAATAACTGTAATTGCTTCGGATTTTCAAGAAGTGCTAATACCGTATTTGTTATTAAATTCACTGTCGTCTCGTGTCCGGCTACAATTAATAACATGATCATTGAATATAGCTCTCGAGCACTAAGTTTATGCCCTTCATTTTCTGCAAGTATTAACGCACTAACCAAATCTTCTTTTGGATTTTTCCGTTTTACATCAACTATATATTGAAGATATGTAATAAACTCAGATAGTTGTTTTTCGGTTTCTTTTATTTCTTCAGGTGTTTCTGGCGATGCAATGACGGCATGAGACCAAATTCTAAATTTCGCTTGATCCTCTTTTGGAATTCCAAGCATCTCACTTATTACAATAATCGGTAATGGGAATGAATAATCATCTACAAGATTTAATGTACCTTTTTGCTCTATCTCATTTATTAAATCATCCGCTACTCTCTGAATTCTTCCGTCTAATTGTGAAATCATCTTTGGTGTAAAAGCTTTTTGAACTAAAGATCGTAAACGACTGTGGTTAGGTGGGTCCGAATTTAACATATGCGTTGTTAAATGATCACTATTGTCAACAGAAAGATACATGTTATTTGTATCTTGAGAAAACACATTTGCCATATCTTTTTTTAAACGATTATCTTTTAAAAGTGGCACAGCATCTTCATATCTTGTAATGAGCCATTCTTTACCGATTTCAACTTCATTTACAAATAATATAGGTTGCATTTTTCGTGACTCTTTATAAATTTCATATGCATCTTCTTTAAACTGAGCAGAAGCTAAATTAATGCCATCCTCTATTTTTCGGCCAACCTTATTTTTTATTGACATTACATTCCCTCACTCTCAATTATTTGTGTAAATCAACCTAACATTTGAATTATACTTCAATAAAAACTAGAAAATTGTAAATTTTTAATTAAAATCTTACTTCGTATATTGAAAAATAAAAAAGTGAGAGAGTAAAATTATTCTACTCTCTCACTTCCTATTATGCGAAGCACATAAAATTACTAATTTGTTGATATCGATAACTTACTTTACGACGACGACCACCTTGCCAAGTGTAACCTGAAACCCCGCTTCTTCTTACCTCGGTTGGAAAGAACCATAAATCTCTTCCGAAAGGACCAGGTCGATGTAAACGTAAATAGCCCCATCTTCCTAGACAGTTACACATCCAAGATTTCATATTTCCTGCTTGTGCTGGAGAAGCAAATGTGGACGGTAACGACGGAGCTTGTGACGGTGGTGGTGATGTTGGAGCATCTTCCGCATCATCTGGTCTATAGTCTTCTAGTTCAACCTCTCTAACTTCGATATCAGGTTCATATCCGTATTGTTGTGGATTATAATACATCGTTTGATCATATGGATAATTTTGTTCGTTATACATATTAACAAATCACCTTCTTTTCATTCATTACCTTTAACATTCATATGTGATATGACACCTATCGGAAGCTTATGTATAGCCCAAATTAAACTAAAAAAAAAGCTCGTATCTTTTTTTCAAAAATACGAGCTTTTTTATAAACAGAATATATTATTTTTTTTTCAACTTCACACTATAAAAACGCATTTCCTCTAATAAACCTTCAAATTCAAATACCTCTTGTTTAATTAATACTTTCAAGCGATACTCTAAGAAAGTATCCCCAACTAATTGCTCTACAAGGCCAAGCGCTTCACCAATTACTCTCGGAGCTTTAAGGAAGTCTTTATCAGCACCTACTTTTTTCGCACACTCAATAATGAATTGGTCAAAATATTCTTCTTGTACAGAATGCACTTCATTATCTTTCCAAACTCTTAAAAATTCCATGCTATTCGATAAACTATCCCACTCGTGTTCAAGATTCACTCTGCTTTTTTTAGTTAAAAACGGTGATTCTGCAAAACTATTTTGGAAAGTAGCTAAACTTTCGGGCGATAATTCTCCCGTTCCACGTATATCATACTCTTGGTTTAATATTTCTCTACTCATTTCAGATGTATTAATGATTCGAATATTTTTCTTACCTTTTAATTGCGCCATTACAAAACAAAGGCCTACATGTTCATGTGCGTTATCTGCCTTCCAAATGGTAATCGGTGTTTCATTAGGAATAGAATGTAGCTCTTCTAAAGTTTCCATAAATTTCGGTAAATATTCTTCTTCAAAATAACTATCATAAGAAGTTAAGTTGTTTAATAACCATTGCTGTCTTGCGAGTTGCCCTTTATTCGTATGTAATTGATTAATCGGTCCAATTGAAAAGAATTCAGAGAATGCAACAACACTCTCCTCAAATAGTTCTTCTTGACTTAACATATATTTTAAACACCCAGTTGTTGAATCATCAAAAGCGATATGAATGTGTGTACTTTCTTTTACATTCTTTTTATAAGATGTATTACTCGTTAGTTGCTTAGGTATACTTATCAAGTGTTTAATCGTATCTTCACTATAGTTCTCTTCTAATAAATCTAATTGTATAAGAATGCTTTGCAGTAAATGTTTTGCTTCATCTTCGTACATATCCTCTACAACATTTTTGATTTTATCTATCATGTAAATCCCTCTATTCATTACTAAAATAACGTAGATTATAGTGTATCATTTTAGTAACGGTGTTTTAAAGTTTTTTATAGATTATATCTAATTATAATTTCATATTAGTACAGTGATATATTAGCGTTAGTTTATGTTTATTTCGTATAGATGTTAACATTTCAGTACACTTCTTCTATTACACATCACTTTCACAGTATTTTTTATTTATTTTTAAAACGCTTTGTAAATTCTTTTATTTAAATGTATATTTATATAGAAAATAAAAATTACAGGAGCAATATCTATGGAGAAAGTACATACTTATTACAAACATTATTTAAAAAATTGGAGATTTATGTTCATTTGCATATTACCTGCTGTTGCTTTATTATACACTTTCGATGTCATCTTTGAACTACTGTTCCACCAAGATTTCTACTTGTCTAATTTAATATCTGCCATAATATTATTTTTATTATTTATTAATATTAAAGATAAGTTTCAAGTCAAAGATTAAAGAAATTTATGATAACTTCTGTTTTAATTTTGAATACTTTATTTTTGAAAGTGCTCTGCTTTATCAAAAGGTGATGCGACGTTCATCACCTTTTTTTATTTCTACAAAATGAATTTTTCATTAGATTTTTTATCAATATCGTTTATTGACTTTCCCTACAATTTGATTCAAAATAAAATAGTTCAGCGATGAACAATTTCGAGTTGAATTATTTTAAAATGAAAGGAAGTTATTACTTTGAGTCTACATAAACAAGGTATCAAACAAGCCAGTGAAATTGTCCATTCATTTGTAAAAATAAACAAAGAAATTATAAAGTTTACTCATCAAAACGCTTCTACGTTAGGATTAACAGTTCAACAAATGGGCATCTTAAATTCAATTTATGCAACTCCTAATACTACTCTTAAAGATATCTCAGAACGCCTTTCAGTTCCTAAAAGCACAATGAGTGTAAATGTAGATGAGTTAGTTAATTTAGGATTAATTGAGCGAAAACAATCACATGAAGATCGTAGAGAAATACAATTAAAAGTAACAACAAAAGGACAAGAAATATCTAAGAGATCCATTGAAAACTCTACTTCTTATAAAGCAATGGAACTAGCACTAGAACAACTGTCTGAAGAAGATATCCAAACCTTATTACGTATCCATAATGACTTACTAAATTCTCTACAACATTTTAAATAATTCGTCTCAATCATAAATCAAAACCAATCTGATTTTTTGTTTTTGATTTATGAAACAGCTAGCTTTTGCTAGCTGTTCTTTTTATGGTTCTTTATCATTCTCTTGAGATTAAATGACTAGAACAAGCATACCTTGTCATATGTTTTAAAAAAGATAAGGGACGTGACAACATTGGATAACAATAACAATCAATTTGTTTTTCATACAATAAAAAGTTCGGCAATTAAAAAATTTGTAATTATCGATTTAATTACTGGAACAGGAATTTATTGGACCGTTAATTTCATCTCCTCAAGTGCATTACTTGCAATTATTAGTTGTGTTTTGGGAACAAAAAAAATAAAAAAAATGCAACAGTCTTAAAACTCCAAACAAAAATCTATCTGACCAAAATGAAATTTCTATAACAAACCGTTATGTTTCTGCTTGCAATCTTTATAGTAGTTTTTGAATGGGTGTCTTTCCTTTTTAAATGTGCCCTTATATTTCTTTAGAAACTCATCATCCGACATAACTTTCACGTCAACGGTTTCAGGCATTTTCTTCATCCTATTTAATTTCTCTCATACCGTTTCCCTTCACTTGTCCACTTCTTCTTTATCTTCCCAAATCGGTATTTTTTCTTGTCCACCTCTTTTTTTCGGTTGTATATCAAGGGATCTATCCAACTGGTGTAACTCTTCACCAGTTGGGCACGCTTTATTCATTAGCTGAATGACTGTAATAATAACGTCTATCTTTTCGCTCGATGATATCGTCAATTTCGTATGTGACTTGAGTTCGTTATTCTTTTATTAGTCTCATATCATTCATCTACAAGGCTACCTTAATCGCCATATTTAGTGCTTTCGATTAGTTAGCGTCTTTTATATTCCACGTAATTGTGTGATATTCATTATTTTTTTCTCCTTTGCTTCACTGATTAACTGGGTGATTTCATATACACCATATAGAATATATTCCACCAGACTTCACTCCTTGAATACTTTTCAAAAAAACAATACATACTATTTTCAAGCCGCTGTATCCACGGCTGGTACTTCTTTCTTTTGTTACAGCGAAGCAGATAGGTTCTTCACTTATCTGCTTTCTCTGTATATTTTTAAAAACATCGTAAACACTACCTACAAGCTGTTTGAACTATCAGCTTCACTCTTCTTGTAATGGGAAAGCAAATTATCACAATTGACTAACTCATTCGACTAACTGGCAGACAACTAAAATTGTTATCTGCTTTGTGTATGAGATTTTATATTTTACATATACTAGTTTTGAACCTGTAGACCAATACGAGCCATTTTGGTGTTTTGAATTTCCTTTCTTGGGATAAGTATATTTTACTTATCCCTTTTTTATTGTATAGATAAATACACTTAGGTTAACAATAATTACAAGCAGATTTTCTGTTTATTCGTAGTTCTAAACCAAAATGTTTTTCTCCTTTAATGGACAGTAGGTACGACTGCTTGTCCTTTTTTATTTATATTTCATACGCTCTTTTTTGACTGCTTCGAATCACTCTATCCTCTTCATCGAAATAAATAGCCCTAAATAAGAATGACCAATATGCGGTACTATATCTCCATCAAATAAAACAAAGGGATTTTCCAAATAGTCGATGTTTGCAACCATATAAAATAGGCAGTTTCTGATTACCCAGAAACCGCCATACATAAAGATTTGTTAAGTATTAATTTCTTCTCATTACTAAAATGTATTATGTAACTACTAGTAGTTTATATATTTCACTGGATAATTGCTAATAAACATGTGAGAGATAAAAAAGCACACAGAGGAATATATAAAACCCCTTAGTGATTTATCAATTTTACGATAAATCATTAAGGGGTTAGTGGAATTTTTTATGCATTATACCTATTTTTTCGACGTTCCATCCTAGTTTGTCCTTGAACAGTACTTTCTTTATATTGATCTATTTGCTCTGCCATTTCATATGTTACAACTGGTTCTTCGTTATTACGCTCATGCATTGTTTCTGGCCTTTTACGTTTAGAACCTTTTCCACCAAACTTAAATAATTTCATCTTAAATTTCGGTAATCTTGGAAAGCGGATCTTAAATGATAGCCTTTTACGTTTCTTTTTTTGTTTAAATAAATTAGTATTTTCTTTATTAGTGTCTTTCTCTTTACGGTGTAATAACATCGCAAGTAATCCACCTAATATAAGTCCTCCAACTAAAAGGAGAATATATAAATAATGGCTTGTCATTAAATTCATCATACGCTCAAGTATGACTAACGACTGCACTTCTTTTATATCCCATAGTAACGCGGCCCATAATGAGAATAAGCCCAAAGTAAGCCCGTATGTACGAAACCGGAATAAACACGGAATTAACGCAATGCAAGCGGCGATTTTCGCGTTCGCTATTATTGAACTTATTGAAATATCCTGATTCCAAATAACTAACAGTAGTGTTATAAATGGTGCATAGGCTATCCAGCTACATATACGTGAATATATCTTTTTCGCAAAGTAACTACCGAAACTAGTAAAAAATAAAAGTCCTCCAATATATAAAGATTGTTCAAGAGGGATTTGCTTTAACATTCCTGCAATTGGAAAGAGGCCGCTCAGTAGCATTAATAATACATCTAATTTCTTCACAATTCCCCATTCCTTTCAAATTTTCTTTTCAATTAATAAAAATCGCTTTTCCATATGATGTAGTTTTTGTATTTCTAAAAAACATCTTAATCCTGTATGTAAATAAAGTAAATATGAAACCGAAAATATACATGACAAATCATATCTATATTTACAATGAAAAATGACAAATCCTGCTCATTATTACTAGCAGGATTTGTACACTATTTTTTATATTAATATCAATGTATCTTCTTTTTCTAAAATTATTACATCTTCATCTAATTCGTCATCGAATTCTTTAAACTCCCTTGAATCAATATCGGTAGTATAATTTTTAATTAATTTAGCCATATGCATTACATGCGTATTATGAATATTTTGTTCTGACAGCAAGGTTGATTTACAGCACATGTAATGTATCATTTTGGCGATTTCTTCTCTCTCTTCAGATTTTACACCAAGCTGGATAACTTCGAGTATGTACTGATGTACTATCTCATTACAATCTAATTCGTATGCAGCCGTGCTATAGTAAATTCCCATTTGATCTACAAATAATCTCGTTTCATTCATAACATGTTCTTGGTCTCTAACAATATAGTTCGGTACATCTGAGTTAGTATTAATTCTAATTATGTTTATATCCTCTTTTAAATTTGAGATTATTTCAGGTGAAACCCCAATATTAACGCTTTTATTTTGCAATTCCTCTAGCCAATATTTCCTCATATTGGCATCTACAATAAAATAAACTTCTTTATTTTGTTTATGTGCATCTTGTGAAATTTCAACTAATGTTTCTGACATAAATTGTTTAAAACTGACTCCTATATCATTCCTTTTTGATGGTTGTGGTAAAAACACTTTATTATTACCTATATTTAATAAAGTATGATCAATTGTGCCCCATTCTTCTTGACCATATAATTTATATAATATTTCTCTCCCATTTATTTTTGAAAAAATAGGTAAGAAATCATATTTAGACATTTTCTCAATTGATAAATTTACAATTATCCCCGGTAATTTTATCTTATTCCAACTACACTTTAAGAACCCCTTTTGTTCTAACAAACTAAGAATGGCATTAATAATTTCTTTTTTAGATACACTTTGTCCGATAAATAAATTAATAAATGCTGAAATACGTTCCGTTTGAGCGAATCCTTCCCGAATAATTTGCTTTGGATTAATTTTTTCGCGACCATCACAATTTTTTATTGCAATTAATGCTAATTTCATTTCATTTTGCTCACCTGCCGTAGCATGTACAGCTTTTACGACATCGCCTACTAGTTTCTTTTTGTTTTTATGGCTATATTGCATTCTGTATGGATTTTGTAACAATTCCCCAATGTTATATCTTACTATTTTTAACAACACCGGATTGTCTGCATTTAATACATAGGAGGAATCTCCGTTTTGAGCTAAAACTATTTTGCTATCTAATAACGCTTGTTCTATCTCTATTACTATATCATCTGACCATACTTCTAACGTAATTGTGTCTAATCCCTTTGGTGCAAATAAAGGTAATAACTCATTTTCATTATTAGTTAATACTTTTTTACCCTCTGGAAGTAATGTGAAGTATGGGAATATTCGTTGGAATTCATTAAAAAGTTCCTCTTTTTCTCTTACTTTTATACCAAATTTTATTTTTGTTCCTTGAACTTTATATATATTTTCGTTATATGGAAGAAGTACTCTTACATTAGTTCCTCTAATATACTCTTTCGGACATTGGAGAATGCGCTCTAATTTAACTTCTCCCCCTATCCTATAATCATCTTTTAAATTTCTAAAACGTTTAATCCACTTTATTCCTTTTTCAGCTTGTTGCACTTTTAACTTTATAAACCTTTGCTGTTTCTTATTTAATTCAAATTCAGGAGTTGAAATCAGTATTTGGCTCCGCTTTCGCCCTAAAAGTATAGAAATATCTTTATGATTATATTGTTGATAAAACCGCCTAATCCCTACGGATACTTTTAATAGCGGAATATTCTCACCTCCACGAGTTATGTATTCAAACCGATATACATAAGCGAAATAATCATGTGTTTCTTCATCTTTAATTGGCTCAGACATCGCTTCAGAAATATGTTGTGATCGCAGTGGCGAAAAATATATTTCTTCCTCATTTTTATTTTCCATACGTAAAGGCTGTTCGCAAAAGATATGAGTAATTAGAGCCGGTACCCATTTAGAAAACGTTTTTTTATCATGTAATACTGGTAAATTACTAATTAAATCATGTTGCCATTCTAAATGTGGTGGATCTATTAATTTATTCGGTTTCCAATCACGAATAACCTCATACCAGCTTTGGAAAATATAGTCTAACTGTTCTTGTCTCATTGGTTCCTTAGCCACAATCCAAGGTGTATCTTCCTTTAATATATATGGATTATGCTGAATGAATAATATATCAGAAAACATTTCATACAATCTTTCATTTACAAGTTTTAATTTGCTCGTTAATAAAAATGTTCTATAATGTATCTCTACAATCTCAAGCCATTCAATAGGAAAATAAATATACGATACTTTCTCATTATAGAGGGGTTCTACTATATTTTTAAATGCTAATAACTGTAATTTTTCCATATTATTAATACTTCCTCTCTTAATTTATATTGATCATGAATAATACTAGAAAAGATACCAATTTTTTAAGCATTAACGAATCAAATTTTAACCAAGCGCATTAAAGGAAATAGCTAAATTACATTTAGTTATTTAAATAAAACATTATTAAAATCAAATTAATATAAAATAACTATTAACATATAACTACCTCCTTATGGGACTTTATATTATAAAATCATTATAATAAATTATTATATTTTTTATCTATGATTTACAAAAAAATTACAGAAACTAAATATAATAAAAGGTATCGCCTCTTTATATAGCGATACCTTTTATATACTCTTAATTAAATAACACCTTTAACTTCTTCATTCATCGGCCATTTTTCTAATGAATATGCCATTTCCCAAAATGAATATTCATATTGACTACTAAAAATAAAATGTTGTCTCATACGATTACGGTCTGCCTCTGTTACCTTTTCAGCAATCGTATCTAATCGTGTGATTTGCTCTTCTACTAGCGTACGGAACCAATCAGATCCATATGCAGAAATCCATTCTTGATAAATTGGCTCTTCTGGTTGACATTCTTTTAATCGTTCACCGATTTCATAATATAACCAATAACAAGGTAAAATAGCCGCAATAATATCTCCTAAATGCCCTTCATAAGCTGCACGATACATATGAGATGTATATGCATATGCAGTTGGCGCAGGAATAAAATTATCTTTTTCTTCTTTTGTAATCCCTAATTTCTTTGCGAAATTCTCATGTAATGATAACTCAGCTTCATACGTATTTTGTGCATGGTGTGCCATACGAGCTGTCGTTTCTAATTCAAGAGCCTTTGCAGCACCTAACGTTTGTACTCTAGCAAAATGACTCAAATAATAAGAATCTTGAAGCACATAATATCGAAAACTAGCTAAATCTAATGTTCCTTCGCCTAGTTTTTTTACAAAAGGATGGTTAAAACTTGCTTCCCAAATTGAATCTACTTCTTTACGTAATGCTTGTGAAAAAGTCATTTAAATCCCTCCAAATAATGTAAAAAATATACGTATTTATCCATAATTATTAAAGCTGTAAAATAAAAAAACTTTCTTTACAGGCGTAAAGAAAGTGAAATTGACAGCATATATTCGTTAAATAGCAACGTCTTTCCCACTTCCCTACGCTGGCATTAACCAGATCAGGTACTAAGAGTCTCAAAATTTCATCTGATCTCAGCCTATAAAAGGCCCCCCTAGTGGATAAATATTTAGTTGTCGTATTGTAATTATCATAGCATAATTCATGGAACTGTCAAAAGAATTAATTATATAACTATCTTAAAAACCTTCTTCTTTCCTTACTTTTAATGAAGTTTCAATTATCATATCTAATAGTTTGCTATAATTAATTCCCGCTGCTTCCGCACTTTTTGGTAGTAAACTTGATTGTGTCATCCCTGGTAATGTATTAACTTCCATTACATATGGAATTCCTTCCTTCACCATCATATCAACCCTTGCATAAACACTACATTTTAATGCTTTATAACAAGCCAGTGACGCTTTATTTACACGTTCCTTTATTTCAGCTGGAAGTTCAATAACTTCTTCAACTGTACTAGTATCATCATATTTTGCATTATAGTCAAAGAACACAGCAGCATGTCGAATCGAAATGATAGGTAACTGTTGCCCATCAAAAATTGAACATGTAATCTCGTCACCTTTTATATACTTCTCAATTACTACTTCAGAATCCCATTCGAATACAGTTTCCAGCATAGAGATTAATTCATTTTTATCATAGACAATCTTAACTCCAACACTTGAGCCGCCAGAGTTTGGTTTTACCACTAACGGAAATCCTAATTTATCTAACTCCTCAAGCTTTAGATCCTCCATTTTTGTAAGTTCAATCCAATCTGGTGTTTCTACTCCTTCATAACGCAAAATCTTTTTCGAAATATTTTTGTCCATACATATACCGCTAGATAACATATTGCTACCGCTATAAGGAATACCTAAACTCTCTAGCGTCCCTTGAACTGTACCATCTTCTCCGTACTTTCCGTGTAATGCTAGCAATGCAAAATCAATGTCTTTCGCTTTTTCAATTAAATCCATTTTTTCATTTAACGTAATTGGAACGATTTCATATTTACTCTTATCTAAATGTGCAATCATTTCATTCCCAGTCATAATTGATACTTGTTTTTCAGAGGATACTCCTCCCATAATAACGCCAATTCTCATTTTCTCAACTCCAAGTTTCATTTTTTAAAGTTTCACCAATTATTTGAATCCCTCTAACAATTTCCTGTTCTTTCAAACGTGAAAATCCTAATCGGAATGTGTTCGCTCCTCCTCCATCAGAGTAAAAAACATCACCAGGAGAAAACGTAACTCCTTTCTCATAACACTTTTGTAAAAGTGTGCGGGCTTGAATTTTTTCTTCCAACTCTATAAACAAATGAAGTCCACCGTCTCCAGTCATTCTTTTAAACGGAATGTACTGATTACACGCCCCAACAGCTAACTCATATTTTTTCTTATAAACAGATCTTGCTTTTTTTAAATATTTTTCAAAATATCCTTCATGTAAATATTGAAACAGAACAGCTTGATCTAACGTAGATGTGTGAATGGTTCTGGCTCTTTTAACACTTTCTAAATAATGTATCAGTTCTTTATCTGCAATGATCCAACCTACACGTAAACCAGGGAAAAGTACCTTTGAAAAGCTACTAATATAAATCACATTATTACCAGCCCCTGCAAAAGTTAATAATGGCGATAAATGTGAACCCGAATAACGTAATTCTTCATTAAACCCATCCTCTATAATAGGGATCTTGTATTTTGAAAATAACCTCATCAATTCCGTTCTTTTCTCCGAACTCGTAACAATACCAGTTGGATTATGATAAGAAGGGATTAAATACGCGAAATCAAAATCCTTTTCACGCAAACTTTTTTCTACTTCATTCGTATCAATACCATCATCATTCATATCAATTCCATGAACTTCAAGTCCATGTAAACGAAAAAGCTTCAATGCAGCATGGTGAGTTGGGTTCTCACAAATAACACGCCCTGATTTCTTCGATAAAGAAGATAACACAATATCTAATCCTTCTGTAAATCCATTTGTAATTAGAATATCTTTGTTCGAAATATCTACACCTTTCATTTCCATGTAATGAAGTAAATAATTCATTAACGGTCTATAACCTTTTGCATATCCGTAGTTCAATACGATATCCCCTTCAATGGACATACGAGTAAGAAAAGCTCTTTTGAAATTTTCAACATCAAATAGCTTTTCGTCCGGGGCTATACTATTAAAAACAATCATTCCTTTTTCCCAGCGAACTCCATGCTTCATTAAGTCTAATTCATCCGCTAATGTGGTAACTGTATTAAGTTTATTTTTCCAATCTATTTCAACAGACGAGGTGTTACTTATATCCACCTTCGCAACGAAATTTCCTTTTCCTTTAACTGCATAAATGAGTCCTTCTTGTTCTAAATCCGCATATGCAGAGAGTACTGTATTTCTGCTCACTGATAATAATTCACTCAGTTCCCTTGTTGATGGGATTTTTTGGTCCCCCAACAAATGCCCTTTCATAATCATCTTTTTTAAATAATCCTTTAATTGAATATAAACGGGACGATCTTTTACAACTTTAAAATCTTTAAACAATTTCTTACCCCCTGCAATTATTTTTGCATATTTATTTCATTCTCAAAAGGTCCACTACATATGTATTTTTTATTAATAGCGGTACGGTTATAAAGCCTATAAATCATTTCGATATAAATTGATTACATCTTTTAAAGCAGCAGCTGCAGCTCCGCGTGGATTAGAAGCTCCACCAATTGTAGTGACTTGTCCCATTGTATCTGTAAAGAACGTAATTCCTTTTTCCGTGCCATTTATATTTGCTAACGGATGTTCTTTCTCTAAATTACAAGGTTGTACACTAAGGTTTACTTTTCCATTATCATCTTTATATGCTGATGCAATTAATTTAATTGATTTATTTTGTTTCTTTGCATTTTGAATTTGTTGCGTTGTAACGTGCTCTATTCCGTTTATTTTTATATCTTTGAGTGAATAATCGTTTCCCATTAAACTATTCGTCAAAAGTAATAATTTACAAGCGCTATCCATCCCGCTTATATCTAATAACGGGTTAGTCTCCGCAATTCCTTTATTTTGTGCTTCTTGCAATGCTTCTTCAAACGTCTTATATTCTTCATGCATCTTTGTAAGAATATAATTTGTTGTCCCGTTCAATATTCCTTCTATTTTTTCAATATGGCAACCTGCTAAACTTAGTTGTCCTATGTCTAATGTCGGTAACGCAGCGGCAGTTGCACCGCTATATCGAATGCGTGAGCCTGAAATACGTGCTGCTGTATTCAGTTCACTCCAAGCTGTAACAAGTGCACCTTTTGAAATAGCTACTATATCCATTTGTTTTTCAATAGCTTGTTTCATATACTGTTTCCCTGGATTTCCATTTTTAAGATTTGTAGCAGTTGATTCAACCAATACAGTACCATTTATATTAATCGTTCCGCGTTCCTCTGGATAATGTTCGATATATTTTTCAATTGCAGCAGAACCATCACCATACGTCAATAAATCATTAATCTGCAAACCTTTCCCGTTATGTATTGCAATATTTCTTCCTATCACTCCACTAACAACTAAGTCAATTCCATATGTTTCATTTATATATAAATATTTTTCATTTAATAATTTTATAAACTCTCTTCCTACTGTCCCGTATCCTGATAATACAATTTGAATTTTCATAATATCCCCCCATATCTTTATACCAAATCCCTCTTTCAATATAATATAAAGCGCCCTCGAATTCCATCGAGAGCGCTTTATATTATCTATTTCGGTAGACGTGATAATTTTCCAACAATTGTTCTATAAAACTCTTGAATGTTAGAAAAACCTAACGTGTCTGAAACACTAAGCCCTACCATATCAAGATGGTCCCAATTTGCTTTCGTTTCAATATGATTCCATTTTCCAATTTGTAAAGACTCATTATTATTTACAAAAGTATTAGACGCAGGCGCAATCATAGAATTTGTATTTACTACACCATCGTTTTGCCACCAAGAAGTATCTATTAATGGTCGGTTTTCTTCATATCTTGCATAAGAGCCTAAGAAGAATGCATTCCCCATTAGCACTTTATTCATTGTTATATGCGGTAGATGCAAACCTGTTATAGGTGCTGCTTGCGATGCATGTCCACTATAGGATAAGTAATATACATCCGATTGCGTCTTTACCCAATTATTTAACTCCTTTGCTCCATCAGTACTTAAATCCCATTGACTAATATCTTTTGTATTCTCCCAAATTGAACTATTTAAAATACGATCAGTATATTGGAAAAAGGACTCTCCAGCATATTTTTTCATACCCCATTGATCCAATTTAAAATCATATAATGATAAATTATTGTTTCCTCCTAAACTCGCAGCTGTAATGAGAAAATCTTTAACGAATGGCAATAGAAGACTCCCGTCTGCAAGTGTTGTCCCATTATGAGGAGTTGCTAAAGTTGTAACACTATGAACATACGATTTACCGCCTTCAAATAGTGGTGATATCTTTGCGTTCGGATGATTTTTCACATGATTTTTTTCTTCATAACTACCTTCTTTTAATAACTGCACTAATGTTCTTGTCGTTTGTCCACCCATGCTATGCCCAACTAAATGAACTTTATTTGTTTCACTCCAATTCGGTGCAAATCCACTATAAGTTCTACCAAAACGATTATGTCCATGTTTCTCAGCATGCGCCGCGCCGTAGTCTACTGTTCCACCGTTAATTTGCGCGTATAATTCACATGCACGGTCCCAGTTACTAGAAACTGGCCCAACAGCTGCAGTATGTACTGTATAACCATTTCTTTTTAAATCTTCTTGTATATCATGAACACCACCCCAATATTTTACCCCTAGCATTTCCTCTCTACCCCATCCAGCAAATCCATTCACTAAAATGATAGGATAATTATTTTGTTGTCTCTCTTCAGCGTATGTTGTTTTCGCTGCGAATGAACAAACAGTCACTAATGTAAAAAAACATACTTTTAAAAATAACTTCCCCATACTTTCTCCCCCTAATTAAACGCTTTCATTTTTCTGTGAAAAAGATTGGCACAATCAGTTTTTAACTTAAACATAATGTAAAGTATTTTATATACGTTGTATATATAGACAACATACACAAATGTTGATAAATATTAATTCAAGGAAACATTTACTTTTTACAATACAACTTGTAAATCTGATTATTTGAATTTATAATTGAATATAGTTTCCTCATGTCAAATGGATTTAATAATCATAAGAAAACTTATTTCATTACTCGAAAAGGAGGAAAAAGCATGCAAATTGAATCAAACATTCATACATTATCTCAACCTACTAAAATAACTCCATCTATTCTTGAGCATAATACTCTCTCTTCTACTAAACTTGAAGGTAAGAAAGCGGATGATCCTATCAAGTTCGATATTCGTTCCTCTGAAAAAGAAATGAAACAGCCTGAGCATAAATTTAACGAATTAGATTTATGGAAGATGTTAAAGGATAAAGGTGTTCCTTTATGGATCATCCTTGAAATGCTACAAAAGTCTCGTAAAGAAAAAGAAGCTCAAAATAATTCAGTTCAAAATTCAAATACGATTGAAGAAACGAGTGAGGCCCGATTAGATGAAGTAATGTAAAGCATAATATTTGATTGGTCTATAAACTAAAAAGAGTTCAAGATTGATAAAGTTTTTATCAACCTTGAACTCTTTTTTAAGATTTTTCTCCAATCGTTACAAATTGAAAAGATACTTCTCCTTCCAAACCTTTAATTAGCCTTGTTACTTTGACATTTTCATTAACCAATGTATTATCTGTCGACATTTTAGGTTTTTCATCTCCTAAAGATTTTTTCAGATGAAGAAGGTGCATTTTCGTTTCATTTACCTTTATTTCTTTATACACACTATTTTGTGCTACAATCACATACCATTGCGTTGGATATTTACGAGTGTTACCTATCCAAGCGTCACTATCGTATGAAACTGGAATCTCTTTTCCTTCTAATTCAATACTTTTCATATTCTTTTCGTCTTCATGTGTAAACAACAGCGAACCTTCTTTTGGGAATTTCGGTAACGTATCTATAATATAATTGGAGCCATTATCTCGTTTACGAAAAACTTTTTCTTTAATCAATGCTTGTGCTGTAGATTCATTTAAAATTAATACCTGTCCATTTCCAACTTTACCTTTTTTCACAGAAAACACTTCATTTTCTTTCGTAATTTCTTGATAACGATTAATAATTGGTGAAATTTTATTTTCATCTCCAATGATTAATAAACCGTTTGCAGGAAATGGATTTTCCTTTTTAGAGCATGCACTAAAACTTATTAAAAGTAGTATCGTTAACATAAAAATAGTTAAAGTTCTTTTCATCGCGTTTCCTTTCATCATACAGTTCATTTTTTCCACATACTTTAATGTAGTCTTACAAGCTAATAAACTCTATTGCTCCATAACTTTATAAAGCTTTTGTAGGTAACGCCAACGAGTTATAAAGAAATATAAAACTTGTATACATATAAATGAAATTAAAATAACGATCGAGCTATTTAAAATAGAAAAATCGACTAATTGTTGCAGTGCCGTATACGCAACTACAGTATGAATCACTGCAATGATAATCGGTAAGAAGAACATTAATACTAACTGTCTCGTTACAATTTTTTTTAATTCTCGTTTACTTAATCCCATTTTCGAAATCATTTTATATTGCTGTTGATCGCGATCCAAATCAGTATATAATCGGAAATAAATAAAACTAGCAGCAAATGTAAAGAAAACGATTCCGACTAAAATACTTGCCATAAGTAATAAACCATTCTTTTGTTTTGCCTCCAACAAGTTTAATGTTAAAGCTTCAAAGTAGAAATCTCTGTCCCTAAGATCTTTATCGAATACATTCTTTAATTGATTTGAAATCTCTTTCGTTTTTATCCAATCATCTACAACAAATCCGTAAGTACGATGTTGAATATTTTCATCTTTTGGATTACTTGTATGAGGAATTTCATCATACACATGATCTTGAACAGCAATATAAATACTACTAGGATCATGTGGTAAAACTAAATTTCCCACAGTTTTTTTCACACGAAATGTCTTTGTCCAATCTCCTTGAATGACTTCAATATTTTTTTTATAGTCACCATTTTTAAATTCTTGTTTTTGTGACACCCTCCCAGGGATTAGTAAAATTTCATCTTCTTTTTCAATCGTTTCTTGTTGGTACCCGAGTGCTCTCGTAAGTTCGTTATATTCACTTAATTTCAATACATTTACGTTACTTTCTGTAAATTTATTTGAAGATGAAGCCATTCGGTACGGAATATTTGCATCCTCAAGATGTTTTTTTATAATAGAGAGATGTTTATCTACCAATTTGTTGTTTTCAGAGCTTTCATACAGAAATGTATATGGGTTTGTCATCCATACTAAATTCCTATTACCAAGAGCAGCTGTTGTACCGATTGCTGTAAATGCAACTGCTGAAATAATAGATACAATGAAAAACATCGTTGCGTTATCTTTCATACGGTAAATTAGTTCTGAAAATGTTAATATATTTGTTCGCTTTAAAAAGAATGATTCACTTCTTTTAGCAAGATACAATATATACACGCTACACTGTGTATATAAAAAGTACGTTCCTATAATAACTAGAAGTACACCCATTCCGAGCGTAATAAAATTAGTACTTGGGATAAAGCGAAATACTGAAATATATCCATAGCCTACACTAATTAAAGAAAGTAGCGATAATAGAATTGAAGCTTTCGGTTCAGGCTTTGGCTTTTCCTCTGCTTGAATAAGTTCCACAAGTTCCGTTACTTTTATCATTTTAAAAGTAACAAGCGAAACAATTAAAAATAATAAAAGAAATGTGATGAATGTTAATAATACCGCCTGCACTGGTATATAAAAAGGTAAACCATTACTAATCATTAATACACTTGCGCTTATCAATAACACTAGTTTAGAAAATATGAGTCCGATGAAAATCCCTATACAAATTGACCCAAGTCCAATTAACATATTTTCAATTAATAATAATTTCTTAAGCTGCCTCATTGACATTCCTTGCATCATTAAAATGCCAAATTCTTTCTTACGTGTTTTTAAAAATGAACTTACTGAATATAAAATAAAGAAAAATGAAAATACAAAAATCAAGCCTTGCGAAATTGTAAATCCTAATGTTCCAAATGCACTTATTGTTGTACTCGTCGATTTTAATTCCCCTTGTAAATCAGGATGAAATAATAAAAGGGCATACGTAAAGAAAATCATAATAGAAAATGCACAACTTAAAAAATGGGCAGCGTATGTACGCTTATTACGAAAAATATTATTAAATGCGAACTGACGAAAAGTCATGCCTTTTCCCTCCTAACAAAGAAAGGACATCCATAATCTTTTGATAAAAGGCTTGCCTGCTGTCACCGCAATAAATTTCGTTATATAATTGACCATCTTTAATAAAGATAACTCTGCTGCAAAAACTCGCTGCATACGGATCATGTGTAACTAACATCATCGTAGCTTTTTCTTCTTTATTTAAAGTATCTAGCATCTCCATTACATCATTTGAAGATTTAGAGTCTAAATTCCCTGTTGGTTCATCTGCAAGTAATAATTGAGGCTTATGAACAATTGCACGAGCAATTGCTGTTCTTTGAGCTTGCCCCCCTGAAATTTCAAAAGTTCTTTTACTCAATATATCTGTAATATTTAATTTCTCTGCAATTTCTTCAACTCGTTTGTTCATTTCTTGTACAGAAACACCATCTAATGTCATCGGCAATACGATATTTTCCTTTACTGTAAGTGTGCTAAGTAAATTAAATGATTGAAAAACAAATCCTAATTGTTTCCTACGGAATAAAGCCAAATTATCTGATGTCAACTGGAAAGGATTTGTACCATTTATTAATATTTCTCCCGATGTTGGAGAGTCGATAGTAGATACCATATTTAATAACGTTGTTTTCCCGCTCCCTGATGGCCCCATAATCCCTATAAATTCACCTTCTTGAATTGATAAATCAATATCTACCAATGCTTTAAAAGGTACTTTCCCTTTATATACTTTACTAATACTTTTTGCATGTAGAATTTCCATTTATATTCTCCCTTCATTTGCACTTCTCACAATATAGTGTAAATGAATTGTCTTATAGCTCATATTGATTCATCTTTCATTTATCTTACACGCTTGTAAGATTTCTGAAAAAACTGATAACAAACCTATTTTCAAACTATAATTAACGATTATTCATCTTATAATATCTATATAGTAGTATGAAATACAATACTACTTATTTCTGGTTGCCAGGACACCTTGTAAACCTATTAAATATATAAATAAAAGTGAGTTTAAGAAACAATTATCATCATTAAAAGTTGCTGTATTCCTTATATTCTTTATTAGCAACATAAAATATATTATAAAGAATAACTATAGAACTTCAAAACGATGAATAATAACTTATAATTCATAAGTATAATCCAAAAGTAAATAGTACATAAAAAAGCTTAGAGCTTTAGCTCTAAGCTTTTTTAAAATCATTTCATTCCATTATAACTCCTTTTAAAGAGCGATATTTTTTATCCACTCTGATTTGCTCAATAAATAATGATTATATAGTTGGTTTTCTATCGTCTGTTGGCTTATATAAGTAAATCCACATTTTTCAATAACTCTATTTGATGGTGCGTTGTTTATTAATGCAATTGCGTTAAGGACATCCACATTTGTATTTTCAAACAAATAGCCGATCAAGCCTTTTGTCGCTCTCGTTGCATAGCCATTATTATGATATTCACTTGAAACAGCATACATAATTTCTCTGTTCGGTGCAGGAAGCTCATCTTTCATACCTGTGCAGCACCATCCAATAAATTCATTTGTGGTTTTCTTAAATATTCCTAGTCTTAATATGTGATCATCTATGTTAGTCGTAGTTCTCACTGCATTAAGAAATGCTTTATTTTCTGGTATTTCATAATTTGCAACCCAATTAACCCTTTGTTCTTTCGTTGATTTCCAGTCTGGTAAAAACTGTTCTATTTCCGGTTGATTCGATATTTTATAAATACTCTCCGCATCTTTCACAGTAAACTCTTGCAAGTATATATCTCCACAGTCTATTCTAAATAAATTAGTCGAACTCTCTTCTCCCATGTTAATCCCCCTTAATTACATTAAAGCGCCTTAATCTGCTTCGTAAGTTCTATAAATCGTTCATCAAGTTCTTTATATTCTTTATCGTTAGAAGTCAAAAAGCTTAATTTACCTAATACTTCTTGTCTCTCTGTTTCTAATGTTAAACGAATCTCTTCAATTTCATCTCTTGTTTTCGTAGGTTCTTCTAGCTGCTTTTGTATCGTATTGTTTAAAAAGACAAGTTTTGTGTTAGTTGTTTTCTCCAGAAAATATCGATCGTGAGAAACGATAACGAGTGTTCCATTATACTCAGCTAATGTATTTTCAAGCTGTTCACGTGAAGGGAGGTCAAGGTGATTCGTCGGTTCATCTAAAATAAGTACATCTTTTTCCTCTAAAATATAAGTCATTAACTTGCATTTTACTCGTTCCCCCATACTCATATGCTCAATCGGCTCTTTCCATTGAGAAGCTTGGAATCCTAAATGTTTCATTAAATTTTGGACTTTTCCTCTTTCTTCAAATGTCTCTTTAAAAAATAAATCTTCTGGTGTTTTATCCAGTGGTAAATCAAATACTTCTTGTGTTAAATAACCGATGTTTGCAGATGGTGAAATCCATACTTCTCCTTGTACAGTTTCCGTTCCCATAATCATCTTCAGTAATGTTGTTTTTCCGCTACCGTTTGGTCCAACAATCGCAACCTTCTCACCGTGCTGGATTGTAAAATTAACGTTTTCAAATAATGTCTTTCCATGAAAGTCTTTTTTTAATTTCTTTACTTCTAAAAAGCGTTTTCCTACTTTTTTATTCGCTTGAATAGAGAACTCCACTGAATACTCTTCTTTCACACGTTCTACTTTCGTTTTCTCCAGCTCTTTTTCGAGACGTTTTCGTTTTGACTTCACTTGCGCATCCATTCGCTTCGCTTTTACACGATAAAACTCTTTAACTCCTTCTTGTTTTGTAGACTGTGCGTGTGCCTTTTGTGACCATGAACTTAATTCTTTTATATGTGTTTCTACTTGTTCTATCTTTTTTTGTTGTTTTTCATATTCACGTTGCTGCGTCATTCTTGTATGCTCACGTGCTTTCATGTAACTCGTATAATTACCGCTATGCTCAATTAGTTTCTTTTCCTCAATTGACCATATTTTCGTTGCGACAACATCTAAAAAGTATCGATCATGCGATACGACGATAACTGTACCATTCATATTTTTTATTTGCTTAATGAGAAATTCCGTACTCATCTCATCTAAATGATTTGTCGGTTCGTCTAATATTAATAAATTGGGATTTTCGGCAAATCCTTTTGCTAGTCGAACTTTCAGCTTTTCACCACCACTTAAAGTATGAAAATCATTCGTTGGCACGCTCCATTTCGCAAGAAGTTCTGCTTCTTTTGCAATCATATCATTACTAATAAAAGATTCTATTTCTTGTTCAACATATGCCGTTGTCATATTCATTTGCTGCCATTCAACATTCCCTTTTGATGGCTCAATCTTCTCATTTATTAATTGAAGTAACGTTGATTTACCAGCACCATTTTTGCCGATTAATCCGATAACATCCCCTTGTCTTACTGTAACATTCATTTTCTCTAACAAAGTGTTTTCCTTTACTTCAACATACACATCATTTAATTTTAATAGTTCTTTCATAATACCGATCCCTTTCATTAAGGGAGAATAAAAAAAATCCTCCCAAATAAATTTGGCAGGATTAGTCGTTAACATATTTATACCCAAATAAGCTATTACGCATAATAAATAGCAATACCGTTGTAAGGAAATTGGGCAGACTAATCCTATTTTTTATAAATTGAAATTTATTGAATTTCAACATTTAAAAATAAGATTAGTTAATCATCGTCCACCCATCATTCCTTTCCGTCGTTAGTAACCATATTGTACCATAGTAGTACTGTATGAGTAAATGCGATTATACGTGCTGTGAAAATGATTGCTTTCTTTTAGGTCTATTTATCTTCACTTCATATCGATCAGATACAAACAACATCTGTAGTACTACTAGCTTTAGGTTTCCTTAGTAGTAAACTTCTAAGCACTCCCTCTTATATAATTTTTATATAAATTTATCATTAATTATATATTATACATATTACATTTCAGTTCTTATAATAAAGATATCATTTTAAAAGGAGGATACTACAATGGAATTTAGCAAACTAGGAAACAGTGGATTAACAGTAAGTAA
Organism: Bacillus cereus group sp. BfR-BA-01331; assembly: GCF_022663915.1. Lineage (NCBI taxonomy): Bacteria > Bacillati > Bacillota > Bacilli > Caryophanales > Bacillaceae > Bacillus > Bacillus cereus group sp. BfR-BA-01331. The sequence goes on from NZ_JAKUGJ010000004.1 coordinate 25,986, forward strand.
GATTGCATATGGGAACTGGATAAACCATGGCGGGAAAGTAAATGAAGATATTGCAAATGATTGTGTGAAAGCCGCACTGGATGTTGGAATTACAACGTTCGATACTGCTGATGTTTATTCGGACACGATAGCCGAGGAAGTACTTGGCCGATCTTTGAAAGGTATACGCCGAGAAAGTATAGAACTTTGTACAAAAGTATGCCATCCGACCGGACCTGGAAAAAATGATCGTGGATTATCGAGAAAACATATTATAGAAAATTGCAATGCATCGTTACAGCGGTTGCAGACAGACTACATTGATGTCTATTATGCACATAGATTTGACTCAACAACTCCCCTTGAGGAAACGATGTTAGCTTTTGCTGATCTTGTAAGACAAGGTAAAGTCCTTTACTTAGGCGTAAGTGAATGGACATCGGAACAAATCACCCGCGGTGCAGCGCTTGCACGAGAATTGAAAATTCCACTCATCGCTAGCCAACCTCAATACTCGATGTTATGGCGAGTTATCGAAACTGATGTAATACCAACGTGTCAACGTGAGGGACTTGGTCAAGTTGTATGGTCTCCCCTCGCACAAGGTATTCTCTCTGGAAAATATCAACCAGGTAAACCAATACCGACTCAATCACGTGCTAATTCAGATGCTGGTAAACCATTTTTCCACAAACTCGTGCAACGTTGGATGAGTGATGATGTACTCACTGCAATTCAGAAACTTAATCCGATCGCGCAAGAAACTAATCTTACCCTACCACAACTCGCAGTTGCTTGGGTACTACAAAATCCAGCTGTTTCCTCTGCAATTATTGGCGCTTCAAATCCTGAGCAAATAAGAGAAAACGTAATTGCTTCTAGTGTTAAATTGCAACCTGAAATTATGGATCAGATTGATAGTGTACTAAAAGGTTTCATTGAGTACGATCCGAGTAAAACAGGTTGAAACATCAGTGAATTCCTTTTTAAAAACCACAAAATATCTTTGTAGTCTGACTTTAAAATAAAAATAGAAGTTTTCCTATCCAACTTTCCCCCTGCCCATCCCATCAAGATGGGCCTTTACTTTTCAAATTCAAATTGTGAAGTCGTATAAACCTCTCTAACAACTGTTAAGAAGTTCTCTAATACGACAGATTTTTCATCTTGTCTCCATCCAACATATAAATTTATTTTCGGTGTATTTTCTTGAATGTCTTTATACATGACACCCGATTTTTTATAGCTTTCCACCGATGATGGAACTACAGAAATCCCCATCCCTGTAGCAACTAAATTCACAATCGTTTGCATTTGAATCGCTTCTTGAACAATATTTAAGCTGACTCCATGCTCCCAAAAGTAACTAATAATTAAATCATAAAAGTTTGTACCGAAATGACGGGGAAATAAAATAAATGGTTCATCAATTAATGATTTGATTGAAATGTTACGTAACGAAACTAAAGGATGATCTTCATGCAAAACCAATTTTAAACATTCCTCAGAACAAACTTCGGAAACTAATATTTCATTATTCTGCTTGGAACGAATAAATCCAATATGAATTTGTTTTTCATATAGCGCTTTTATTTGCTGGTCTGTTGTCATCTCACGTAATATAAGCTGAATTTTAGGAAACCGTTCTCGAAATGTTTTTAATATGTCTATAACGGTTTCTGTAGAATCGACAAAACCGATGATTAAATGTCCTGTCTTCCCTTCATCCACAAGCTGTGTTTCTTTAATAGTTCTATCTACTTGAAGCAACGTTTGCCGCGCACCTTCTAAAAATATTTTTCCAGCATCCGTAAGTTCAACCATTCTTTTCGTTCGATGAAAAAGTTGAACGCCCAATTCATCTTCTAATTTACGAATTTCTTGGCTTAAAGGAGGTTGTGCCATCCTAAGCCGTTCTGCTGCACGACTAAAGTTTAATTCTTCTGCCACTGTTATGAAATATCTCATTTTACGAATATCCATTTCAATCCCCCTACCATAACCGAATAATAAACAATTCGCTTTTACTTCTCTTAGGTAAATAATTCTTTATTCCCAAGTGGTACAAAACAAGGCTAAAAAACTTATCTCCAAAGTTCTTTAGCCTTGTTCACTTGTTACACATTAAAAAATATTATTCGTACAACGGTACCTTTATCAACTTCTGAATGGATTTCTACACTATGCCCTAATTGTTTCGTAATTTCATATACAAGATAGAGCCCCATTCCAGTTGATTCTTTAAAATCTCTACCGTTTTCTCCTGTAAAGAAAGGTTTGAATACTCTTGGTAAATCTTGCTTCGGTATCCCTACGCCACTATCGGTAATTTCAAGTACAACTGTATTACCTTCCTTACGTGCTTTCACTTTAATCTTTTCTCTACTACCTGATGAATATTTAATCGCATTCGATATTATTTGTCCAATTAAAAATTGTAACCACTTCGCATCACTTTCTACAGTAATACTCTTATCAATTTCAAGCTCTGGGTATACAAAATTCCGAATAAAAAAGCGTTTATGTTCATGCACGGAATCATTCACTATTTTATGTAGTTGTACTCTTTCTACATAAAAATCTTGTGTAAATGCTTCTAAACGTGCGACATACAGTGCCATCTCTAAACCCTTTTTTAACCTATCTGTTTCCTCATTAATACTTTCAAAACGTGAATCCACTTCATCTTGTGTAATTAATTCTATTACAGATAAAGGTGTTTTCATTTGATGAATCCACTGATTCATAAAGGTTAAATGATCATTATTTTTCCTCTCTTGTAACTGGAGCTGATTTTGATAATGTCGATATTGTACTTCGAGCAAATCTTGGAGAGCAGTAGATAAAACTGCAAAATCAGATTTTTGAACAGATTCATCCAAAGATTGCAACGGATTTGCTAAACGTTCATAAAAAGATCGATGTGTAAAATAACGAAATACTAAATAACTCACCATAAAAAAAGCACCTAAAAACATTGCATATAATGCCGTTGAAATATGATTATGCCCATCAAACCAATAAACTAAGAATATGGCTAGTAGTTGGATCGCAGTAAAACAAATAAGTGGTATATGATCATGTATAAATAACCTTATCATTTTTCCATACCATTATCCCAAGTAATATGTAATCTATATCCAACACTACGAATTGTTTCAATTGCTCCTTCAATATGTAACGTTTTTAACTTTTTACGCACACGTGTTGTATTTACACTTAATGTATTATCATCCACATAGGATTCACTATCCCATAATTTATTTAATAATACTTCCCTACTCACAACACGCGGATAGTTTTTCATTAACATCTCTAATAAAATGGCTTCGTTTCTCGTTATATCAACCTCTTGGTTCCTAAGTTTTAATACAAGTCTTTCGGGATATAAACTAAGACCTTGTTGCTCAACCATTCGTTCTTCTAGTTTCGGTGCATAGTCTCCATAAGCACGTCTTAAATGACTACGAATTTTCGCCATTACAACTTCATAATGAAACGGCTTCGGAATAAAATCATCGCCACCATTTTCCAACGCCATAACTTGATCCATCGTACCTTCACGAGCCGAAATAAATAAAATTGGACATGTAGAAACCCCGCGAATTTGACGGCACCAATAGTAACCATCAAAACTTGGCAAATTAATATCTAATAACACTAACTCCGGTTCTTCTTCTAAAAATATGTCTAACACATTTTGAAAATTCGTTACAATAATTCCTTGGTAACCGTATTTCGCAACATATGTTGATAATAGCTCTGCAATTTTCATATCATCTTCAACAATCATAATTTTAACCATCTCTGAACTCCTTTTTGATCCACAATCCCAAATATACTTATATAAATACTACCTCTTTTCACAAAATCCGTAAAATAGAAAAAGAATACTTTTATACAAAAGTATTCTTTTCTATTTTTCTTATTTAATATGAAATTCATTTAGAGAAAATCCTAACTTCTCCACATATTCCCTTCCTAGTTCCATCCGCGCCGTTTTTAGTGGATCCACAACTTGGCAAATTTTCAAATTACCTGCTGCTGATAATAAAAGAGTTGCATCAGCTTTAGACATTTCTAATTCTTCATGTAAAAATGTCACCATATTACGTACAGCACGATTCGCTGCATCATCTAGCAATTTCTCTGAAGCAATCGTCATTATTTTTTCTTTTTGAATAGCCAATGGTAATGGCCATTTCTTTCCTTTTATAGTCTGAACAGTTACAGTTACCTCACCAGCAACCTCTACTCCACTAACACCAATTTCACCATCACCCATCGCAGCGTGTAAATCGCCTAATGCTAAAAGAGCACCAGGAACATTTACAGGTAATAATAACGTTGTACCTTCTTTGATTTCTTTACAATCCATATTCCCGCCGTGATCATGCGGTGTACCACATGAAATACTCTCTTCTTTCGGTGCAGTACCAATCACACCAATCATTGGATTAATTGGAATTTGCAGTTCATTTGAAAATGAAACATGTCCATTATGTATTGGGACAATTTTTACTGTATTTTCATTTAGCTCATCACCCATTACACCTAGGTTCGCACCTGTAGTTAAAACACCCTGCTCTGCAATTTTAATCTTTTCAATCGTTACGACTAATATATCACCAGGTTCTGCACCTTTAATATGTACAGGTCCGGTCGCTGGATTTATTCGATTCCAATCTAATTCTTGAAACACAACATCTTCAGAATTAATTTGATTTTCAAAGCAATCATATGTTTCAAATACAAGACGGCTCCCAATTTCTACTTCAATACATGGATTATTTTCTGGTGACATTGCGTAAATGATATGTTCTTTATGAATACGATGCATAGTACCTCTCCTTTTTCGTTTTTATCTTCTATATAATAATTAGCTTTTATCTGCATAAGCTCCTTTTTAAAATTAGTAGTTATTTTCAAGAAAAATGCACTTAGCTCATTTTGAAACATACACTCTTTACTATAACAGGTAAAGAAAGGTGGTATTACAATGCCCCTTATTCCATACAACGAAAGTGACGTTGATTTACTAGCACGTTTAATACGTGCTGAAGCTGAGGGCGAAGGACGACAAGGTGAACAACTTGTTGGATGTGTTGTAGTAAACCGTGTATTTTGTGATTGCTTAGATTTCAAACAACTTCGATCTGTGCGTGATGCAGTATATCAAAGCCCTGGCGGATTCGAAGCAGTTCAATACGGTTACTTTTATCAACGTGCCCGTGAATCAGAAAAAGAAATCGCAAGAAAAGTTTTACAAGGTGAATGGCGCTGGCCAGCACGATGGGCTCTTTGGTATTTCCGTCCAGTTGGAGCTTGTCCGCCCGAATGGTATAATCAGCCGTTTGCAGGACAATTTAAAAGCCATTGCTTTTACGAGCCTAGTGGCGATGAATGTCCAAAAATGTATTCAAGATAGTAAAAATTAAGCAACGCAAGTACTTATTCTATTGAGTACTTGCGTTGCTTTTAACTATATTTTAGAAATCTAATAATGTGACGAATTTTCTAGCGCCTACCACATGTATTAATAATGGTATACGTGGACCACTTGATTGATTCATAATGAGCCTATATAAAATGGTAAATAATTGTTTTTGATTTTCTTTCATTATTTTTTTATTTTCATGATGACAAATCGTATACAATTGCTCCATTAGTTTAGAATGATCGTTATTAGAACGAATTATTTTACAAACTTCTACTAGCCATTTTTTCTGCCGTTCATCTAATGTGTTATAAAACTCCGTATTTTTCTCTTTATTTACCGCAATCAATTTTTTAGATTGAAAGTTTCTTATCCAATACTCAGCACGATTACTTATCGCTATCATTTCAGGTAATGCATAGCTCCTATCTATTTTCTCTAATATATCTTGTAAAATAGATGAATCAAAATTTAATAATGGTAAAGTTCCTGCTACTTGATTAAACTTTGGATACTCTTTAAATCGGCTATCAAGTCTAGAAAGTTTAATTGCATCAAATAAATCTTCATTTTTGAGTGTTTTATTTTCATAACTATCCTTCAATCTCTCATACTCTGTATAATTGCGAATCACATCTTCATCAAGTCCAATATGAAAAGCTGCGCCGGGCCTATATTTTGCAAACATAAAAAGAATCACTTCTGGTACATACACTTTTAATAAGTCGCTAGGTGTAATACTATTCCCTGAAGAACTGGACATTTTTTCATGATGCCCTTTAATTCCAATGAAATCATAAGCAACGTATTGAGGGGCTTCACAATTGAATATTTTCCTTGCAATTTCTTTTGATACATTATAACTACCGGTTTCCGATGAATGATCTCTTCCGCCCGGTTCGAAAATAACATCCTCTATCATCCATCTCATCGGCCAATCGATTTTCCAATTCAGTTTCATTTGACTTGTATTTAATACGGATAATTTATTTTGATTTCCACATTCACAGTCATACCGAACTGTTTTTAATACTTCATCAAAATGTGTAATAGTTGTTGCATCTTTCCCGCACCTCTCACAATATAACGTAACGGGATAAAAGTTTTCTCTATCTTCTTCTCGGTGTATTCCTGTTTTAAAACCCATTAAAATATCATATATTTCTTTTCTTTTATACAAAGACTCTAATATGTTTTCGTTATACCTTCCGCTTCTATATTCAGCATATTGATATATGAATTCCACTTCAATCCCAAATGCTTGTAGCGATTTCTCAAACTCTTTTTCAAAATGCTCTGCGTACGAGTTATGACACCCATACGGATCAGGAATATCACAGTATGGCATACCAATATATTTTGCAAAAGATGGATCAATATTTTTAGGAACTTTTCTAAACCTGTCATAATCATCCCATGAAAAGATAAAACGAGTCTTTTTCCCTAAATCTTGCAGAGCCCTTACAACGAAATAAGTCGTTACTATTTCACGGAAGTTCCCAATATGAACAGAACCAGATGGACTAATTCCAGCTGCACAAACAAAAGTTTCTTTGTTTGGATGTTTTCTAATTAATTCATGTGCTACTTCATACGCCCAATGCATATGCCACTCACCTCAATTGTATTTTTATTTTCACATTTTCAGTTTTATGCAATAAAAAAACTCCCACCCCCAAGATTATTCATCTTGAGGACGAGAGTTATTAACTTCGCGGTACCACCTCAGTTTGTTAATACATCACCATATTAACCTCTTCAGGTACGGCAAAATATGCTTATACCCTATCTCTATAACGGGAGAACCCGTCGCACCATCCCTAAATGAATTAGTTCCTTGCGCAGCTCTAAGTCTTTTTTCATTAAGATTTTCACCTCTCCTTCTCAGCTACCGGAGCTCTCTGTATGTATTCATTCTTAACTACTCTTCTCTTCAATGCCATTTTGAATATTAGTTTTTACATATGATAATTTATAACAAATACTTTGTCAAATTTTTCTGAACGAAAACAAATAGCATATAACTATCTAAAAAAATGTTTTATCGCTTCCAGTTGAATTTTATGACTACATTCATCACAACAATATTTCCCCTCCGGATCTCTCTTGAATTCCCTATATTTTCCGCTTCCTTCGTATACGCGAAATACATTTTCACATGAAAAATAGACAATTTCATAAAACATCATATGCATTTTCCTACCCATGTCTATACGCTATTTTCGAATTACTTGATAAGGCCCTCTTTTCTTACACTGGAAATCTTAATTTCATTTCAGTGAAAGGTTTACCTCTCTTCTTATCGAACTTTATATATAGCTTTAATGAATAGAGGTGAAACATATTGCACGGAAATATAGAATTAGTCGTTGATGCTAAGGCGAATTTAGGGGAAGGTCCTTGCTGGGATGAGAAGAAACAATTATTATACTGGGTTGATATTATCGGAAAAAAATTATGTCTTTATAATCCTGTTAAAAAAACAAACCGAGCGATCACTCTCGACCAACAAATCGGTTGTGTTGTTCCATATACGAACGATGAAGTTTTAGTAGCAATGGAACAAGGCTTTTATTCTCTTAATCTTGACACAAAAATACTTACACATATTTATGACCCTGAACCAGATTTATTAGAAAACCGCTTTAACGATGGAAAATGCGATCCAGCCGGCCGCTTTTGGGCAGGCACTACAGACTTATACGGTATTAATGCTGCTGGTTCCTTATATTGTTTAAACAATAATTTCAACGTAGATAAAAAAGTTGCACATGTAAATACATCAAACGGCATAGCATGGTCTCCTGACGATATATACCTTTATTTTATTGATACACCTACAAAAAAAGTAGTCCGTTTTCATTATGATATACATACTGGTGTAATTAGCAATCCAACAGATGTTATCATCTTCCCTGAAAATGAAGGTCTACCCGATGGTATGACAATTGATGTAGAAGGTTGTTTATGGATTGCACATTGGGGAGGCTCGAAGATTACTAGATGGAATCCCTTGACTGGAGAACAGATTTTAAGTATTCCGATTCCTGCTTTATATGTAACGTCGTGTACATTTGGAGGACCTAATTTGACCGATTTATATATCACAACAGCCAGAACAAGAATGACCGATGTGGAATTAAAACAATACCCACATGCTGGTGGTATATTTCGAATTCAAATGAATGTTAAAGGTTGTCGAACCTATTCATTTCGCCATGAAACTATTGGAGCTGAAACACTATGAACAGAATCGATTACATAAGACAAGAAGAGAAAAAGTATCACGATCTTTGCTATGAACAATATAAATTATTCGAAGCGGGATCTTGGCTGTATAAACCTGTTAAAACAGTTATGGACATGCTGAACTATCTTGAAGAACAGAAAGACCTACAAATACTTGACCTTGGCTCTGGTGTCGGTAGAAACAGTATTCCGATTGCACAAAAAATCACGAATAGTGGCGGCACTGTTACTTGTGTTGATCTACTCGATTCGGCTTTAATGAAGTTACAAGTTTATAGCAAAGAATATGGTGTATTTGAATACATAAAAACGGAACAAGCAGCAATTGAAGACTACTATATTGCTCCTAATACTTATGACTACATCGTTGCAGTATCAAGTTTAGAACATGTTAGATCAATAGACGATTTTAAAAAAGTGCTTCAGACTATGAAAAATGGGACAAAGAGTGGCGGTATCAATTGTTTAATCGTTAACTCTAACATTCAAGAAATAGATTTAGAAACAGGAGAAGAATTAGATGCTTTAATTGAAATTAACCTTTCTACGGAAGAAATGATACGTACACTAAAAGGCGTTTATAACGAATGGAAAGAAGTAAAAGTTGAAATAAAAAATTTAGCGTATGATATTGTACGAAACGGTAAACACATTCAATTAAATACGAATGCGATTACTTTTGTCGTGCAAAAATTATAGTATATACGAGTGGTGACTATTTTCATCTCATATAGTCACCACTCGTATATTTATGTAAATATCATTCCAGCGTAATTACAATTTTCCCTCTAACATGCTGACTTTCACTTAAAATATGAGCTTCTCTAATTCCTTCTTCATTAAACGGAACAACCTTACTGATGATAGGTTTAATTTTTCCATGCTCAATCAAAACAGATAATTCGTCCAATTGCTTCCCGCTTGGTTTCAACCATAAAAACCCTGATTTTATGGCCTTTACTTCATGACGTGGTTCATGAAGTAAAGAAACTAGAACACCACCAGATTTAATAATTTGAAAACTTTTTTCTTGTACTTCTCCGCCGATTGTATCTAACACAATATCATAATCTGATAGTAGCTCTTCAAATTTATCTTTTTTATAATCAATAACAAGGTCAGCACCTAAAGACTTTAAAAACTCTTCATTTTTACTACTTGCAGTTGTTGCGACAAAGGCCCCAAATGATTTTGCGATTTGAATTGCAAAACTCCCTACTCCGCCCGCTCCAGCATGAATTAATACTCGGTCATTTTCTTTTATTTGTGCGTAATCAACAAGACTTTGCCAAGCTGTTAGTCCTGCAAGAGGTATAGACGCAGCTTCTTCAAAACTAATATTATTTGGCATATGTGCTACTAAATCTGATTTCACTGTAATGTATTCAGCATAGGAGCCTTTCCCTATATTTTCTGGTTTCGTAAACACTTTATCTCCTATTTTGAAATGGTCCACATCTTCTCCAACTTCTTCAATTACTCCAGCAACATCTAAACCTAATATTATTGGAAATGAAAATTGCAGCTTCTCTTGTAATTCTCCCTTTCTTATTTTCCAATCAACAGGATTGACAGATGTTGCTTGTATACGTATTAATACTTCATTACATTTAACAACTGGTTTAGGAACTTGTCTTTCTTGTAATTCTTCAACACTACCATATTGATCAATAGCAATTGCTTTCATTTCCTCTCCCCCTTGTTGTTTATTGTAATAACAAACAATTATTTTTCAAAATTTTCCGCCTTGGATGACAATAAATATGTTAGGAGGTGATATTTATGCTACTCTACTAATTAAGCATCATGAGTGCAAAAAACATTTATTTCACTTAAATACAATCTAATTTACGCCTAAGAAACACCCAAAGTTATATTTCTCTTTATCTATTAATGACCTTTAAATGAAACGGAGAGTGTGCTATGAGTGAACAAGTTTTCAAAGTAAACGGTATCGATATATGTACAGAAAGCTTTGGCAATCCTAATAACCCAGCAATATTATTAATTATGGGAGCTACGTGTTCAATGGTTTATTGGGATGAAGAATTTTGTGAAAGGTTAGCTAGCACAGGAAGATTTGTCATTCGCTATGATAACCGTGATGTTGGTCGCTCTATTACATATGAGCCTGGGACTTCCAATTACACTGTAGCAGACATGGCTGAAGATGCAATCGGAGTACTCGATGCGTATCATATTGACAAAGCACACCTTTTTGGCATGTCATTAGGAGGTATGATTGCTCAAATTGCTGCAGTAAAACACCCAGAAAGAATTTTGACCTTAACATTACTAGCAACAAGCGTTATTGGATCTGATAACAATACTCGTGATTTGCCTCCAATGGATGAAAGAATTTTGACACATCATGCTAATGGTGCAAATTTAGATTGGACAAATAAAGATGTTATAGCGAAATATTTAATTACAGGGTCACGTCTACTCTGTGGATCAAAGCGTATATTTGATGAAGCAAGAACTTTAAAACAAGTAAAGCAAGAAATAGAACGTGCTAACAATCTATTAAGTATGTTTAATCACGCCCTCCTTACAGGTGATGATTCTTATGAAGGTATCCTAAAGTCGTTACTAGTACCTACTTTAGTAATTCATGGTACGGACGATACAGCTCTTCCACTTGAACATGGACTCGCACTTATTGATGAAATTCCGAGCTCAAAGCTATTACCCCTTGAAGGTACAGGACATGAGAATCATCCTGATGACTGGGATGAAATTATTAAAGCAGTTTCAGAACATATATCCCGTATAAGATAAGAACAACTATTAGAAGGGGCACAAATTGTTTTGCCCCTTCTATTTATCCCGCTATTTGTGGGCAGTAAAACTCCCGATTGGTGAAGGCTAATAATCAGTGGGGTATGAACAAAACCCCCACTGATTATAGTTTCACTTTATAAAGATTACGATACAATATCAAAAACCCATCACTGCATTCGTATGTATAGTGATGGGCTCTACCTATATTTTTCTATGCTTAAAAAAATGGACAATCTAACTGATCAACAGATTCCCACGATTTTTTTTTTACATTTTCGGTGGATTTACTATTTTCTAGTGGTACGTGTTTAAATGGATTCATTTCAACTTTTAATAGAGATGATGGTTCTATATATAAAGAAAAAACATGGCTACTTGGCAAGGTTTTTGATACATCAATATCTCCTACTTGTTTAAATAATTGCTGGGCCGCAAAGAAAAAGAAATTAGTTGGATTAGATTGTTTATTAAGCCAAGCAATCATTTCAGGCGATACTGATTTATTAATATTAATTTTCACTCGATCACCACGTTTATATCGCCTAGATCGCATACTTCCACCAACTAACTTATCGTTAAGTTTGTAAACCCTAACTCTTTTTGCTTATGCTCTCTATATTTTGGCGAGCATGTATATACTAATAACCCACGAGCATTGGTGAATAACGGGTTATCTACAAAAATCACATTTTTCAAGCGTCCTTTTTGTTTCAAAATCATTTTTAAGCTATTTTTAATAATAACTGCGCCCCCACCATAAATAAATACATATGGATCGTCTTTCATATCATCAATTTTGTTAATAATATCCGTTGCGACACGTGCTGCTAAACCTAAAAATGCTGGCTGCGATTCCTCAACTAACAATGCATTTCTTGGGTGCTTTTCATTTAAATAAATTTGGTTAAATTCTGTAATGCTATCAATTGTTTTCGTAGGATATTTCCGATTCCATCTCGTAATAATTTGTAGTAACGTTTCTTTTACACCATATGATAATCCTTTACTTAATTGCGGACGGAAATTTACCCCTAATGAAACAACTTCTTCCGTTGTCCCCGCGCCAATATCAAAAGACAATAAAGTTTTATCTACAAAATCAATTTCTGAAACTTGATTTTGTTCACATTCTATTTTATGTTTCACAACATTTCCTTCCTCATCATATACAATCCCCCACGTCCCAGAAGCGCCTTCAGGTAGACATTTACAAAACTCAATAGAAACATTAATCGTAACATCGTGTCCATTTGGATAATGGAATATGACCTTGTGATTACCCATATACCGTTTCGCATTTTCAGCAGCAATTTCCTGTGTAATAAGTTGCATTGGAAGAGCAACAGATAAATCATAACGAATATTAATATGACTTGAAGTAGGGCTTTGACGCATAGCACTTATCGCTAAACCTGAAAGGATTGTAATGACCATTAACTCATCAGTAGATTTATTTGATTTTTTCTCCACTTCAGTACCTTTTAATTGATCTTGAATCACTTTTTCTCCAACGATGTATCGTACATTATTTAACATTAGCGATGGAGAACTAATGGTCACATCAATGTGATTCTCTAATTCTGACGATGAAACTTCACCCTCATCTAACAACCCCGTAGACTCACCTATATATAAGGAATAAATACTCGGAATAAAAATAGGTTCCTGCCCTTTCACCATTAACTTCAAACCATTATTTCCTGCATCTGCACCAGCTTTTAAAAGAATAGACATAACTACCCCCTAAATTAATCTGACATCCCTTCCAAATATATGCGAGCCCATTCTTTTACATTCAAATGTAATGTAATTTTTTCTTCATCCTTTAAACAAAATATCATAAACATTCACTTCATATGTAAAAAATGTTTGACATAAAACTTTTCCAATTTTATACTATGGATGTAAAGAGTTTTTTACAAAAGTGGAGGTGTTGTTCTAATATGAATCATAAAAAATTTATTTTAATAACAATCGTTTTATCATTACTCGGAGTACTTATACACGGAGCTTATAAATACATTACTGAAGGTACGATTTTAGGTGGAACAATTTTCACAAGCGCTTTAATACTTAGTTACCTCATCAATCATATTACATGGGGAGATCTTCACGGCGTGTCAGAAGAAAGTCAAGATGAGATGGGACAACAAATTACATATAAAAGCTTTAAAATCGCGTATTTTGTTCTTGTAGGTGTTATGTTTCTTATATTATTCTGGTCAGAAGGATTTTCTATGGGTTCCAATTTGGATGGTGTAAAAAACCTTCCCCTTTTTATCGCACTTTGTTCTTCATTCTTTATTTATCCTATCGTTGAACTCATTGTCGCCAAACAATATAAATAAAAAAAGTGGTTTTCTATTTACAGAAAACCACTTTTTTATGTTTAAAAACCCTCTGCTATTGCTTTCAGCTTATTCACAGTCCGCCAGTTCCTTACTGTAGCTGGCGTATGTAATTTTTGAAACTGGTTCATTAGTTTAGAATTCCGAATGCTTTTTTTGAAAAATAAATACACTACTCTTCCTTCGATATGGCAATCTTCTATGTCACTTTTGTACATAAGTAACCGCTTACTGTCTTCTTCAGAAAGTGGATTAGCTAAAAAGGCCACATTTACACTTTCTCCTTCTAATAACGAATGGGTCTCGTAAGGACACTTTTTAATAATATTAATAAATTCATCATTTGCTCGTAACATGACTGGAACATTGAAATCAAAAACGTTGTTAATTTCACATTCAATTCGTTCCTTTAAAAAACTTATCTCTTCTTCTGACTCAAACACTACATTTCCACTTTGAATATATGTTTTCACTCTTTTTAACCCTATTGATTCAAACATTATTTTCAAATCTGCCATTTTGATTACTTTATGTCCACCTACATTAATTCCCCGTAGTAGTGCAATATAAATTGTCATATGCTTACCCCTCACGTATTTACATGCTTAACAAGCGAATTGTTTTGCACCTTCATGCTTCTCGAATACTTACTTTAATACATCTAACATATCATGTACGGAAAATATCTCAAATAAAAAAACTTACTACATGATTTTTTTCAAGATTGAGACTCCCACGACTAAAGTCGCAAGCCTGGATCCTTACGGAATTACGGGTGGGATTCTTGAATAACTAAGCGTTCGCAGTCTATTTCTGTTTTGAACAGCCTTCAAGATGAGGGCATCTCATTGCCCCTCCTAAACCAGACCATATAGGTGCTTAGGCTGATTGACTGTTACCATCAATCACAGTTGCGTAGCGAATATTCATCGCCCCAACGATATCACGGTGTGTCTCAAACCCACATGGACACTTGTACTTTCTGTCTTGTGCCCTGTTCTTTTCAGTACATTTCGGACAGCTTTGACTTGTATAAGCTGGATTCACATATTCAACCTGAATATCAGCTAATATCGCTTTATATTCAATAAATTTTGACAAACGATAGAATGACCAAGTGTGTAGGTTTTTTTCGTTTTTACGGCTTGTTCTTGCCGTCTGTCTTATATTCGTTAATTGTTCTAATCGAATGACAGAAATATGATTTGCAATCGCAAAATTAATGATTTCACGACTTATTTTATGATCTTTTTCTTGCATCCATCTTTGTTCTTTATCATCAAATCGCCGAATTGCATTCACTTTTTTGTCTTTTCCTAACTTCTTACGAACACTACGGAACTTACGCTTCCTATATTTATTTTGCCTACCATTCCCAAAGAAACGAACCTTGTCATCATCTGTGATCGCTACCGCAGGGACTTTGAGACCTAGGTCTACTCCTAAAATTTTCGTCCCTGCTCTTTCATTTGTAGGAACCGTGACAGATATTTGAGCAATCCACTTATTCGATTTCTTTGTGATGCGAAGTGTACCTAACTTATGTTTTAGCAAATCCAAATTGCGATTGTTTTTATCGATTAATAAAGCTCGGACCTTTAAACGAGTGGACTTTCCATTTACCTTAAACGGGATTGAAATATGAGTGGCGTCAAACGAATAATTTTGATTGTTCCATATACAAACAGGCCTCTTTAAAATCGGAATGATTTTATAATTGCTTTTCTTTACTTTTGTAGCAAACAAACTTTTTGCGTCTTTGATTGCTTGATTCTTCACCGCACTTGGGATATTTGCTTCGATATCTTTTGTGCTTTTTTTCGTACTTTTCTGTGCTTCAACCATTTCTGATACAAGTATATTTATGACTTTGATATATTCTTGGCTACTTTGTTCTAATAAACGGATTTGTTCTTTTGTTGGAATCAATTTCACTTTCACTGTTAGGGTCTGTGACATACGTTTCATCCCCTTGTTTTTTGATTTTCAACATCGTTCATGTGATACATTTCTAGCAATAGAAACAAAATAAGAACGTGTCCATAAACTTTACAACTACATGAGGTGAGGAGATTTTCCTCTCAAACACTTTGAAACGTACTTCTATCATCATTGATTCTAGTTACAATGTATCATTTACTTTCGAAAAATCACAACAAAAAGACTTGAAGAAACTACCTATACTTTGGATACTTAACCTTTCGATTTTCAGTGGCACTCCGTATCCAACCTCACTTTCATCCCATGCCTAAAGGCGATGGGCTTTCTCGTTCGGAAAGGGCTGTAAGCTTTGTTATCTCATTATAGGTAAATGTAATATGAATTGTTGTCCAATTGGTCCCATTCTTCTAAACCCTTTATCTTGAAATCCAACTTTCTCATATAACTTTTGTGCCGGAATATTTTTTTCATTTACAGCGAGAATCACTTCATTTTTTATTGGATAATAATATTTTACAAAGTCTTGTAATAACGCCAATGATTTTTTAGCATATCCTTTCTTTTGTTTATTGTGATTAACGGAAAAAGAGGTTAAAAGTATGGCATCCTTATTTTCTGTAAACTCCTGTACCCTATCACCTGTTTGTAATATAAATACACCGACAGGTACTCCGTTATAGTCTAAAATAACAACTACATTTTTCGTTCGATCATTTTTCGCTTTCTCCAGTAATTCACCTGGATTCGCTGTAAATTGAACTTGTTCACTTGGTAAAGTAAATGATTGTATTATCTCTTTATATTGCTCCTTATACGGCACTAATTGTATTTCGCTTGTATGTATGTTCATGCTTAACTCTCCCATTCCTTCAAGTTATTAACTTAAACCTTGCTGTGTTTTAGAATGCACTTTTCCATCCAAAAATGTTATTTTAGCAAATGATTTTGGATCGTTTCCTTTCCAAGCAAAAATTTGCTTAATTCGTGTAGAATGTTCTTCTCCTTCTTCTATGAGTAAATCCCCTTCAAAACCGATTAAATCTTTCACTTCTAAATAAGTCATTCCTTCATTAATATTTGAGAAATGATTTATATTAATGGTCTCTTGCTTTTTATTTTCCGTTATAGTAGAAGACATAGCTGTTTTCTTCTTCACTTCTTTCTTCTGGTCACACGCTGTCATACTAAAACCTATGCATAAACTACCTAATATGAGTGCGCTTTTTTTCATCATAACGGCTGTCCCTCCCCTCATTATTAAACCATATATTCCCTTGAAAATAAACTGAATATTTAATCTTACAGAAAAACCCCGTACAATTTAGTACGGGGTTTTCACTATTTTTTCAAATGGTTATTTGACTGATCTTCTTGTTCTTTTCGTAGTTCTTGTTCTTCATCTTTTGGTAATTGTTTATCATTATCTTTAATCGGATTCGTTTCTCTATTTTCAATCATATCATTTGGAACTTGCGGCATTACTCGGCCAACAATTGCTGCTAATTCATCAAGTATGCCTTCACCAGTTTTACCTTTTTTGATTTGCTTGCCTATTTGTTTTAGTCTTTCATACGTATCAACATCTGCTACAACGACTGCATTTGCACCGTTCGGGTCATTCTTTAAACTTTCTGCAACAAAATACTTAATTGACTCAACGCGAGTTCGATCAAGTTTCGCTTTCACATCAATACCTACAACAGCATACTTCCCAACTACTACTGCTGTAGCATCGTTTACACCAGGTATACTTGCAGCTAAAGATGCCAGATGATCAGCTGCTTTTTCATTTGGCTTATTTGATTTATTTGTATACGTAACATTTTTCATCGAGACATTTTTTTGTTCTGGCTTTTCATTAGGATTGTCTTTTTTTCCAATGCTACATCCAGTAATAACGAAACAAAGCATTAACATATATATAATGATTTTCATTATTTTCACCACTTTATCATTGATGTTTAATCATAAATTTTCTCAACAGCTTGCATCTTCTTCACTTTTTCTTCTGCACCGCTATTTGCGTTAATGAAAATTTGGTACGTATCTTTCCCTAAAGTACCAATATATTCATAACAAAGTACTTCATTATGCAAGTCATTTACTACTACAGCTTTACGTTCTTCCATAACTTTTACATCGGGGTTAATTTTCTTTCTCGCCTCAGCAGCGGTTAGCTTCGCACTCGGAATCGTTCGTTTTTGATGTGATGCTAAATATTCCTTTGCGGAAAAACCAACAATCGACCCATCATCTAAAGCAATTTTCATTTGGATTGCTTCTGGATAAATACGCACTCCATTTTCATTTACAATGTACGTAAACACACCGATATTATCATATTGAGAGCTATCAAACAGCTCCATATTTGTAAACTTGTGATCCTTTAAAAACGTCAATCCTTTACTTCCTGCATCATTTAAACTGATTTTTTGCTCTTTAATTTCTCGGTTGTTCATTACCCAAATTGGATATCCACCTTTTCCGGTAATATCCATATAATACTCATTGTTCGTTGCTGGATCTTGAATTTTCACACTGTAGAATAATTCTTTTGCACCTTTTCCACTTTTCTCAACTTCTACTTTTTCATTCCCTTTTAAGTTTAAAAATGATTTCGCGATTTTTTCCGCTTCCTCTTTCGAAATCGCCTTTCCTTTTGCCTCAAATCCGCCTTTTTTATTCTTTTGTGCACTTGTAAAAGTCGGTCCAAAGTTTGTGGACGAATATGATGTTACATTCTTTTCTACCGTCTTTAATCCATCGATAATTGTGTTATCTGCTGGATCTTGGTTTGACGCAAGAGCCATTTCTACATCCATCCAGCGAAGATTATTTTTCAATACAAGATGCTGCACTTTTCTCAGTTCATCTTGTATATTTGCTGCATTTGAATATAAACCTTGTAACGTTTTATATTCTTGATCATTTAACGGATCTTTTTCTAAATCACGAACCGCTGCACGATAACTAAAATCACCGATATTCGCAAGGAACTCTTCCGTTTTATTAAATGGCATTAATGTTAAAGGTAATTGTCCTACATCAGAACGAGCCTCTGATGTTAAACGCCATACATCTACTAAAGCTGGCGATAATGAGGAACGTGAATTCATCGCCAGTGTTGTTCCAATTTTATCGTGTAATAAATCAACTTCATATGCTAAATCATGAAACGCACGCTGATAACTATTTTCCGCTCGAATTAATACTGCATTTTTCTCTTGATGCTCTTTATAGCCCCAATACCCTGTTCCGACTACACCTACTGTTAACAATACGATGATAATACCTCGTAACATGTTTCCACCTCCGCTCTATTTACAGAAAATATGCTTACCAATTTTTTTAATTTGTGGACGAGTCCAAATCCATTTACTTGTCGCAGTATCTGGGTTGAAATAATATAATGCATTCCCAGTTGGGTCCCATCCATTGATCGCATCTAATACGGCTTTTTTCGCATTTTCATTTGGCGTTAAATATATTTGTCCATCTGCTACTGCTGTAAATGCTCTCGGCTCAAAGATTACTCCTGAAACAGTATTTGGAAATGATGCACTTGTGACACGGTTTAAAATAACCGCAGCTACTGCAACTTGTCCTAAATACGGCTCACCACGGGATTCTCCGTATACAGCGTTTGCCATTAACTGAATGTCATTTTGAGAATAACCGTTTGGAACATTTGTCCCTGTACTTTTTGGCGGCTTATTTTCCTGTGTACCTCCACCACTGTTCCCTTTATTAGTTGTAGTATCTTTATTAGCGGTCGACTTATCATACTTCGTTGCCTTTACAAGCATTTGCTTCGTTTTAGCACCCGCTAAACCATCAACTGGCAATCCGAATTTTTGCTGAAAGTTTCGAAGCGCCCAATATGTACCCCATCCGAAAACACCATCAACTTTCCCCGTATAAAATCCGTTATATTTCAAACGAGTTTGCAGTTCAATGACATCTTCTCCAGATGCCCCTCTTTGAATCACTTGATTAGAAAAGGCTTCCACATTTTTGGTTTGTATACTACTTACCATTAAAGATAGCCCGATAAAGACAAGCAAGATCGCTATCTTAAAAACAGCTTTTTGACGCATGTATTTCCCTCCTTAATTACGGAAATGATTTCATGGTTATGTTTTGTAAAACCCTCGCTTTTATGTAAAGAAGACAAAAAAATCCAAACTTATATGCTTGAAGAAATATGTAAACAATATACAAAAAGAATAAAAGGAGCTTATTATGAAGCGATTCCTCGTACGTACAGCATTTATATTTTTTTTAATAACAATATGTTCAAATATACATACCGACCCATCTATTGTTCGCGCACAGCCACCCTATGCAAAATGGGGTAAACTAGCCGTTGAAAAAACGAAAGAACAATATCCGAAAGCTGAGATTATCGATTACCTTCATATAGGTAGACAACCAAAAACTGTTCAAATAACAGTTGAAAAGTTTAAATTATGGCTACGTGAGGGTGGAAAAGAGTATGGTGTTTTTGTGGATGTAGAGTTTGATACGAAAACAGAGGAATTTTTAAAGATGTCCTTTCAGAAGACAAGTCGGTAAAACAAAAAAACCTCCGTCTTTACATACAGACAGAGGTTTCTTTATGTACTTCTTCCTTAATAAGGAGGATTATTTTTTATATGCAAAGATCGATTCCCTAACATTTTTACTAATCCGCAAATAGCTCCAATAACAACGGATATCCCTATACTATATAAAAATACTCTCCCATATCCACCTATTCTCGGATCTAAAAACGGATATGGGTACCAATTCACGAATGGCCCGCGTATTAAGCTATAGACAACATATAAAAGCGGGAAAACAAGCCAACTCGCAGCCTGTTTCCATGTAATGGTCTTCGTAGGTGGATTTATAACCCAATCTAAAATCATCGCTAACGGCATGATGTAATGAAGCACAGTATTGACCCACGGTATCGGTGTTTGAAGTGACTCTTCTAATCCCCTTAATAACAAAAAATAAATAAGCCCTGTAGTCAGTATGTATACTGTAGCTGCACCTCGAAGAACTCCAAACTGCTCCGAACGTCCAAATAGGGTTGTCCCTAAACTACTTAATAGAAGAATTACCGCCACTAAAATGTTGCTTTCAATTGTGAAGTAACTAAAAAAATTAACTGGATTGAACGGTTTCACTTGTGCTCTTGTAACAAATTGAGTAACAAGTGCACTAAACGCTAAAAGACTTAAAAACAATCTTAATATCGCTATCATTTTTGCACTTCTCATAAAACACCTCCTGTCTCTTCTTATTTATGATTGGAATTCTCTTTTATATGCTCTATAAATAACTTTAATGGTACGAGGCCACGTTTAGGCATGTGACTACTAATAACAGCTACGAGCTCTAACTGCGGAATGATAATAATGTATTGCCCTCCGTATCCCATAGCAAAATACATACAATACGGTATGTGAAATCTTTCGTTATTTAACACCCACCAGTGATATCCATATGCCCCGACATGTTCATACGTTTCAAATAGAGCTGTACTTGATTGCTCTAACCATTTCGATGATATAATTTCATTTCCCTTCGAATATCCATTCTGCAAACATAATTTTCCTAACTTTAATAAATCTATAGATTTCATTTTCATACCAAATCCGCCAACATATATACCTTGCGGGTCTTGTTGCCACTCATACTCCGTAATGTTTAACGGCTCAAATAAATACTTTTTCGCAAACTGCTCCGTCGACATTCCAGTTGATTCTTGAATGATGTAACTAAGTAAATGGGAAGAACCTGAGTTATAATTCATTTTCGTACCCATTTCTTCAATGAGCGGCTTTTCTAAAATGTATTGCACCCAATTGTCTGATTCCACAAAATCATTCGGGAAAACAACCCCATTTCCGAACTCTTTCCAATCTTCTCCTGTTGTCATCGTTAATAAATGATACAGCGTTAATTCCCTCTTATTCTCCGGTACATTTGGAATCCATGTTGTGATTGGTGTATGTATATTATTTATAAATCCTTTATCAATTGCGATACCAATTAATATAGATACGATACTTTTTGTAATCGAATTAATTTTAAATAAGTCATTTGCACAGTCTATCGTTTTATAGTACTCAGTCGTTAATTCCCCCTTTTGATAAACAAGAAATGCATTAACCTTTTTCTTTTCAAATTTATTTTGTAATTGCTCGAAATTCAAGAAATCTTCCTCCATCTAAACGGTTATGTAATATTTGTAGTTCATCTCGTTCTCTCTATTAAATCATATTTGTTATTAAAACAAAAAAATAAACTTGCCAGCATTTAATAGCTGACAAGTTTATTTTTATAATTTCGTTCGAACGTTCCAAAGCTCTGGGAAGAAGCATTGATCAAGCACTCGCTTTAAATAAGATACGCCAGAAGAGCCACCTGTTCCCATTTTATGACCAATAATTCGTTCTACCGTTTTCATATGACGGAAACGCCATTGTTGTAGCCAGTCTTCAATATCGATTAATTTCTCTGCAAGCTGATATAAATCCCAATATTTCTGCACGTCCGCATACACTTCTATCCAAGCCGCTTCTACAGTTGCATCCTCTTCGTAAGGCTGCGTAACATCACGATTTAACACATCTTTATGAATTGGAAATCCTTCTTTAACAAGGGCTTGTATCGCCACATCATACAAACTTGGTGCATGAAGTGCTTTATGAAGACGAGCATGTAATTCTGGGTCCTTTTCATAAATTTTTAATGCATGTGGTGTTTTATAACCAAGTGCATATTCAATCATTCGATATTGATACGATTGAAAACCTGAAGCCTGACCAAGTGAATCGCGGAACTCAATATATTCTGATGGCGTTAATGTCGCAAGAATATCCCAAGATTGAATAATTTGCGACTGAATTTTTGATACACGTGCTAACATTTTAAAGGCTGGTGGTAATTTATCTTGTTTAATAGATTCAATCGCTGCATTCAATTCATGTAAAATTAGTTTCATCCAAAGCTCACTCGCTTGGTGGATAACGATAAATAACATTTCATCATGATGATCTGATAATCTTTGTTGACTAGATAATAAGCTATCTAGCTGTAAATACTCTCCGTACGTCATATTCTCTTTAAAATCCGTATGAATCCCTTTTTCCATAATTACCTTTTCATTTTCTTTCATATTAGCCAAACGCCCCTTTGTGTTCATTTCTACTTATATTGGTCTAATAACAGCTCGAACTGGACTCCCATCCGCATCTGTTAATGCAAGTGGTAATGCAATAAGTTCGTAATCGCCGTCTACTACGTGATCTAGTACGACATTTTCTAAAATATGAATTCCATGTTTAAATAATTGATGATGCGCTGCTAGTTCTTTATCATCTAAAGGATCAACAGATGGTACGTCCACCCCGATTAAACGAATTCCCTTTTCAGAAAGAAAGGCTGCAATATCTGCGCGTAAATGCGGGATTACATCTGGGAATTCATTTACTTTACCATGTGAAGATGTACGTAATAACAATCGTTCTACACCTTCTAAATGAAAGTTTTCTAATTCCTTTTTCCCGATGCTTTCAAGATTAGAAACGTCAATGATCCGGGCTGGACCAACATAAACTTGAATATCTAAATCCAACACCTTCTTACCGTCATTATCAAAATGAAAAGGTGCATCAATATGAGTACCTGTATGGATACTCATCGTTAACTTTCCGACATTTACTGAGCCACTGTCTTCTTTTGACCATGAAACTTCATACGAGAACGGTGTATCCCCTGGCCATGTCGCGATATCATTATTTAGCGGTTGTGAAATATCAATCCACTGCGATGTTTTCATGCTTACGCCACAACCTCTCGCTTATTTTCAAAGTTTTTATATTCTTCATTTTTCATAATGTTCTTTAAGATTTGTACAGAATTCCATACTTCCTCATACGTATTGTATAAAGCAACAGGCGCAAGTCTAACTCCATTTGGAGCTCTAAAGTCTGGAATAACCCCATTTGCTTTTAACGCTTTACATATACGTGCCGCCTCGGCATGTTCTAAATAAATATGCCCGCCTCGTTTTTCATCCTCTAATGGATTTCCAATTGTAAATTCAAAGCCTTTTAATTCATGTTCAATTAAATCAAGCATATATCTCGTAATATGTAATGATTTTTCACGTAACTTTTCAATACCAGCTTCTTTAAAAATTTCAAGAGAACCGATTAATGGTGCAGTACTTAATACGTGAGGTGTCCCTATTTGATAAGCTCCAGCATGGTCAGCCGCAGTTAATGAATGCTCCATATCAAATTGCTTATCTTTTCTAGAACTAAACCAACCAGATAATCCTGGGAGTCTATTAAAGTGTTTATTATTTACATAAAGGCCCGCAACACCACCAGGACCTGCATTTAAATATTTATAATTACACCATACAGCGAAATCTACATCCCACTCTTTAAAATGATGCGGAATGGAGCCGATTGAATGACATAAATCAAAACCGATATGAATACCACGTTTATGAGCTTCAGCTGTTAATCGCTTCATATCAAGAATTTGTCCACTTCTATATAGTACAGAAGGCAATAATATTAAAGCGATATCATCGGTCATCGCATGAATAATATCATCTTCAGAAAGTGTTCTTCCATCTCGGCTTTTCACTCGTACTAAATGTTCATCTGGATCTAAGCCTTTTAAACGAATTTGACTCTGAAGTGCATAAATATCTGACGGAAAAGTTAATTCATCCGCAAGAATTTTTGTTCGTATTCCTTTCGGCTCATAAAACGTCGCAATAACTTGATGTATATTCGCAGTCGTAGAACCGGTTACAATCGTTTCTTCCGGTAAAGATCCAATAAGAGGTGCTGTCAATTCACCCAATTTCTCCGAAAGGAAAAACCATGGATGCTCACCTTCAGTCCATCCATCAATCCCAAACTCTTTCCATGAATCTAGCAAGGTGAGTAACGATTTCTCTGCTCTTTTTGAAAGCAACCCTAAAGAGTTACCATCTAAATATATTGTTCCTTCTTTTTTATAAAATTCAGATTGAAAATCTTTCAGTTCATCATGTTTATCACATTCAAGCGCATACTCATAAGTTGGTTGAAATGGTTCTTTATACATGGTGTCACCTTCTTTTAATTTTCTTTTTATTCTAACTAATTGAAATATATCACTTAAATTGATATAACGTCAATGATATTATGTCAGTTGACTTTATATACAAACTTCTTTTACAATACAATTATATTTTCAGATATTTCAGTATAAAGAGGTGATTCCTTGAAAAATTCTACTCTTTCAACAAGAAAACACCGCTCCTTAGAAACAAAAAAGAAACTATTACATTCGGGTTATACTATGTTTATAAAAAACGGATTTCAGAAAACTACAATCACGCAAATTATTAAACATGCAGAAACTGGTTATGGAACAGCATATGTATATTTTAAAAACAAAGATGCTCTCCTCGTCGTTTTGATGGAAGATGTTATGAATCGCTTTTATGATATTGCTGATCGCTCTTTTTCCCCTCAAACAAAGGCCGAAGCACGAGATATGATTCAGAATCAAGTGCGCGCTTTTTTACAGTTAGCACAAGAAGAAAGAGCTATATTACAAGTTGTTGAAGAAGCAATAAGAACCTCAAAAGAAATACGTCAAAAATGGGATGAGATTCGCGAACGCTTTGTAACACGGATTATACAAGACATTACTCATTCCCAGGAAAATGAATTAGTACGAACTGAGTTAAATAAAGAGATTGTCGCATGCGGCTGGTTCTCTATGAATGAAACGTTTCTTTGGACAATCGTGCAAAATGATAAAGAACTAGAATTAGAAGAAATTGTACATAATTTAACGGTAATGTATACGACGGGGTTATATAAATAGCACATTATAACCTCAATAAGCCGTTACTCAATATGCTTAGTAACGGTTTATTTAAAATATTTTATTAACGATACAATAATACAAAAAAGTGATGTAAGTAATAGCAAAGGCCCCATATTCTTATTCTCTTTTTCATCCTTCTTAACGTTGTGTATCCCCATACCGGCAAGCATAAAACCTAAAAGTAATTGTAAAATGAGCATACTTTGCTTCGAATCATCATTCCAACTGTAAATAGAATAGCCCATTATAATAAAAGCGAGTATGAATGTGATAATTCTAATCATAAAAACCCCCCCCTGTGTGATTCTATTGTTTTAACCTACTCACCATTCCAACAATAAACTTATACTCAGCTCTACTTTTTCTTACTTTCTTAAAGCCCTCTTTCGTATCAAAAATAAAACACGTTTTCCGAAACCAAATCCGTACATATAAAGACTCAAAATAAATAGGTTTAATAATTCCTCGTTCCTCGAATTCAGTTCCATCTTTATTTTCGGTTTCCGTTCGAATGAACCACCTATTCCCGATTCCAATTTCAATATACTTCACATGCTAACCCCCTTCAGGAAATCTTCTTTCTAATTATTCTATTATTTCCCTGGCAAGCGCACATTCCGACAGAACGTGAGCCCATAAAGAAAAAGTAGATTACAAAAATCTACTTTTATAGCCTAAATTTTTGCATACGTTTATAAAACGTACTGCGTGGCACATCTAATAGTTTTGCAGCTAATGAAACATTTCCGTTCGTCTTTTCTAGCCCTTCAATCATGCTATCACGCTGTATTTTTTCACGGAAATTTAATGTATGCTCCGTTTTATTTTCTGCTTGCAATTCAAGTTGATGTTGATTTCCCATCATTGTTTGTAATAAAAAAGAGATTTGTTTTTCGCATATTTCCCGTCCTTGCGACAAAATGTATATGCGTTCTAATACATTTAATAATTCTCGAATATTTCCGGGCCATGTATGCTGTGAAAATTGATTACAAATACTCTTTGGAAATACAACATTCCAATCCTTTCGTTCACAAAAATGTTGTATGAAGTACGGAATATCCTCTTTTCTTTCTATTAACGACGGAACATATAGCGGATAAACATGTAAACGATAATATAAATCTTGACGGAATTTCCCTTCTTCTACTAATCGTAGTAAATCTTTATGTGTCGCAGTAATAATACGAATATTTACTGGTACCTCTTTTGAACTACCAATTGGGGTTACTGTTCGTTCTTGCAAAACACGCAATAATGCCACTTGCATCTTTGGCGGCACTTCACCAATTTCATCTAAAAATATTGTTCCTCCGTCTGCTTGTTCGAATTTCCCTTTATATCCTTGGCGCCGCGCACCTGTAAACGCACCTTCAGCATAACCGAATAATTCACTTTCCATTAATTCTTTCGGTAATGAACCGCAGTTAACAGCTATAAAAGGACCATTTTTTCTTGGACTATTTTCATGAATCGCTCTCGCTACATATTCTTTCCCTACACCTGTTTCACCACATACATATACACTAGCGTCAGTTGGTGAAACAAGCTTAATTTCTTCTAAAGTATGTTGAAATACGCTGCTTGTCCCAATAACTCCAGGGAAAGTAATTCCGTTTATAAACGGGTAAGTAGAAAATAAATTTTCTTGTTTATTTTCCTTTAAGTAAATACATTTCCCGATCATTCTATCATTACCATATACCGGTACCTCTAATTTAGGTTTCAATCCATGGTGCATTAAATCTTCAAGTTTCATTCGTGACCAATTACATACTCGTTCACGAACCCTCTTGCTCGCAGAAACGATAACATCACGATGGTTACAAATAACAACTTGTTCATCACTGTCAATTACATCTAAAAAACGATGGATTAAATGCAGTTCATTTTGATGTACTCGAATACTACATTCACGTTCAATCGCATGCGCGATCGAAGTTACCATTCCGAGCATATATGGATGTGAAAACTCAATTGGACAAGAGAAATCTAGAACACCAATTAATTTCCCGTCATCATTATGAATCGGAGAGGCCGCACAGCTCCAGCTATGAGATGCGACAGAATAATGCTCTGTACCACTTATCATAATAGCCTCTTCAATCTGTAACGCTGTTCCTATCGCATTTGTACCAACAGCTGCTTCCGTCCATTTCACACCTTCAATAAAATTAATATGTTTCGCTCGTTTCAACGTTTGCTGATTTCCACTTAATGATAGAACATAACCATCTGGATCAATTAATAATGCCATCATTTGCAGTTCATCAATGGTTCTTCTCATATTTTGTATTTGAGGTATTGCTATATCAAGGAAGATTTCACTCTTTTTCTTTTGATCCTGAAAAATATCAGAAGACAAAATTTTCTGACCTTTATTCATATGAGGATTCACATTTGCTTGTTTACATCGATGCCATGACTCTGAAATTCTTTCGTTTATACGGTTCGAATCAAGGACTCCTTCATCAACAAACTTTTTCCATGTATGTAAGTAAAACGGTGAAGCTAACATTGTATCATCTCCCCTATTAATTGTTTTGGAGATTTATAAAACATACTTTTATTATAAAACTGAATAAAAGCGTTTTCAATACAACTAGAAAGATGACACAAATATGTTAATAATTTGAATATTTTAATAAACTTCTTTATTCTTTTTTAGTAGAACTATATTTTGTATAATGGACGCAAAGAAAATACATAACCAAAACCACTTTTGTGGGTTGCCGTTTATAAAGAAAACTATCACCGCTATTGCAAATAAAATGGTGGATGCTAAACTAAAATATAATTTTGTTTTAATTCCCATTATTCCTCACCCCTCTATCACTTTACAGTACATACTAACTCTTCATTTTTTAACTCTAATATGTACTCCTGTAAAACATATTCTTTCCCGCCATGTTTTTCATACCAATCATGTATTCTTTTAACATGTATCTTGTCGCTTCTAATTTTTGATTCAATTTCTTTATACTGTTCATAACTATCATATTCCCATATTGCAAATACTTCAGTCGTACCATCATTATTATCTTTCATCCAGCGTCCTATTAAACGAGAACCATATTTTATTTGATTAGGTAAATTAGTATCATTGAAATGATCATTAAATATTTCTATGAATTCATTTTTTACTACATAGTATTTCCTTCTGTAAAACATACTTCTTCACCTCTTTTATGAAAAGTATCAGTAAACCTTCCCATTACTACCGTATTATAATACTTACCATCTGACAGTTTTTTATCATTTTTTAGAATACCTTCTACCTCCAAACCTAACTTTTTATAAAGCTGAATAGCTTTCTCATTTGTCTCTAACACTTGCAATGATATCTTTTTCACTTCATTTTCATCAGCCCACTGAATAGATTGTTGCAATAGACTCTTACCCATTCCATATCCCCAAAACTCTCTTAAAATACAAACACCAAACTCTACTTTATGGGATAATCTCTTCAAATTTGATCCTTCACATCTCGAAAATCCTACGATTCGGTTGTGCACTTCTGCAACTAAAAAAAGATTCTTCATCTCTTCACTATCTGTTTTTACTATTTTTTGAAACCCTATCTTATCAATAAACCCCTCTCCAGCTTCTCTATCCATATTTTCAGTTTCGCCATCGATCTGAACTCTAATTTCTGATAACTGCTCAGCATCCGTTTGAACTGCAGAACGAACTGTATAAGTTAATCCATTTATATGAAACTCTTGTCCTTTTATAATCATTTCAAACTCCTTTTAAATGCGGTCTATTGACGCTATTACAATTTCTTTACCTTGTTTCTCAAATTGTTGAATCGTTTCTTTACTAGCCCCTTCATCTGTTATTATAAGGTCAATTTCTATCAGTGACTCTCCTTTTATAAAGCAGTCTATTCCAAGTTTATTATGAGGAGCTAAACAAATATTTCTTCTAGCAATTTTACTTACTGTTTTTCCAAAATAAGCAACTTCCGGTGTCGCAGTACTTATACCATTCAATGAAATACCGCCACCTGTAGAGAAATAAAGATCAATAGAGAATCTACTTATCAATTCAGAGGCCAGTGTATCTGTCATATTTCCTGATGGTTTCACTTTTCCACCAATTAAGTACGTATCAATGTTCTTATATTCCCGTAACTTACTAGCAATTTCTAAAGCATTCGTAATAACTGTAAATGATGTTTCAGGTAAATACTTTAACATGGCATAATGAATGGAAGCCCCGCCAATAAAAACGGAATCTCCTTCTTGTATGTAGGATACAGCAACTTTCGCAATCGCATCTTCATCTATTGAACTATCACGATAACGTTTCGATGGTTCGGCAGCTAAGTTTCTCACTCGCGTAAGTTCAACTGCACCTCCGTGCGTTCTTTTTAATAAATTCTCTTTCTCCATAATAGATAGATCTCTTCTTATAGAATCAATAGACATATCAAAAATTTCAGCAAGATCCTTTGCGATTACTCTTCCATCTTTCTTAAGTAACTCTAAAATTTTCTCTCTACGCTCTTCAGTAAACATGTTCCCACCACCATTATTGAAGATTCAGAAATTTAATCTTTATTTTAATTATATGCATGCTTTTTCTGTATTACAATATTTTCAATTCTTATTTATTCAGCTTTATACAGTTTTTCTCCCTCTTTCTATCCCGTTAACTTAAAAACGAAATAAATGTATATTTGCATATTCCACAAACATACTTCCATTTACCTTCCTACTGATGTAAAATTATTCCTATGTTTTACTTTTTAATACAGAAAGGGATTACTATGAAATCTATAATTAAAGTAACTTGTACAGCATTATTATTTACAGGAATAATGGCAGGATGTAGTGGAAATACTGCACCAAAACAAGAAAAGAGCGCTTTTGAAAAGAATGCAATGCACTATGGGGAAATATTTAAAAACGAATACTATAGAGCAACTGTTGAAAATGCAAAATTCGATAAAATAGACAAAGAGTGGCGTCTCACAGCTCGCGTTACTATAAATAATGCTCGTGCTGACGGACAAACGATAGATCTTTCAGAAATAAAATATTTCATAAAAGATGAAAAAACGGGTGAAAAATACGAAGGTGAATTTATACAAAATGAAAATGCTAAAAAGGTTCCATCTGAGTTTTCTTTAACTACCGACATTGTATTTAATATGAAAACTTCTCCAAAAGATTTAAATAATATGTATTTATACATAGATAGCAAAGCTGCGCCGTTAACAGATACATATTGGAAACTTGATAATTTAGCATCTAAATAAAAAACAGTCATATAAGACTGTTTTTTTGTTTGTAAAGTTATAAAGTTTACTAGTTACCCATCTCAAGCAATACATCTTTTGCACAAATCGTCACTTCTTCAAATGGGCAATCAAATAAAACACCCAATTCGAAACCTTCATTAGTGAAATCTATTTCATGATATAACCACCAAGCACCTTCAAAATTTTCCGGAATAGAACATTTCGTTACGCCTGTAAAAGTTACTTCCAGTTTGTCAAATTCACTGAAAGTACCACTGCAATCTAAAGTTATGATTAGCGTATCTTTTGATCTTCTCTCTACTGATTTGACTACACTGTCATGTAGTGAGTATTCATGTAGTTGGACGACATTCTGCGCGAGCTTTTCTTTTATAGCATTATAATTATCTATATAAGCTTGTTCTAAATCATTCATTCTTTTCTCATAATCTTCTGTCCAATCAAGCATAAGTTTCTTTAACTTTTCTGATGGGTATTCTGACTTAATTGTATTGTCATGAATGTATGGATGTAGTGACTTAGGTAGAAACTTTAATAAATCTTCTTTCTTTTCTTCCATGTCTTCTCTCAAACTTTTCTTATAATCCATTCCTACCTTTTCGCTCTCTCGCAAAATCTCTTCCCATTCTTCTAATGTTTCTGAGAAAATTAAAAATCCAGATACTTGCATTTCTTTATACCAATCTTTATTGAAATACTTCAATGGCTTTCCTCCTAAAACATTTCAACATCCAACAAAAGCAATATATCTATTTATTATATCATTCCAATAGCTATTTTTTCTAAAGAATAAATGCAAAAATGTAAATATTCCACCTATTATTTCTAAAACTTCAGAATATTTACAAAAATGTGAAATTAGAATACATTTTACATGTACAAGTTTTACCTGTACAAAAATCTAAACAAAAAGGGATGGTTATATGTTGAAGAAATTAGTAGCAGGGGCATTAGTAGCAGGTTTTGCATTAACTGGAGGATTAGGAGTAGTAAGTGCTGCAGAAAAAGATAATACAATTAAATCATTTGATTATTTAAAAGTTGATGAAAAGAATGTTAATTCATTCACAAAATTAAGCGATCAATCAAAAAAAGACATCCAAATTACTATGGTACTACCTAAGCAAAATGAAAATGGAGATTGGTTAGCTTATGGCTTTACTAGCAGAGAAACATTGAATGCTTTTATTGAAAAGGATAAAAAGGCACTTAAAAATCAAATTAACCCTTTAGGTAGTGGTGCTGGTAGTACCGATTTTTATGAGCATCAAAATAAAGGTGGACAGTATATTTATTGGAGCAGTGGTTTTAAAAACCTACCTTCTAGCTGGAACGACAGAATTTCTTCTGTAAGTACAGCTTCACCTTCTGCAAGTTATTCAACAACGCTATGGGAACATTCTTCAACTCAAGGATATGGAAAAGGTGTCTCCTTTAGACACTCTGATTGGTATGGTCAAACTGCTAATTTAGCTGCAGATTGGAACGATATAACTTCAGCTATTGAAATTAAATAGTAACAGCGCATTTCAATTAAATAAGTGAAGAAGTTTCAAAATCACTATACTCTCATCGATTAAAAAAACATGAGAGTATAGTGATTTTTCTAGTATCTTTTTATACATATTGCTACTTAAATATTATTTACTAAAAAGACCAGTCCTATTAGACTGGTCTTTTTACCTTCAAGCATGTACAGCATGTCCTACTGCCTGCAATAATGCTTCATGGATTGCTTCAGATAAAGTTGGATGCGCTGCAATATAATCTCGCATTATATCAGCTGTAACTTCTGTATGAATCATTACAGTTCCTTGTCCGATTAGTTCGGTTGCACGAGGACCGATAATAGAAATTCCTACAATTTCTTGATATTTAGGTTCCACAATAACTTTTACTTTCCCCGTTTGTTCTCCAATAATAAGCGCTTTTCCGTTCGCTGTAAAAGGAAATTCTCCAATAAGTATATCCCCATATTGCTCTCTTGCTCCTTTTTCTGTTAAACCGACACTAGCAATTTCTGGAGCTGTATAAATACAGCGAGGTACAGCATGATAGTTTACTTTCACATCTTCTCCGCTCGCGTGTAATGCCGCTGTCGTTCCTTCATGGAAGGCAATGTGAGCAAGCTGTATTCCACCAATCACATCACCCGCTGCGTAAATATGTGATACATTTGTTTGCATATGTTCATTCACAGAAATTCCTTTATTTGAAAATTGAATGCCTGCTTTTTCTAAAGCTAATTCTTGTACACGTGGTTTTCGACCTACAGAAACGAGAATGAATTCCGGGTTGGCTTCTTGGATACTTCCTTCATATTCAAATGAAGCCTGCTTCTTATAATTATTTAATCCTTTTAAAGCCGCTCCTGTAAATATTTTTACGCCATCATTTTCTAGTTTCTCCCTTAAAATTTGTGCGATATCTTCATCTTCACCAGGTAATAATTGCGATGCCATTTCAACAATCGTAACTTTTGTTCCAAGACGACTATAAATGCTTGCAAACTCGCAACCTATTACACCACCACCAACGATTAATAATGATTTTGGTATATTTTCTAGGGACATTGCATGATTACTATTTAAAATCCACTTCCCATCAAATGGAGCAAAAGGTAATTCAGTTGGTTCTGATCCTGCCGCTATAATGAACTGTTCTCCATGTACTACATCTTCTTTATCACCGTGTGTAACTCGCATACGGTGATCCGTTTCAAATTTCGCTTTACCTTGTATAACTTTTATTTTATTTTTCTTCATTAAATATTGGATTCCTTGGACGAGCTGCGTTACGATTTGTGATTTCCTCGCCTGTATTTGCTTCCAATCAATTGATATACTTCCTTCGTTAAGTGTAACTCCATAATTATTCGCTTTTCTCACAATGTCATGCACTTCCGCACTTTCTAACAATGATTTCGTAGGCATACAACCGACATTTAAACAAGTCCCGCCAAGATCAGCTTCATCAATAAGAGTGACATCTTTTCCATTTTGAGCCGCGGTAATTGCCGCTACATAACCAGCAGGTCCGCCCCCAATAACAACTAAATTACTCATTTTCTCACCTTCTCTTTATAAAAGAATTGTTACAGGCTCTTCTAAATAACGTTTAATTGTGCGTAAAAATGCAGCTGCTGGTGCACCGTCTAGTACACGATGATCAAATGTTAAACTTAAAGGTAACATACTTCCTTTTCTTAATTTTTTCCCTTTATATACAGGAATATGTTCAATTGCACCTACACCTAAAATACCAGTTTCAGGTGTATTTAATACTGGCGTAAAATATTCAATACCGAAGCTACCTAAATTACTAATTGTAAATGTTGTCCCTTGCATATCATCACTACTTAAACTGCCTGCTCGTGCCTTTTGTGCCACATTTTTAATCTCTTTAGATAACTCTACTAAAGATAGATTATTAGCAAAGCGAATAGCTGGAACGACTAATCCTTTTTCTAACGCGACCGCCATACCTAAATGAACATGTTCAAATTGATGAATGGCATCATTTATATACGCGCTGTTCATTTCTTTATGCTCTCTAAGCGCTAATACAACAGCACGAGAAACGAAATCAGTAATAGTTAGTTTGTTATCGTATCGTTTTTGTACAACTTCCGCTATTTCTTTATGTAAAGCAACTAAATCTGTAACATTTACTTTCATCGTTAATGTTAATTGCGCACTATTTTGTAGGCTTGCATGCATACGGTTCGCAATTGCTTTTCGCATACCAGTAATAGGAATGACTTTACTTTCTTCTTGTTCAAGTACTTCTGGAATTGCTACTCTTTCTTCAAGCGCCTTTAATACATCTACCTTTGTAATTCTTCCGCCAGGTCCTGTACCAATTAATGATCTAATATCGAGATTTTCAGTTTTTGCAATTTTCTTTGCTACTGGAGATATTTTAACTCTTTGCTTCGTCACATCTATCGCATATGGTTCTGGATGTTGTACCTTTTTAGGTTCTGGATTAGATGCTTTTTCTTCTACAACATGTATGTTTTCATGAACTTCTACTTTTTCGTCCGGTTTACCGATGTAGCAAATTACAGTACCCGGCGGCACTCCCTCATCTTCACTTACAGCTATATCAAGAACAGTTCCATCAGCTGGTGCTTCTATTTCAGTTTCGATTTTTTCCGAGTTAATACTAGCAATTAGTTCACCTTTTTCTACATTATCACCTGCTTTAATATTCCAGCTCGTAATAATACCTTCTTTCATCGCCATACCTAACTTCGGCATTACAACTTCTACAGCCATGTTTCTCTCTCCCTTCTCATCGTTTCATTACACATGTAATAAAGATTGGTCTCCGATCATTTCTGATACAGTTTCAATTACTTTCTCCGGCGTTGGTAAATATAACTTTTCAAGTGGTGGCGAAAACGGAACTGGTGTATGTGGTGCTGTAATTCGTTTAATAGGTGCATCTAACAAATCGAATCCTTTATCCGCTACAATTGCCGCAATATCTGTTGCGATACTACATCTTGGATTTGCTTCGTCAATAACAATCAGGCGATTCGTTTTTTCAACAGATGCTAAAATCGTATCTTCATCAAGTGGTGATAAAGAACGCGGATCGATTACTTCTACTTCAAGTCCTTTTTTCGCTAATTGCTCAGCAGCAGCGAGCGCTGTATGAACTTGTTTTCCAATTGCAACGATTGTTACATCAGAACCTTCACGTTTAATATCTGCTTTTCCTAAAGGAATTGTATAGTACCCTTCTGGTACTTCGCCTTTCATATTGTAAAGTGTTTTATCTTCAAAGAAGATTACTGGATCGTCATCTTCAATTGCCGCTAATAATAAGCCTTTTGCGTCATAAGGAGTGGAAGGAACGACAACTTTTATACCTGGAATGCTCGTAAATAACGCATATAAACTTTGTGAATGCTGTGCCGCTGCGCTAAATCCAGCACCGTGCATCGTACGTACTGTAACTGGCACTTTCGCTTTTCCACCGAACATATAGCGGAACTTTGCACCTTGGTTTAATACTTGATCAAGACAACTACCGATAAAATCATTAAACATTAATTCAGCTATCGGACGTAAACCTGTTGCAGCAGCTGCCATCGCCGCTCCCATATAACCCGCTTCTGAAATTGGAGTATCTAAAATACGATTTCGACCAAATTCTTGTACAAGTCCTTTCGTAACACCGAGTACACCGCCCCATGCTTCATCATCTTGCAAGTGATCCACTTGTGCACCGCCTGCAACATCTTCTCCGATTAAAATTACATTTTCATCACGACGCATTGATATTTTCATCGCTTCATTAATTGCAGTTGACATACTTACTGTTCTAGTCATTATTTTTCACCCTCCTCTTATTTGTAAGAAACGTATACATCTTTTAATAATTCTTCATCCTCTGGATATGGACTGTTTTCACTAAATTCAATTGATTTTTGTACTGCTTCATCTACTGCCTTTTCCATATCCACAAGTTCGGATTCCGTTAATAAAGCTTCATGAATTAAATGCTTGCGGAAATGCACAATCGCATCTTTTTCATTTAAATGTTCTTCTTTTTCTTCCGCTGTTTTATACGTTTGTGCTTCTCCTTCAAAATGACCGTAATTACGATATGTCATGCATTCAATTAAAGTTGGGCCACCGCCATTACGTGCACGCTCAACAGCCTCTTCCGCCGCTTTATATACTGCTAATAGATCTTTTCCATCTACTTGAACACCCGGAATGTTATATGCTTTTGCACGATCAGCAATAGAGTTACAACTAGAAGCATATTCAAATGTTGTTGCTTCACCGTAACCGTTATTTTCTGCGATAAAAATAACTGGTAACTTCCAAATCGCTGCTAAATTAACCCCTTCATGGAATGTTCCTTCATTATTTGCTCCGTCACCGAAGAAGCAAACACTTACATCTTTCGTTCCTTTATATTTAGCTGTTAATGCTGAACCGCAAGCAAGTGGAAAACCTCCGCCTACAATCCCATTTGCACCAAGCATTCCTTTATCTAAATCGGCAATATGCATTGAACCACCTTTACCTTTACATAAGCCTGTCGCTTTCCCAAAAAGTTCGGCCATCATGCCATTTAAATCACAACCTTTTGCGATACAATGGCCGTGACCTCTATGCGTACTTGTAATACTGTCACTATCTGTTAAGTGGGCACATACACCAACTGCTACTGCTTCTTCACCAGCGTATAAATGAACGAAACCTGGCAGAACGCCTTGCGCGAACAATTCATGCACCTTGTCTTCAAACTTACGAATCTCTAACATTTTTTCATACATCCAACGAGCTTGTTCTTTCGTAATTTCATTCCCTTTACTTTCAGTTGTTTTTAACATGTCCAGCCCTCCTATTTTCTTGTTCATCTTTTATATCGCAAGTACTGTGCCAAATTCTAATCCCTGATTTAATAGGTTTTCTCTTTTCTTTCATAATAAAAAAGTGGACAAAATGAGACATCTGTCTCGTTTTGTCCACTTTTGTTCACCTAATTTGAGAATTATTATCTTATTCATTATCAAAACTCTTCTGTAATTTCCGAATGTAAATAATTTGACCAATGTGATACGCGTTATGAGTCGTTACATTAGCTAATACTTCCCACCACTTCGTACATACAGGAAATCCAATTACATCACTTTCAACCTTGTCTTCATTTATGAGACTTTGCCATTGTAACAGTTTCTCTAATAGTTTTTCTCTTAACTCTTCAAATGTTTGATTATCTGAAAGCATAAAACTTTTGTTATTATCACCAATAGCGGGCACAGCATTAACATTTGATTCTTTGTACCTAGTTTGCCACGTCGTATTCCAATACAGTAAATGTTGTACAATTTCAGCTATACTATTACACTCTTCATTCGGTTTCCATAAAGCTTCTCTCTCAGATAAATCCTTAACTGCATCTGAAAATGGAATATACCAACTGGGATCATTCGCATTTGCTAATAACTGATCTGCTAATACGTCTTTAACATGGAACACTTTTCTTCCCCCCGTTAAAAAGATTCATTTCAAGACAATACTCACTTCTCTATATACGCTGAGTTTGCCAGATCCCCTCTTTTTAGCCTTAATCCCAAACATATGCACATAAAGAAACCGAAAGCACCTAATCCATAAGCTGTTGTATAACCACTTTCCCCGATAATCCATCCTGCAAGTCCTGGTCCAATCATTTGACCAACTGCATAGAAAACGGATATAAAACTAATTGCCATTGAGACATATTTCGGAGATACTTGCTTTGAAGCAGCAACTTGAATTAATAAAAGGATACCTCCGAGGCTGGAACCCCAAATAATTGCCGACATGATAAAGCCAATGATATGTCCAAATATAATTGGAATCATATCACCTATTACAGCTAATAAAAGTGCAATACATAACGTCTTCTTTATACCAATCCGATCCGAAATCAATCCCCAGACAGGAGCTCCTACGATTGAAAACATTCCTGCAATCGCATAAACAGTTCCCGAAATTGATGCCGAAATACCATTATTAATCATAAAACTAGTTTGATATAAATTTGGAATTAAATAAACAACGCCCACAATAAAATACATCCATGCAATGATGTATAACTCTTTCGTTTTCCATAAAAACGACTTATTATTCCTTTCCCCCTCATCTTCAGTAACTTCTGGATTTTTCAAAACAATTGAGGCAACGAATACAACAATACATGTAATAACGCCAAACAAAAGCCATGAACCACGCCAACTATACTCTGGAAATATACGTACTATATAAGGAACAATTATTCCACTAAATAGCATGCCTATGCCAGCACCGCTTAATAACAGCCCCATTGCAGTTCCTCTTTTTTCTGGAAACCATCCTACTGTTATTGACATGAGTGGTGTATATACAAGAGCACTTCCAGCTCCAGCACATAGCATACAAATAGAGGCTATCCAAAATGAGGAAACAAATGCTAATCCTATTAAACTTATAACGACGAGCCAACTCCCTATTAATAAAACTGATTTTGCTCCAAAACGGATAGTAAGTATTCCAGATGTTCCGACTGTTAATAAATACCCTAAAAAGAGTATAGTTCCTAACATACCTGCTTGAGCTGTAGATAAATGGAGTCCTTCTTGCATAAACGGCAATATAATTCCATATGCCATACGTGCAAAACCCGTCGTTGTTATAATAAGAAACATTCCTGTTAATACAAATATCCAAAAATGACTTTCATTCCGTTCTTTCATTTAAATTCCTCCATAAAAAGTTATTTCCAATTGGATGTTGTTTGTAATTATAATGACCATTACAAAAAGCAACTACCAAATGACGGAGGAATTTACGGTATAGCGGATTATTCCTGTTTTACGTTAATAAATACGTAAAAGTTCTGATGGATTCATTCCATACTTTTTACGAAATAACTCTGAAAAATGACTGACATTATTGTATCCAACTGCAAATGCCGTTTCGGTCACATTACTATTTCCCGAACGCAGTAAATCTATTGCATGTTCCATACGTTTTTCTCGTAAATATGCAAATGTGGACATCCCAAATAATTCTTTAAACCCAATTTTTAATTTATAATCATTTAACTCTACTATTTTAGCTAATTCTAATAATGATGGGGGTGATTCCATTCGTTGAAGTAAAATTTCTTCAGCCTGTTTTATTTTATTCAAATCCTGTTTTGATAATTGACTCCTTTTATTTGCGTCACAATCATTAAGCAACACTCTCCCAAAATGTATAGAAAGCAATTCGAGCGCTTTACTTTCTATTTCTAGTTGATTAATACGATCCTTTTGGGGATACTCTATCATTCTCTTAATAAGATTAGATGTTATAGAATCAATTGGATTTTGAAACTTTTTAAAAGATTGATTTCCTAATATAGAATGAAAATCAAGACTTTTTTCAATAGCATTATTCATCATGAAATGATTAAACAATTGTACAGGAATCCCAATCGCTAATGAATATAGAGGCGTTTCTTTTTCATATTCAAATACTACATCAAAATCATTCATAAAATATAAATAGCTATTTCCAGTCATTAATTCATACGAAGAATGACCAACTTGCACTTCTCCGAACCCTTGTAAACAAAAATTAAGCTCCACCATTGCTGCGTCCGATGCAAACTGAATGCGATGGTTATTATGAAATTGATAATTTGATAACACAATTTCCATACCTGAAAATGAAGTCCATCTTCGTATTTCACCCATACCTATTGTTTTGGGCATATTCATATGTTTTTCCTCTACAACTTGTAAACCATGAAAGTATTTATGAAAAATATCATGAAAACCGTTAGTCTTCATGAAATCCACACTCCTTTTATATAAAACTAAAATTTAATTGATAATTATTTTCAATTATAACAAATATCTTTATACAATAAATAGATTTTATTCCCATAACTCGTTATGATAAAAGAAAAAGAAAGCGAGCGAACAATGAATAAAAAAATCGCGATTATTACAGGGGCATCAAGTGGATTCGGACTTTTAACGACACTTGAACTTGCGAAAAAAGGCTATTTTGTCATTGCTACAATGCGAAATCTTGAAAAACAAGTAGACTTAATATCTCAAGCTACTAAACTCCACTTACAACAAAATATAAAAGTTCAACAATTAGATGTAACAGATCAAGGTTCTATACATAACTTCCAATTATTTTTAAACGAAATAAACAGAATAGACATTCTCATAAATAATGCAGGATATGCAAATGGGGGCTTTATCGAAGAAATCCTAGTGGAGGAATACCGAAAACAATTTGAAACAAATCTTTTTGGAGCTATATCCATCACGCAACTTGTCTTACCATATATGAGAAAGCAGAAAAGCGGAAAAATCATTAATATAAGCAGTATTAGCGGGCAAGTAGGATTCCCTGGTTTATCCCCTTACGTTTCTTCAAAGTATGCATTAGAAGGCTGGAGTGAATCCCTTCGCTTAGAAGTAAAGCCTTTCGGAATAGACGTTGCCTTACTTGAACCTGGTTCTTATAACACGAA
Source organism: Bacillus cereus group sp. BfR-BA-01331 (assembly GCF_022663915.1). Lineage (NCBI taxonomy): Bacteria > Bacillati > Bacillota > Bacilli > Caryophanales > Bacillaceae > Bacillus > Bacillus cereus group sp. BfR-BA-01331. The sequence continues at coordinate 66,919 of NZ_JAKUGJ010000004.1, forward strand.
CATATGGGAAGTTGGTAAACAATTAGCTGAAGACCAATCTGATACAACCTCTCCTTACAAAGAATATATGGATAAAATACAAAAGCACATAAACAATGGCAACGATACACTTGGTAATCCGATGGATGTTGCAAATAAAATCGTAGAAATTGCTGAAGCAAGGCGTACTACATTACGATACCCAATTGGGAAAGGTGTAAAATTTATGATCTTTGCGAAGAAGGTTCTTCCTTGGAGATTGTGGGAGTTTCTTGTATTGAGGTGCTTTAAGAAAATGTAAGTAACTTTATTGAAAAAATATGTAAGGGGTGCTAATTAAATGCTAGGTTTACCCTATGGTAAAGTGTTTTTAGTTCCGTGGTCCGAAGAGTGGGAATTTGAGTTTTCAAAAGAAAAACAATTAATTGAGGAACACATTGGAAAATATATTTTAGCGATACACCATATTGGAAGTACTTCCATCCCACATTTAAGCGCAAAACCTATTATTGATATTGCGATTGAATTAAGAGATTCCAAAAGTGGTCTAAAATGTATTACAAACCTAGAACAATTAAATTATAAATATAGAAAAGATGTATTACCCGAAAGGTATTATTTCAATAAAGGTGAGCCAAGAACTCATCAAATTCATATGTATGAACAAGGGAATTCATATTTAATAGAACAATTAAAATTCAGAGATTACTTAATAGACAATAAAACTTCTCGTATTCAGTATGAACAGTTAAAGATTCAATTTTCAAAAGCTAACCCAAATGATAAGCATAAATATGCAGAGGATAAAACAAATTTCATTAAATCCATATTGGCTAAAATAAATGATTAAATTGCGAAGACCGAACTTCGTACACATAATAAGAAACCATTCATGTATAGATAAATGGTTTCTTATTAATTAGTTATCTCATTATTTGTGCCTTCAATAATAAAATCTGCCAATTCATGTGGCTTATGACTTTCTACATACATATCTTCAGCAACCATCCAATTGTTTTCCCACATATCACGCGCTGCTTCTCCATCTCTAGCAATCCCTCTTTTTATACGTGTTTCACGAGGACAATTCACCCATATTTTCCAATCATACATTTCCGCCAATTCCTGACGTGTTGCATATACACCTTCTATAATAACAATTCCGTTTGCAGGGACAGTATGAGATTCTGTCAAGGCATCCGTTTCCCAATCGTAACGTTTATAACATCCTTCAATGCCATTTCTAATCGGATCTAAAACTTCTTGTAAAAGGCGTTTCCAATCAAAATCTGCACCAATCGATTTATTCGTAGGATGTTCATTTACAATTTGTGCGGATGGTAAATAAAAATCATCCATATGAACAACCGTTACAGTGGAAAACTTACTTTTTATTTTATTAGCTAACGTACTTTTTCCTGCGCCACCACAACCATCAATACCTATTATTAGTAGTGATTGCTCTGCAGATTTCACTCGAATTCGTTCTAATATCTTATTTAACTCCAAACCATTTCATCCCCTCTTTTTATTTATTGCTATAGACTTACTTTTACGCTGAAAACGGATTGAAGTAAAGTAGCAATGAAATCGCAATAAAAAATGTAAATAAGCCAATTATTGATATGATATATTCTTTCGATTCTCTATCATATTTCCACTCCATCCATGCACGTAATGTCCATAATACTCCCCAAAAAGCGAAGAATGCATATCCTACATTTGCATTTTGAAAGTTGTTAGTATAAACCATACTACCAATAAAATAAATAAAAAATAATCCTATTTCCAATTTTACATGTAAACTATTTACATGTTTATATCCAAAGAAGCCTCTCTTCTCCATATTTAACTTTTTTCTTAAAAGCTCTTCTAAAAAATAGCCACCTATACCAACTCCAATAATTATAATCCAAACAGTATAAGTTCCCATTTCCATTCCTCCTATTACTACGTTGCATTTTCTAAAATAAAGTGGATTACATGACAGTTATTATCTTCTAAATAGTCACTTTATTATGCAGCTGGTGGAACGAGATAAAATAGTATTAAGAACATAACTATAAATGAACCTAGTCCAATTATTGAAAAAATAAATTCTTTCGACTCTCTATCATACTTCCATTCCATCCACGCTCTTAAAATCCATGTTACCCCCAAATAGGTAATAATAGCATATCCAATATTAGCATTTTCGAAGTTATATATATAAATAAAACTAGTTACTAAATAAATTATAAATAATCCTATTTCTAATTTTACATGCAGACTATTCACATGCTTATATCCCCAAAAACCACTCTTTGGCATATTCAATTTTTTTCTTAAAAACTTATCGAAAAAATAGCCCGCTATACAAAAAGCAAAAATAATAATCCAAAAAGTAGAGTTTCCCATTGTTATCCCCCTTCTATTAATCTATTTATCTTTAATAATAAAGTGGACTATATTACGTTTATTATCTTCTAAATAACTTACGATTCCGTCAGGATATGTGGGCTTATTCTTTAACTCCTCTATACTTTTCCATATTAATATAATATCCTCATGTTCTTTATGCCTTATTTCATTTGTAACTCTCTCTTGAACAGTTCCCCAATGTAACAATGTGCAATGATGTCCTTTTTCGTTGTTCCATTCAAAAATATGCTCACTTACAACTGCTAATTCTTGAACATCAATCTTCAAATCGTATTCTTCCATTAATTCTCGCGCAATAGCTTCTTCTGCTGTTTCACCAAATTCAATAGAACCTCCTGGAAAACGATAAAATGTTTCCCTTAAATCACATTGTACAAGTACTTTAGAATGATCATCATTTAAAATCATTACTTCAGCGCGTAATTTAGGATTTTTCATTTTGTCTCCCCATTCATTCCACATATGATTAAATCCAATAGCTATAAAAGAAAAGATTAATCATAATTCCTGTTATTATTAATAATGGAACTGTTCCTAAAGAAATGACATATTCCCTCGATTCTTTATCATATTTCCACTCCATATATGATTGAAAGCAGTATAAAGTTATTAAAAATAATATGGGTAAATTACTAATATAAATGGGATTTAAAGTGGCACATATCATCGTAACAATTATATAAGAAATGATAAGAGCCCTAGTACCCCATTTATGAGAGTTGTTTACATATTTACTATTCCAGTCTATTTGTTTCGGTATATTTAATTTTTTTCTCACTACTTTTTCCAAAATAACTAAAAATACGATCCATAGTATTAATAAAATTCCTTTAACCAAAAACAGTGATGTCTCCTCCTTTACCTTTTATTCGGTTGATCACTCGGATACGTAGCATGTATTTTATTTTCTACGTCCCAACTAATAATTGTCGCACTATCTCGTCCGAATTGATGATCAACGTGCTCTAATACATGATGAACACTTTCTTCAAGTTTTATATTATTTCTATTCATATCATTATATAGATTTAATGGTGTTTCATAGTGTCTTTCCCCGCATTCTAATACCCCATCTGTCACCATTACAATTCGATTCTTTCCAGTACGTAGCTCACGAATTCCTGACGAATAGCAAGGAACAGGTAAATCAAATGTGTTTACATTTCCAATCCATTCGTAAAAGTGGCGTTGATTCAATGTATATTGTCCTAATTTATGTAATTCATCATGAAATACATAAACTAAGCAATCACCTATGGAAAGCCACCATATGTAATTTTCTTTTCTTACGCATATTAAGCAAGCAGTTTCACCTTTTACTCTTTTACAGTTTTCTTCAAATGAGGAGGATTGAAAAATTGTAAGTATATGATTTTCAACAGATCGAAATACTGTTTTAATTGATTCTTTCATAATCGCTTTTATATTTTCATATTCTTTTTGGATTGTATTTACTACTAATTCAACACTTTCTGCACTATTATGCCCGTCTAATATAACAGCGAATTCCCAATCACCATTCGACCAAACTAATGCACCGTCTTCATTCTTTTTTGCTCCGGCGCTTATATTTCCGCCGTATTTACCAAGTACAATATCACCATATTGCTTGACTGAAACTTCGTCTAAACACATTTCTCTACTTCCAACCCATGAATATTGTGTATTATTTGTTGTATGCATACTCATTCACCATATACTTTCGTATTCTTTCGCATAGTTTTTTAATTTTCTCTGAATCTCCATAGGGTGCACCAGTCCAATTTGCTACTTCAGTCGGTGACCAAAACTCTTTTGGTGTATTTGGATAACGCGGAATAATGTGCATATGCAAATGTGGTACACCATTACCTGAAACGAAACTGTAAATATGTTCTGCTCCTTCGCTTTCTTTAAGCGCTTTACTTACTCTACTTGTTATCAGTCCGAATGCCTTTGCCTCATCTTCAGTTAATTCAGCGAGACCAGGTACATGTCTCTTTATATCAATCATTACATAACCAAGATATGTTTCTTCTGCATCCCAATGGACATGTCCAACGTAAATGAGTTCATCTTCGTAAATAGCTCCACCTGGAACTGTAATGTTCCCTTTATGTTTTTCACAAATGAAGCAGTTTTGTTCTGCTTGATTGTTTATTGGCATATCCATCACCATCCTTTGCATATATAATATCATAAAAAAAGGAAAAATAGGTTTTATATTCCGAAAATTCAATCTCTTGAAATTAGAATTTTCACATTAAAATAATTTACAACTCATTATTTCTTCAAAAGCGTAATCCCCATTCCAACTGCAATCCCAATCGCTATTCCGATTGCTATATTATCAGTAAATACACCAGGAATTACACCGATTACAACACCTATAGCGACACCAATTGTCATAGCATCATTTCTTTTTTTATTATTAGCCAAAATAGCATCTCCTCTCATAATTTCTCCCCATATAATATCCATTTACATGAACGTTGCTGCTTCCTAATATATTTACTATTCCGCTTAAAAATTTCCAAAAAATGTACTTTATTACTTTTCCATTCCCCCTACATAATCCTCTTCGTTTGAAAGAATTTTCAAGTCACCATTACATATACATAGGCATTTACTATAAGAAAGATCAGTAATTTATTGAAGGAGGAACGATTCAAATGTATCCTCATTGGAATCCAAATATAAATCAACAATATGCTTACTCCCCTCATCCAGTAAGGAATACACTGCATTATGATTCGCAATACATGATGCAGCGCATCGCAAGCCTTGAAAGCCAATTAGCTAAATTAATCTCATTAATCGAAGAAAATAATCAATTAATAAAATCAATGGAACAACAGCAAAACCAAGTTTGTGCACCAGCTGGAGGCTCTGTTATTGTTCGGATGTAATTCGAATTCAAAAAACACACTTTGTAGTATAAAGTGTGTTTTTTGAATTATTTTCTTTTTGTATAAAACCCTTGCGTAATTCGGTCTAATATAATCGCAATCACGACGATAGCTAGTCCAGCTTCAAATCCCATTCCGATGTTTACTTGTGTTACAGAGCGATACACATCGACTCCAAGTCCTGGCGCTCCTACAAGTGACGCTGTTACAACCATTGATAGCGAAAGCATTATACTTTGGTTCACTCCAGCCATAATCGTTCCAGTTGCGAGGGGTAATTGTACTTTAAATAATTTTTGTGATGCGGTAGAGCCAAATGCATTCGCAGCTTCAATTAAATCTTCTGGAACTTGTCTAATTCCTAAATCCGTAAAACGAATTGTCGGTGGCATAGCGAAAATTACTGATGCAATAATACCAGGTACAACGCCTACACCAAAAAACGTAATGGCTGGTATCAAATAAACGAAGGCTGGCATTGTTTGCATGAAATCTAAAGTGGGCTTTAAAAACTTTGAGAAGCGTTCATTTTGAGATGCTAAAATGCCAATGGGAATTCCGATAATAATTGAAATAATAACTGACGTAAGTACGAGCGCTAATGTTTGCATCGTTTGTGCCCAGTAGTTAATATTTAAAATAAATAATAATCCGATGAGCGTAAAAATGACTAAAGGTAATTTCCTCGTTGTGTACCAAATGAGGAAACATAAGATGATAATCATCACTATGGCTGGTATTATTGTTAAAAAATTAGTGAGTAAATCAACAAATCCACCGATAATATAGGAGAATCCTCGGAACAAGCCTTCAAAGTGCTCATATAAACTTGCAACAAATGAATCAACCCATTCGCCTAATGGAATGCGCGGAATATTATTCATCGTCTTTCACCTCTTCCTCAATGTTACCTGCAAGAGCTTGAATGACACTTTCACGTTTAATAATTCCTCTTAACCTTTTCTTCTCATCAATTACGGGTAACGGATATTTCATCTCCGCCATTTTTGCATACGTTTCTTCAAGTAAAGTATCTAAATAAACGTGCGGAATATCGTTAAGTAATAAATCAGCAATCGGCCACTGTTTTTGTACTGCTTTACTTGCATCATCCGCAGTTAATATACCTAAAAATTCATACTTTTTGTTTACAACATATACGGTAGAAACACCTGCATTCCTCATAATTTGAAGTGCTACACGTGGTCCACGATCAATTAATAAAGTCTCCGGTCGTTTTAATATAGATTCCGCCGTAATTACTTTTCCTAAATTCACGTCCGCCACGAATTTCTCTACAAATTCATTGGCAGGACTCATCATAATTTCTTCCGGCGTTCCAATTTGAACGATTTCTCCATCTTTCATTAATGCGATACGATCTCCAATGCGAAGAGCTTCATCTAAATCATGTGTAATAAATATAATTGTTTTTTCCATTTTATCTTGTAACTCTAACAATTCATCTTGCATTTCTTTTCGAATTAGTGGATCTAATGCACTAAATGACTCGTCCATTAGTAATACATCTGGATTATTCGTTAGTGCCCTTGCGATTCCAACACGCTGCTGCATACCACCACTAAGTTGACTAGGGTAATTATCTTTATGATGATCGAGTCCTACTAACTGTAGCGATTCTAACGCCTTATTTTCTCGTTCCTCTACTGGAACTCCTTGAATTTCTAGCCCATACGCAACGTTTTGTATTACCGTACGATGTGGAAATAAAGCAAACTTCTGAAAAACCATACTCATTTTCGTCCTTCTTACTCTTCGCAATTCTTCTTTTCCCATCGTTGCGATGTCTTCACCATCTATGTATATATGCCCCGCTGTCGGTTTGATTAATTGATTTAGCATTCGAACTAGCGTTGATTTCCCGCTACCGGATAAACCCATAATAACGAAAATTTCTCCGGTGTATACTTCAAACGTTGCCTTTTTCACCCCAACGTTCATTCCTGTCTCTTTTAAAATTTCCGATTTGCTTTTCCCTTCTTTTAATAAGGTAAGCGCTCTTTGCGGATGTTTCCCAAATACTTTTGTTACATTTTCAACACGTACCTTTGTATTATCCATGTCACTACTCCTTTTCTATCCATCTATTTACATAGTGTTGCGATTTTGCAAAGAAATATTACATAAAAATGACATTCATAAGCTTTCTTTAAAATTCTCGTTTCCGTTCATAATAAGAATGCTTACTTATACATTTATTTAAAGAGGCAAACGTTTCTTAGGAGGGTTTCAATGAGAAAGAAAATATGGCTTATATGCCTTGCATTATTTATTACTATGATTTTTACTTCATGTAATGCAACAAATGCAAATTCGAAAGGAAAAATTAAACTTGGTGTAACAAGTTGGAAAGAAAATATTGCAACTGCAAACATGTGGAAAGTTTTATTAGAAGAAAAAGGCTATAAAGTTGAGCTCATGTATTTAGAAAAAGCTGCGATTTGGACTGGTGTTGCTCGTGGTGATGTCGATGCAAATTTAGAAGTATGGCTGCCTGTTACGGATAAACCGCTAAATGCTCGTTATAAAGATGATATTGTCTTAAAATCAAAATGGTATGAAGGCACTGGACTAGGTTTAGTCGTCCCTTCTTATATGAAAAACATAAACAGCATAGAAGATTTAAACACACATAAAGATGAGCTAGATAATAAAATTGTTGGGATTGAACCAGGTAGTAGCCTTATGAATTTAACGGATAAAGCAATGAAGGCATATGATATAAAATTAAAACTTGTCCAATCTTCAGAAGCTGCGATGATGAGCGAACTCAAAAAGGCATATACCAAAAAGAAACCAATCGCTGTTACGCTTTGGAATCCTCATTGGGGCTTTTCAGAATTTGACTTAAAATATTTAAAAGACCCTAAGAAAGTATATGGTGAAAAAGATGACATTTATTACTCAGTTCGTAAAGGTTTCGAAAAAGATCATCCGGATATTGTGAAATACTTTGATCAATGGAAAATGAACGATGAACAACTAGGTACTTTAATGGTCATGCTAAATAAAACGAAAGATCCAGAAGAAGCCGCGCGAAAATGGATTAAAAAGAATCAAGCTTTAGTTGATGAATGGATAAAAGAATAAAGAATGACAAAAACAGGCTAGAGAATTTAGTATATTCTCTAGCCTGTTTTATGTTATTTTTTCTCAATAACTGCATCGACAATTCCATATTCCTTCGCTTCTACTGCCGTCATAAAATAATCTCTTTCTGTATCATGTGCTACTTTTTCAACTGGTTGCCCTGTTCGCTCTGCGATAATTTTATTTATATCGTGTTTTAACTTTAAAATTCTTTTTGCTGTAATTTCAATCTCCGTTGCTTGCCCTTTTACACCGCCGAGCGGTTGATGAATCATGATTTCACTGTTAGGGAGCGCAAATCTTTTTCCCTTTGCGCCAGCTAATAGTAAAAGCGCACCAAATGATGCCGCAAAGCCCATACAAAGTGTTTGCACATCTGGTTTAATAAGGTTCATCGTATCTAATATTGCAAATCCCGCTGTCGTTGAACCGCCCGGACTATTGATATACAGGAATATATCTTTTTCTGCATCTTCCGCTTCTAAAAACAATAATTGTGCTACTACACTGCTTGCAACTTGATCGTTAATTTCTGAACCAATCATAATAATTCGGTCTTTTAATAATCTTGAATATATATCATAGGAGCGTTCTCCTAATTTCGTTTGTTCTACTACGTAAGGAATTGCATTCATATTAAATCCCTCCATCTATTTTATGCCGCACTAAGCATACAACTGTAAGAAGAAGGTTTTTTCATACTGAATAATAACACTGGTTGTATTGATGGTAACTTAGTGAAGTCTATTGTTGGGAGAAGTTTCGTCAACAATTCAGGTCTTTCTTCACGAATAGAAGTTACAACGATTTCAACATCATCCGTGTACTCCACTATTTCAATTCCTTCTTCACTTACAGTTTTCAGCCTATTTCTACTCCTAAATAACGATGCTTTTACTGCACCTTCTGATACCGAACATACTTTAGCAATATCCGCGATACTATATTGAAAAACATCCTTTAATAATAAAATTACAGATTGTTGCACATTTAACGAAGACAATAATTTCCCTACCATTTCATGCAAATCTGCAATTTTTTCATGTGGTTCTTCAAATGTAACTTGCTGTTCTAATTTTTCTTGTACGGATTTTGATTTCATTTGATCTAACCATTGATTTCGAGCAATTTTATACAGAAGCGTTATACAAATTTTCTTCTCACTATACTTTTGAAGAACTTTGCAAATTGCTTCTTGGGCAAGGTCTTCCCCATCCCATTTATTCTTCGTCAAAAACGTACAGTATCTTTTTACCTCTGGATAATGTTCAATTAATAAATTTATATTTGAATGATTCATATCGATATGATTCTTTAAAACCTGAGTTACTTTTGTGCACAAAATAACCACTCCTTTTCAGCGCTTACTTATTAAACGATTGAACAAATAAAAAAGTTACGGGGCTTATAATTAATTTTATGTTTATGTTCATGAATACGGGTCATAAATATGTTATATAGCATTTTACATGAGGAGGAATCAATTTGCCAAAATTAACAGTTGAAGGTACCGGAACTTTCGATATTAAAGAAGGAACGAAATTAGTATTAGCACTTGAAGATAACGGTGTACACATTCTTCATCGTTGCGGTGGCAAAGCAAGATGTACAACTTGTAGAGTTGAAGTCATTGCAGGTGATTTTTGTGAGGCGACAAATGATGAAAAACAAGCTATTACGGAAAAAGGAATTGAAGACCACTTACGATTATCGTGCCAAATGCGTGTACATAAAGATATTACTGTTCGCCCAATACTTACAGTTGAAAGTTCCGGTTTAGATGCTGGACCACGCCCGGCGGAGTAAAATGATGAATTTAAAACAGCTTGCAGGCGAATATGCTGCTAGCTTTGTAAGAGATGGTATGACGATTGGACTTGGTACGGGTTCAACCGTATATTGGACGATACAAAAGTTAGGTCACCGTGTACAAAAAGGGTTATCCATTCAAGCTGTACCGACATCAAAAGAAACTGAAGTATTAGCAAAACAATTATTTATTCCGCTAATCTCTTTAAATGAAATTGATATACTTGATCTCACAATTGATGGAGCAGATGAAATCAATAATGATTTACAATTAATAAAAGGTGGCGGTGGTGCATTACTTCGCGAAAAGATTGTTGCCACCTCCTCTAAAGAACTTATTATTATTGCAGATGAATCCAAACTCGTTTCACATTTAGGTACCTTTCCACTTCCTATTGAAATCATCCCCTTCTCTTGGAAGCAAACTGAAAAGAGAATTCAATCTTTAGGATGCGAAACGCGTTTACGTATGAAAGATGGCGGACCATTTATAACTGATAACGGCAATTTAATTATTGATTGTATTTTTCCAAACAAAATATTGAATCCAAATGATACACATACAGAGCTAAAGATGATTACCGGTGTAGTTGAAACAGGATTATTTATCAATATGACGAGCAAAGCGATCATCGGAACAAAAAACGGTATAAAAGAATATTAACCATTTTAAAAACTGACTTTCGCAAGTCAGTTTTTTCTTTTATAGCATTACAGTATGATATACTATGAAAACACATTCATATCACACTAGAAAGGGCTGAACAATTTGCAATCCAAACTCATAACAGAACTTACAGATTTAGAAACTGCCTTTCACATTCGAAAAGAAGTCTTTGTAAAAGAACAAGGTGTACCTCTTGAAGATGAATTCGATACATATGACCAAATTGGCGAGGCATGCAAACATATATTAGTTTATTATAATGAACTTCCTGTAGGAACTGGCCGTATACGATTCGTTGAAGGAATGGGTAAACTAGAAAGAATTTGTATTTTAAAAGACTATCGCAAATACGGATTAGGCAAAGTAATCATTCAAAAGTTAGAAGAGATTGCTCGTAACAAAGAAGCAAACAAAGTTAAACTACACGGTCAAACACAAGCTGAAGGGTTTTATGAAAAATTAGGCTATCAAACTTCTTCCGACGTATTTATGGAAGATGGAATTCCACATATTCTTATGACGAAAGTGTTATCATAATAGAAAGGTTACTATATGATTCTACATTATGTATTCGTATAGTAACCTTTCTGTAGCTTATTCGTTTGAAAGTCTCTTTGATGAATATTCTAGATTAATACAAAAAGACGACGCTGAATACGTCGTCTTTTTTATAAGCAGAAAAGTTAACTCTCAAACTTCCTTTTTTTGCATCAAAGCCCATCATCTTTCATTTCATTTTGAGGTAAAGCTTACACTGTTTTCCATAAGGATAAAGCAAAAATCCAGTTTGGATCCCCATGTCCTTCATAATTCTGGACTGCTTCATACACTTTTCCCTCGTGTAAAACTCTATCCCCCTTTTTATATGCTTTCTTTGCATCCCACGCTTCATATGAAGCGCTTTCAGCTTTTGTAGTAATTGTGAACGTATCACTTTGTACGGATTCATCTCCAACTACATCCACTGCTTTCACTGCATATTTATAAGTAGTATTAGCGAGTAAATTTTTATCCATATAAGAAGTCGTATTGGATGTTGCAATTTTTTTCATTGTTCCTTCTATTTCTCTATAAATATCGTAATAGTCTACTCCAACGTTATCATCAGATGGGCTCCACATTAGATCCACACTTGATGCTGTTGTTCCCATGCTATGTAATCCTTTTGGTTGTGTTGGTGCTTCTGTATCAGGAGCTTCAACTGTTGTTTTCACTGTAAGCGCTGTACTTTCTTTCGATACATTGCCAGCTGCGTCAATTGCTTTTACAGTATAAGTGTATTCTGTGCTTGGTTGTAATTTCTTATCAATAAAATAAGTGCCTGGTACTGTGTCAATCATCTCTCCGTTACGGAAGATTTGGTACCCTTTTACTCCTACATTATCCGTAGAAACGTTCCATGTTAGTTCTATACTATTCGCTGTTACTTTTTGCGCCTGAAGTCCATTTGGAATACTTGGCGCTTCTGTGTCTGGTTTCACATTATTGATGAGATTCACATCAATTACATTATAGAACGCATTTGCTGTATCAGCTACATCCCATACAGCTAAAATCACATGATATCCACTACGGTCAGTAGGTACATTGATTTTATGAGTTAAATTATTTGAAGCTGCAGAACCATCATGTTGTACAGTGCCCATTGGCTCAAAGTCTGCTCTTGTTAGTGCTTTATTTGGATTCCATCCTTTTTTTGTAATATAGTAGTGCCATTTGCTTGTTAAGTGAGGTGCTGTATACTTCCAAGTAAATGTATTTTCCCCACCAGTGATTGTATTTTTAAACCAACGATTTGCTGTTTGTTGATCTAAAATACCGCCAAATTTTCCACCTGCAGAAGCGATTTGCCCATCAACTGGGCCACCTTCTGGGAATCCTTTTGGAGCTTCTAAACTTTGTGGTTCATACATAACACTTCCACAGTTTACATTTAGAGCACCATAAGTTGGACTACATAAAGCGGAACGGCTACCAGGCTTTTCAACAAAGCCGTGCGCGTATGCATTTTGAGGAATAAGTGTCGTGCTGATAATTCCAGCTGTTAATGCAACAGCTCCTATACTTTTTTTGTTCATTTTCAAGTTTTGTAGTTGTTTTAAAAATCGATTATTCATGTTCCTGTCCCCTTCTTGTTATACTTCGTAGTGTAATGTGGGCTTTGATGTAAAAGAATAACAAGAGTCAATCTTATTTCGTGTATGCGTAAATATGCATACACCGTCGTAAAGAAACATTTCATTTCTTGTGAAATATTTCACTTATGGAATATATCATGACATAGAAATCACCTAAATGTGTGCAGAAGTTGTGCAGAAACAGTGAAATTACTACTAACACGTAAAACTACATCCTAAATTTATAAAGAAAAAGTGAGCAATAGAAATTGTAGTACTTGTAATGAAAAATTTTAGGTATATATATGGATGAATTGCACCAAGTCGTCTTGAAACCCTTCATCGTTAACTTAAAACGCATGGCAATGTGAGATCACATTATTTTAAAACAACGTGCCATCTCCATTTTCCATATATCTTTCTATCAATACTTTGAAATTACTTATCACTTGTAAACATTTCCTAATCCGTCAATATAGTTTCATAAAACTTATCATATTCTTCACTGTATTGAAGTTTTAACTTTTCTATTAAACTTGTATCTGGTGAAACAATGTCAATAACGTCTGTACTTATATACAATAAATAAGTATCGTTATAAAAAGAAATATACGCTCGCTGACCACCATTAACGACATATTTGCAATACTTATATACTTCATCTTCATGTACACCTTTAATCGTAGTAAATATGATTGTACTTTCAAGATCATCAACGTCTACTTTCGTTTCTGCCCAATTCTTAATCTTCATGAACCTTCCAATTTTTGTTTTCTCATTTATTCTCTTACTTTTACCATATGTTATGTAACCGGAAATAAATGAAACATCAATTGTATCAGGACTTTTAAAAAGTTCAGTCAAAATCCCTCTTAATCCTCTCAAATTACCCTCAAATAATTCTATATCGAATCTAATTCTATTTTTCGCCTCCACTTGAAAAAATGGTGTAGCTGTCATGTCAGCAAGATTTACATCTAGTATTTTCATTCTTTCCATTTCATCAATTCCTCGCTTCATATAACATAAAAGTGTCTATATCATTTAATATAGACACCCTTTCACATGTATAGTTTTAATAACAGCCTGTAAATTTAAAAATTTCATCAACTGCTTGCTTATACCCACCTGATTTTCGGAGAGACTCCTTCAAATTCAAAGCAGCTTCTTTACATGACGGATTATTTAATACTATTTCTACACTTTCACTTAGTTGATCCGCAGTTAATCCTTGCATTTGCAATTTAACTCCTGCCCCGAGACTCTCCACTTGCTTTGCGATTACTGGCTGATCTGCACTTTGCGGAATTACAACGAGTGGAACACCGTTATATATCCCTTCATGCGTACTGTTCATACCGCCGTGTGTAATAAATAGTTTCGTATATTTGAGAAGTTCAGTTTGTGGTACATAGTTTTTCACAATGAAGTTTTTAGGGATATTACCTAAATCACTTATTTCCGTTTTGTTGCCAATAGACATAACAATTGTATGCTTACTATTCTTGAACGCCTTCATACAAAGTTTATAAAAATCAAGCGCTTCATTAAAAACAGTACCTAATGAAATGTAAATCAGGCTTTTTTCTTCAATTGAAGTGTAATCAAAACCTTCATTTTTCACTTGTGTAGAGATAGATGGACCCACAAATTTGAATGTTTCATTGAATGTATCCCCAAAAGGTTGGAACTCCTTAATTGTATACACAATAGTAAGTGAAGCTGGATTACAGAAAACTTCATACGGTGAGTTTATATTAACACCATATTTTTCTGTAATTCCATTAGTTAAGTTTTCAAAATCATTATGTATTCTATCCTGAACTTCCAGTGGGATATTTTTAGAAAGATGGTCTAACATTTGTTTAAATGATTTTTCATCTTGTGCAAAAGATGTGCATGAATTTATGGCTGGAAGATTAAGAATTTGGGCAATTAAGCGACCACAGCCAAACATCGAATCATGAATAATATAATCAAAATGTTCTCCTTCAATTTGTTCTAGAACACTCGGTATAATAACATCTGCTGTATGTAAAAGACCATTTATTCTTTCCTGTAAATAATTCCGACCACCGGAAAGAAATGCTTGTATAAATTTTTGATCATCAATCGTTCGTACAGTAGCACCTGTCTTCTCAATACGCTCCCTGAAAGCCTCTATTGAAAAATAAACTACCTCTTCACCGCGAGAAATCAGTTCTTCTACAACCTGTAATGTTGGATTTATATGTCCTTCTGATCCAGCGTTAATGAATAAAACACGTGCCATTCAAAACACTCCTCAAATTTCAAAATTTCTATGTTGTAAAGAATATGGATACTTTCCATACTCTTTACGGTGTTATATGTATCATTTTCCTGCTAAATTGACCTAGCAAGCCTAAAACCGAGATCATCTATATGAAATGTAGGATGACTACGACGGCGACAAGTGGCACCGCAACCTCTAGCTGCTTCAGCCCAACTACCACCACGAAAAATGCGGTATGACCCGTACACTGTTTCATCATACAAATCATAGCACCATTCCCAAACGTTCCCTAACATATCATAAAGTCCCCATGCATTCGGCTCTTTTTTACCGACGTCATGAATTTGCCCACTTGAATTTTCATTATACCACGCTATTTTCTCAAGTGCTCCATATGTATATCCCGTCGTATTTGCTTTACATGCATATTGCCACTCTGCCTCAGACGGTAATCGATAGCCATTTGAATGTAAGTTACAACTAACCTTTTTCCCATCATCTTGTATAGAATAATACTCTGTAAACCCTGCTATTTTAGACAGTAAATTACAAAAAGCAATTGCATCATTCCATGAAATATTTACAACAGGTTTATGCTTATCTTTATTATTATTTGGTGTACTATTTGTAATAGCATAATATATTTCCATTGTTACAGCATACTTTGCAAGAAGAAATGGTTTAATTTGAACTTGCCATTCTTTTTTTATACGATCATCTCTTAATGTTACTTCTCCTGCTGGAATTTTCACCATATAAGAATCAATCGATCGAATGATTTCATTCAATGTTATCCCCTCCATTTTAAAATGGAACAAAATTTACTCTTTGAGTGCATAAGTTTATACTTGCTGCACTTCTTTTAAAAATCGCTTAACTTCATTTGAAGATTTTAAAATAATAATTTCTTTATCCTGACTTAATTGATTTAGTCTTTTGAAAGTTGAAGGTCTTTTCGTCTTAGGATACTCCCATATCCACTTGAAGAATTGTAAGTCAAACCTTTCTTCACACCCAGCCCCCATATCCGGTCTTGTTTTATTTCGATATTGTACAATTCTTTTAAAAGCGCGATAAACACAAATCGTTCTATGAATATCAAGGAAGATAATTGTGTCAGCTGCATTCAGTCTTATATCCATTGTTCCGCCATAATTCCCATCAATAATCCAATTCTCATCTTGAATTAAGTTATTTTGAACAATTCTTTGCTCCTCTTTCGGTACACCCTCCCAATTTGGTTTCCAGAATAGTGCATCAAGATGGTGCACCTTAATATTTAGTTTATTACCTAACTGCCTTGCTAATGTAGATTTTCCTGAACCACCAGAACCTATTAATATTATTTTTTTCATATGAGTACGCTTCTTTCTATAGATTCTTCAATATCTTCCTTATTAGCAAAAATCCATAAAAACATCTCTTCATTTAACTTTAGTAAATCTTTTAACTGAACAAAATAAGTAATAAATATAATTTGAATTGAAAGCATTACATACCAAATTGATTGTAGTTCTGCTCTCGTTAAAATGTTTTGCTTATAATATCCTTTAAAAATTTCACTTACAATTTGTAACCATTTCCCTCTTAATGTTTCATCACTAAATATCTCACTTAAAATACTTGTACAGCAATAGCATAAATCGAATACTCTAACGTTTTCTTCTAGAAGCTCAAAATCAATAAACCCTTGAAAATCACTTTCTCTAAAGATTACATTTGATAAGTGCATATCGCGATGAATAATTTGTTTCGGTAATGAGTGAATCGTTTCCTTGAAAGTTGTATGTATTTGATCCATTTTTTGAATTACATCCTGATGAACATGCTCATTCTTTACTAAATTCGGTAAAGCCCATTCGTATACCACTTTATATAACTCTCTTTTTATTAACTCGTTAGCACTATTCACTGAATTTAGTTCGTAATGTAAATTAGCCATTTCCTCTCCAATTGTGCTTCCTAGCACTTTTAGCTTTTCTGTATCTTTGATTTCTAGTACACTTCCGGCAACATATTCGTACAAACAATAATTCTTCTCTTTATACAATACGTACCTTTCATCATTTCTCGTTTTTACTAATTTTTGTACTTTAACTCCTTTTTCATCAAGCTGTTCTAATACATTTAGTTCAACTAGAAACTGTTTTATCGATCCCTTTCCCTTTAAAATATACGCTTTATTATTACAATGAATCTTCGCTACGTTTGGTTGAATTTCAGTAGCTGTGACACCTTTATCTTGAAACCAAAACTTTGCAATTTCTAATATATCCTTCATGTACAAATCCCCCTTTTTAAAGTCACTTATTTCTTCCGTAGCATAAACTCACCAAGCATTCCTACTCCAACACCAATTGTGTAAGCCACTAAATCACTCCATAAAAATCCGTAACCTAATACGAGTCCACCTAGAGTCGTTGCTCGAATGCTATCTATCCATTCCGCATGGTACAATTGACTAATTTCAATCCCGTAGCAAAATATTAAACTAATAAAAGCTAATTTCTTCGTTTCTATTTTAGGAAACAAAAATCCGAATCCAACGAAAATCATTAATGCCCATAAAGCATCACCTAAGTAATCATTTAATAAATCTGGTAACACAAAAGCAAACTTTCTTGAACTAAGACCTAACATAATAACAACTATAGTAAACACCGCATATAGTAATCTATTTCGTTTCGTATTCATTTCAAAATCCCCTAATATATAATGTAAAACTGCAAATAGCTAGTAAAATATAATCATTTTACTAGCTATTTATAGTCGAATTCACTTTGTATTTAATCCAATAACTCTTGCTGCTTTTTCTTTGAAAATGATTGTAGTACTAAATCATACGACCAATCTATCATTTTATTAATTTGTTCTTGCCCCACATCCTTATGTATGTACACTGTATTCCAATGTTTTTTATTCATATGATATCCAGGAATAATTGTTTCGGGATAATCTTCTCTTATTCGCAAGGCAAGTTCTGGATCGCATTTTAATGTAATCGCAGCTTTTTCACCTTCTTCATGGTTTACTATCGCAAATATTTTATTATTTAATCTCATACATGTTGCACTCCAGCCATCCGGAGAATCTTCTGTCGCTTTTCTTTTCGATAAACAATACTCTCTCGTTGCATTCATTCTTCTGGCACCTCTTATTCTTCCACTATTTGATTACGATGCATTACAATTTGCTTCGTCGCTTTAAATTGCTGTTCACCATAAAACTTTATTAGTTTCTCTCCGCAAAATAGACTAACAATATCAATATGGGAAATCTCTTTCAGTAACAATGTTAGCATCTTCTCACCAATTCCTTTGTTTCTTACACTCTCATGTACGACAACATCTTCAATATACGCCCGAAAAACACCGTCAGTAACAACTCTAGCAAATCCAATTAA
Organism: Bacillus cereus group sp. BfR-BA-01331; assembly: GCF_022663915.1. Lineage (NCBI taxonomy): Bacteria > Bacillati > Bacillota > Bacilli > Caryophanales > Bacillaceae > Bacillus > Bacillus cereus group sp. BfR-BA-01331. Next base: position 85,568 of record NZ_JAKUGJ010000004.1, read on the forward strand.
TTCGTTTTCTTCCCGTACTCCAATTGCTATACTATTTTTTAACATTTTTTGAATATCGACTTCTTTTCTTTCTGGCCACCAGCCTACAGAATCGTAAAGCTGCTTTATTTTCTCTGCACAGATTGGTTGTTCATGTTGTAATTTATACGTGTACATATTCTTTCCCCCACCAACTAGTATACATAATATTATTATAATCTCTTTTCTAAAAAGTGTTGACTATGCCCTTTCGGATGATCTTCAACGACACCATATTCTCGGTATCCGTGCTTTTTATAAAATTCTGGTGCTTGGAAACTAAATGAATCTAGTAATATGAGTCTACATTCTTTTTCCTTCGCAATGTCTTCAATTTTATGTAACAATTGACTGCCATAGCCGTCATGACGAACTGATTCATCAACCCATAAAAAGTCGATATGAAGATGATAAAAATACATCGTTCCCGTTACCCCGCCAAAGATTTTTCCATCTTCATCTTTCACTACGAAGCTTACTTGTTCCATCGGCTGTTTTACTTCATCTGACAGCACAGACATGTTATATTGAATTAATTTATTTTTAATGTATTCTCCTTCAGTGCGTGTACCGTTCTCTATGCGTTTCATATATTTCTTCCTTTCAACTTAGTAAGCTATATTTAATTTTTATTTCTTCTCTTTAATATACTGATGAATACAAATCCACCATATGTAACAAAGCATGAAAAACCAATTATTCCTGGTACAGAGACATAGCCTATTCTTACATAACTAATAACTGCAAAACTAGCGATTGATAATAAAATAGATGGCCAAAATATAAGAGCTGTTTTTCTTCGTCTCTGTTTCGATGTACTTTCTTTCTCTTCAGAAACACGTGTACCAAAAAGCAATACAATACAGATAAGAATCGCTGCAAAGTAAATTGTATCTAATGACAAAGTGTGATCGTATAGTGCAATTCCAACTTCAAGAGCAATAATCGTAATGATTAAAATAATGATTGTTGAAGTCTTTAAGTTTCGTTTCAATCACTCACCCCTAACATAACTATATTCTTTGTATACGTACCTCAAAGCTTCTATAACGGTTTCATCAACTTGTTTATTATCAAATCGATTAGGTAAATCTCTCCCCCCAATTACATAAAGAAACGGAAATTTATGAAACATTCCTATTATACCAATATTTATTATAGCGGTGGATAAACCACCTGTCATATGTGCTAGATGATAATAAGGTATACCTTCATACTCTCCTTGTTGTCTTACCATTCCACTTATAATTGGTTCCCATAATTCTGGTGCGGATTTATATCCTTGGAAAATATGTAATAAAAGCGAAAGAACTTGTTGTAATTCCCCAATATTTTTCTCATCTTTAGGGTTTTCCTGTATATGAATCTTGGAAAAGTTCGTTGAAACATATTCTCTGACAGTATCCCATCCTCCGCAGTGCATAACAATTGACTGAGCAATATAGCTGTCGTGACATGCTATCATTACTTCAACCGCTTTACTAAGTGTTAATGTAGCTCTGTCTTGTAAGTGAGGATATAACTGCGCACTATCCTCATTTGGATTATACTTAATGTCATGAAGTGTATCACTCCAACTAATTAGTTTATCCTTTACCATCTTTGCTACTGTAAATCCAATTGCCACTTTTGCTGCTGATGCTAAAGGAACGTATAGCTCATTGTTATGGGTAGCAACTATATTTCCATTCTTTGTTGAATAAACAAGTATTCCAACTTGACCAATTTGTATTTCTTTTATTTTTCTAATGACAGCCTGCATATTCATCCCTCTTCTTATATCGTTTTATCATCTTCTCAAAATTCGATATAGAATATAAGAATCCTTTTTTGTTAAATGATAATCATGAATACAATAAGAAAAAGATAGCATGAGATTTCTTCATACTATCTTTTGTAATATATACAATTTCTTTTTAAAATTATTTTTACAGTAATAGATACAGCTATTCTTCAGTAGGATTTTTAGGACCATTAAGCTCCAATTGATAAAAAGCTAAATCTAGCCATCGATTGAACTTATAACCGGCTTTTTTTATTGTTCCTGCATGAACAAATCCATAGTTTTGATGCAGGACAATACTTTTCTCATTTTCTGCGTCAATTCCAGCAATTAAGGTCATATATTCTCTTTTCTGTGCAATAGCTATTAGTTCTTTCATTAAAGACTTCCCAATTCCATTTTTTCTATATTCCTTATCAACGTATATAGAATGTTCAATTGAATATTTATAGGCAGGCCATGCTCTAAATGGACCAAATGTCGCAAATCCTACTACTTTATTATCTAGCTCGTAGACTAAAATTGGATAGCCATCAGCCTTTTTTTGTTCATACCAATCTATTCTATTTTCAAGGGTTACAGGTTTGTACGCATATACAGCTGTTGAATTAAGGATTGCATCATTATAAATATCTAAAATAAATGTTACATCTTCTTTCATTGCTTCCCTTATCATTGTTTTCTTCCTTTCATAATGATCTTTCTCTGTACCTTTCTTTCAACTGATCTACCTAATAATAATACAAACTTATTTTTACAACCGAATTCTAGATTTTCGAAAACCATCAATTGCATTTAGTACCGCAGATAATATGGAGATAATTATCCCTCCACCAATTAACCACGTTTTAAATTCCTCTGGAGAAATTGTAAACACATTTGCCACATACGTAATGAATCCTTCGTTAAATAAATGAGGATTTACTACGATTACAATGAATACTATTGTTGCAGTTAGCTGTAGTATTGCATTCCCAATTGCCACTCTTTTCGTCCATTGTCCTTGCACTAACTTATAAAGAGATATACCTATTTCGAAAACAATCATAATTACAACGATTGGCCAGTACTGAAGTAAAACATCTTGATTAAAAGTTGGCGCGACAAACTTCAGTCCGTTTTCTGTACCATGATATACACCTACAAGATGATTCGCATAAAAGTAAAGTGTAGCCCACACTGCTGTCCACATTAAACCTCCAAAAACTTCAAACTTCGAGATCGACTTTTTCTTTGGAACATACGAGATATTTTTCAAATCATCAGGAGTCCATTTTTTTAAACTTGTCGTCAACGGTTGGGTACCTTTGTCTTTATCTGTTCTTTCTAAAATAGCAAATACAAGTGTCAACCAGAAAAATACATGGAGGCCTACTTCGACAATTTCCCCAATGCCTTTACCTATCAATTTTAAAATAACATCTAATACTGCTTGATCACCACTATAGCCTATAAAATTTTCTGCAACCATTGCAATGAGTGCGATAACAGCTGCAATTGGTATAATCATTTTTAATAATGTCGTATATACATCAAAATAACGCGGTCCAATTAAATACATCGGTCTATCCAAATACCCATTAGCCAATGAAACTGGGCTCCCCAATTTTTCAAGGACACTCTTTACATCTTCTTCATTATAATCATCAGGTAACATATCCTCTATAGTTGACCGGAGTTCTAATGTAATATCTTCACGATTTTTTTCAGGTAATCTCTTCGCAACTTCTTGGATATAGATATCAATTAAATTCATTCTCGTCCTCCTCCTTTAATAAGTTATAAAGTTCTTTCGAATCCTTTATCCATTCCTTTTTCAATTGCAAAAATATATCTAATCCATATTCACTTAAAACATAATATTTACGAGGTCTACTCTCCGTTTTATCCCAACTACTCGTCACTAGCTCTTGTTTTTCTAATCGGCGAAGTAGTGGATATAAAGTACTTTGATCTATCATGATTCCTGATTGCTCCAATAACTGGACAAGTGAATAACCATACTGCGGTGTTCTTAATTGGCTTAAAACTGCTAATGTCAACGTCCCTCTTCTTAGCTCAGTAATTAATGAATTTAATAAAGTATCCATTTACCCACCTCATTTGCATTACTATATGTCATACAGTATATGTTTTATACTATGTATCGTACAGTATAGTTGTGACAAAAGCAATCTTTTTTTATAAAAATCAGAAAATAAGAAAAGCACAAACTATATTGTGCTTTTCTTATTTTCTTGCAGCTTACTAACAAACTTAAATACCATTAATACTTTTAACTATGTACCTCTGGTAATATAAACTCTCCTTTTTCTTTAGAAAATGGGACAACCTCTACAATCGCCTCAACATTAATTACTCCATATACATGCGGGTATTCTTGACCGTTTGAAGCAAGTTCATATTTTGTTTCTGCTTTTACAAGAGATGGATCTATTGTAAGTAATAAAACATCTTTTTCATGATTGAAATGTTTTTGAGCAACTTTTAAAGCTTGGTCTAATAATGAACAATGAATAAATCCCTCTTCTTTAAGTGAAGCTTCATTAATCTCTCCAATGTTTTTCGCGATTCTCCAATTTCTTTTTGTTATTACTTTTGCAATCATAGTTACTCTCCTTTTTTAATATATGTAATGATATAATAATACTAAAATTTTCAACACATGATTAATAGATTGGAGACTTATAATGGATAAAAAATTAGAAGAGATCATTGTAAAATCATTTTTTACTAAACGACTTCAAGGTAGAATCATGTTTGAGCTTTCTTCTACTAAGAAACGTAAAGATGCGATAGGTCGACTTTGCCATAATTACAGAACTACGTTACGTGAAGAATATATGATTGAAATTCCTAAACCTAATTCGTGTCCAATTGATATAGGTCGTCTGTTAAAAAAACATGGGGCCGATGATTCTTGCTACGCCATATCATGGGACACAAAAATTGATGGGAAAACCCTCCCTTTGCTAGACGCATTAGAGGCTGCTGTTGGAATGGGAATGCCTTCTATTCTATACTCAATTACAAATCAAGTTGCGTATTTTGAAGCAGAACAAGAAACACTTCCATCACCAAGATTTATACTTAAACGCACATATTAAAGCATATAACTCCAGTGAATTTTTTCTATATGCTTACGTTATTCAATTAAAATAGCATTTTATCGGGATGGAGATACATAACTAATGAGTAAAAATCACACTGCACTACAAGCCATTATTATACATATGAATACAAATGAGAACTGGCATGATTTTATTTCTTACTGTCAGCAGCTCGAAGCAGGACTACGAAACTTAGCTTTTAAGCATTTAGAAACATTTATTTCAAATGCCAAGAAATGGGAACTCAAAGAACAACAAGAGTTTGCTATTACGCTGTTTACTATTTTAGATACATCAAACGAAAAAAATGAAGTGTTAACTTTCCCACTAAATCGTTTTCTAATAGACATTCTATATCGATGGATAGAAAAGGATCCATCTGATTCAAGACCTTTTAGATGGATGGGACTTTATATGGGTTCCGGAAATACTGATGAGGATTTGGAACAACTTCTCCAAAACACCATTGAATTAGGTGACGATACAGAACAAGAGGCAATGATACATCTTGTTTCTTACTATATAAATAGCTTAGAGTTTGGTACGCATGAATTTCCATCAGGTTATTGCGGAGATTTAAACGAATGTAAAGAAAAACTTCCCTATATGATTCAATTAATTGAGAGAATTCGGGATGAGAACATAAAAGAACAAATAATATGGCAAACACAAGAGCAACTAAACTTAATTCTAGATTGGTTAAAGAATACACAAAATCCGGTAGATGCTGTTCGTCTATGGGAAAAAGAGCAGATTCAGGAATTTGAGAATATGATATTTTATTATTTAAAAAACAGCTTAGATTGTTAATTCATATACCTTTTAACTATAAAAAGAGGATTTTCATGAACTACTAGAAAATCCTCTTTTTTATTTATTTTAATCCCTTAATTAAAGGTGATACTTCCCCGCTATAGAAAATCCATAAATCATGAAGCGACCTTGTACATCCGACATACAATAATTTCGCATCATGTTTTGTATTTTTGTAATGTTCTTCATCAACGTCGATTAGAAGTACGGCATCAAATTCTAACCCTTTCGCCAAGTATACTGGCACTACCGAAATACCACCTTCATACTTGCTTTGATCTGCTTCAATGACATTAACTGTCAACCCTACATTTGTTAATTTCTCATATATATCACGGCATTCATCATCTGTTCTACCAATTACCGCGATTGTTTGCACATCTTCATTTTGCAAATGCTGTAATGTCTTTAAAACTTCAGTAAATTGGTCCTCTGCCCGGATTACTTTCACGTCTTCCCCGCTACGGAAAACTGGTGTTGCGAGTCCTACTGGAATCTCTGCATTTTTAATTATTTCATTCGCGAATTCAATAATTTCTTTTGTAGAACGATAACTTCTCGTCAGTTCATAATAACCTGTTTCTTGGAATACTTCCTTAAAAGCATTCCAGTCTTCAATTCCTTGATAATCATAAATCGCTTGAGATAAATCACCTAATATGGTGAAAGAATTACCTAGTGTAATTTCTTTTAATACATATACTTGGAATGGTGAAAAATCTTGTGCTTCATCAATAACGACGTGATGAAACTTCTGTCCGATTTCAATTCCATTTATGCGATGGTGTATGTAAATTAAAGCTGGTAAATCTTCTACATATACTTCTTTTTTACGGCAATTCTTTTCTGTTTCTTGAACAAGTTCTTCAGGTAATACTTCGAGTATTTCTTTACTCTTCATCATCGAACTATATAGTGAAAGTGCGCTCATTTTTGGCCAAAAATTCATATATGTATTTAATCTCTTTGTTGCTTCTTTTTTTAGTAACTTTTTCTCGTTTGTTTCTCCAAACTTTTTAAGTTCAATTTCAATCCAGCGCTTCATTCGGCCGACTAAACGTTCTCTTCTTTTCTTTAATGGATAATGTTTATATTCAACTTGCATCCATTTTTTAACGTCTTCCACTGGAATAACTGCTTTATCCCATGCCTCAAAATCTTTTGTCGGTACTAATTCTTTTTCAAATTGAATCATTCTTTCTTCAATAAACGACTTAAATTCCAGCGTGCCTTTTAATTTTCCGAGCATAACCTTTTTTTCATCGCGATTAATTGAAAAAGCCTCTTTCAATTTTTCTTCTGTCTGCTTCAGTTTCACCGAACCATCTAACAGACGCAATGCCCAATCTGGAAACGTTGTTTGACTAATATTTCCTACCCCTAACTCAGGAAGTACACTTGAAATATAGTCTAAAAACAAACTGTTTGGAGCGAATACGATCATTCTCTCCGCTTCAAGTTGTTCACGATATTCATAAATTAAAAAAGCAAGGCGATGTAAAGCGATCGTTGTTTTTCCGCTCCCTGCAACCCCTTGAATTAATAATGGTAAGTTTCTTTCCGCACGTATAATATCATTTTGCTCCGATTGTATAGTCGAAACGATATCTTTCAATTTGTTATCTTTATTCTCACCTAATCGATATAGAAGAAAATCATCAGCATGTGAGACATCTTCATTTCCTTTCACATATGTATCAACAACACGTTCTAGTTCTCTCTTTCGAATCGAAATGTTTCGTTTTAAATAAACAGCACCTTCTACTAATCCGTCTGGTGAATGATAAAATGCTAATTCTTCACCACCGGTAAATGAATAAAACATACTTGCGACAGGTGCACGCCAATCAATTACAATTGGTTTCATCGTATCTTTATCCGAAACACCTACTTTACCGATGTAAATCGGCATTACGTCTTCCTTGCCATCTTCCTGAAAGTCTAATCTTCCAAAATACGGCTCATGTACACCAATACGTAAGCTTTGTCTATTAGACTCCCTCATACTTTCAAGAATTTGCTCTTTAAAATCTTCTCCATAATAAACCGGGATTTTTTCAAGCTGTTCTAATTGATCATCCATCGTACTTAAAGTATCTTTCATTTTTTGTAACTCTTCGTCAAAAATGTTGTTCATTTGATGATTCCCTCCTGTCCGTTCCAATTTTTTCAGTCGAAATATAATTGTATTAAAAATCCATTCATAAAGTCAATAGTTTTAGTAAGAATTTTCTAAATTAAAAAAGAGTAGAGATTAATCCCTACTCTTCCTTACTTTAATTCGATATGCCAAACATTCATTTAATGTTGCCAATTCTTTATATTTTCGTTTTTCAAAATCATATGCTCCCCCAGGGAAGAATCCCATAATACTTAAACTAGCTTCAGCACATAGATTGCTAATCTCATCTACCGTATAACATCGTAAAGACTGTGTTACTACATCATTTGGATAATTAGGGTCCCACCAATGATCTAACATTCTTTCATTTATACTATCATATTCGTATTTTCGCATAGCTGCACTTAAGGACATTTCTTGTCCACTTACTTTTTTCCAATACAATGGTTGATAAATATCAATAAGTGCACATCCTTCATCCTTCATCCAATCTTTAATCCGTTTTAATAGAATCAATTGCTCATCATCTGTTCCTACACCAAATCCGTCTAAATAACTAACAACATCAAACTTTTCTTCAAAGTTAATTTTATAAAAATCAGCGCAATGAATATCTATATTATTAGTAGAATGTTCTTTTGCAAACATAACTAACTCTGGTACAAGTTCAACCGTAGTCATTTTCACTTGTAACCTAGACATCGCCCTTGCAAATCTACCATTTCCTGCTCCTAGTTCTAACATCGCTTGAAATGGATGACCAACTTGTTCTTGAACTTCTTTAGCAACCTGCTCTAGCCAGCTTTCTGTATTGATATCGTAATTCGACAATTCAAATTGTTTTTTGTAAAATTCCTTCACATTTAATTCGTTCATTATTATTCTCCTCCTGCAATAGATTTTTCTACTACAGGTGAGAAATTAAATTTCTGATACCCATAATAATTCCCCTTTCACTTAACACTACAAGTCCAAATATAGTAAAACATTTCCTCTGCACTACATCTAACATAATATCGAAATAGACAGAACATTACAACTTAACTCCATATAATTTCTCTACTGAATGATACCAGTTATACAGTATGTTAAATAACTAAACTTACATGCTCGAAAATGGAGCGTGTTTCCTTATTAAAAGATTAGGTAATTTCTCTTTAATATGTATTATTACCCTGCGCAAAAATGTAACCTCCTGCAACCGCTCGTTGTATTCTTCTAATTGCACTAAATGCTCATAATTACTTTGAAATATTTCGCTTTTTAACATACCATTCAAATCCATAACTAAGAAAAGTGTTAACGTAGTTAAAAATTGTCTCCCACCTTCCAAAGATCTTTGTCGTAAAAACATAAGAATTTGGTTTTTCGTTTGAAGGCAAATATATTTTTTTTGAACCGTTATACCTAATACACGCTTTTCGATTATCTTTATTTGCTTTTTATGTTGTATACACTCCAGTATTGAATTATATAGTTTGTGGGTTAATTGTTGTTTACTGCAAATCATCATTAACCATATTTTTATACCATGCTTATCTCCTAAATGCTCTGTTGCATCTAAAGTTTGTTGCAAATAAGAAATATTTGATGACTTTCCAGTTCTCCTTACATTAAATTCATGATCTATGTGAATATGATTTTGAAGATAAAGTTCTAACAATATATTTATTGTTATGAACATTTCTATATTCGATTGATAAGGAGCTTTTATCGTTTCTGTTTCATCATCTACAGATAATAAAAGAAACAACTCAGGTATTGTTAAACTTTCCATTTGTTATCACCTTCCTTTAATTCGAAACTTTAATTTAAATATATTCACTGTTTAGTTCGCAAGTCCTCTTTACCTATTAATATAGTAACTAATAAAAGCGGATGATAAAAAGTAACCTTAACACTAAAAAACAAATAAAACCCGAACTATGACCGTTTTACAAGCGGCCACTATCCAGGTTTTATATTACTCATAACTATAAATAAGTTTTTATACCGCATTAACGAGCCGTAAGACTCCCACCTCAAACTTCAGCTAAGCAAAGAAGTTAGGTGGGAGATCAACTGTCCGTAAAGGCACGATTGGCTCAATGATTAAAGCTTCACTTTATTTCTCTCTTTGATACTCCAGCCAATCACCAGAAATGATAACTTTCTTTAACATTTCACTACCTTGAGCAATATACACAAATGCACGTATTTCTCTATCACCTAAATAAATCGTTTCGGTGATTCGGTCATATAAATCACTCTCTGCATTACCTGTGTATTCTTCAAGTTCATCTAACTTTTGCAGAACATCATCATTTACTTCATAAACTTCTCCGTATACCTTTTCCCCATTTGAACAAATCATCGCAGGATACCCTTCGTATGTATCAAATAATTTACCATACGTCCATGCTTCGTCTGCGATGCATATTGCACCTTGCATAAAATGAGCATTCGTTTGCTCTTTTCTTAACGTGCCATACACGAAAACGTGATGCATAAATCCCTATCCCCTTTATATGTCTCTACTTTCTAATTTGTAAATAAGCACGAATCATAAAGTAACTCACTTCGTTTGGAAGTTGGTCCTTAATCGATTTCAGACCACCCTCTGCATTTTGCACGGCAGTTTCAATCAGTGATTCATATTCTGCAGGAACAAAACTGTTCCAGTCTACTTCCATTCCATCTTCAAAGCAGCGAATTAAATGATTTTCAATTGTTTGTCTTGATAAGCTACGTTCTTTCGCAATTTCATCTAGATCAATGCCTTGTTTATACATTTCATACGTTTCTAAATGAGAATTCGCTGACGCTTTTCCTGATTTTTTACTCTCTGAAACAACTTCAGTCTTAATTGTTTCCGCATAGTTTGGGTTATCCTCAATAAAGTGCTGAACTGCTTGTAAGAAGTGAGACCCGTACTTCACGAGTTTGTGTTCTCCGATTCCTTTTACAGTTAGGAGTTCGGAGTCACTTTGTGGCATTTTCGCACACATATCTTTTAACGTTTGGTCAGAGAAAATAACGAACGGCGGTACACCTTCTCCTTGTGCAATTTCTTTACGCACTTCACGAAGCACTTCAAATAAAGGATGGTCTTGAACAATTTGTCTCGTTTCTACTCGTTCTTTGCGTAAAACATTCTCTTTACCAAGTAATACTTCTTTTCCTTTTTCCGTTACTTTTAATGTTGGATACGTACCATGTTCAACTGCAATTAACTCATCTGAAATTAAAAACTCAATAAACTCACTGACTTCTTTTACACTACGGTTTGATAAAAGACCGTACGTTGGCAAAGTATGAAAATTAAATTCAATGACTTTCTTATTTTTAGATCCAGTTAATACTTGTGCAATCATTTGCTTTCCGAATCGTTGGTTCGTCCTAATCATACAAGATAGTACCATTTGGGATTCTCTCGTCACATCGATACTTTCACGGTCGTCCGTACAATTACCGCAGCGACCACAATCTTCCTTCGGCTCTTCTCCGAAGTATTGCAAAATAAATGATTGTAAACATTGTTCTGTATGACAATAATCGGTCATATTTTGGAGTTTTTCAAGCTCATTTGAAAAACGTGATTCTCCAGTTGATTGATCGATTAAAAAGCGTTGTACTTGCACATCTTGAGAAGAATATAACAAAATACATTCACTATCTAATCCATCACGACCAGCACGTCCTGCTTCTTGATAGTAACTTTCCATATTTTTTGGAAGTTGATAATGGATAACGTAACGTATATTCGATTTATCTATACCCATTCCAAATGCAGATGTTGCCACCATAACACTTATTTCATCTCGTAAAAAGAGTTCTTGCTGTTCATTTCGATCGTGGTCGCTCATACCAGCATGATATTTCGATACAGAAACTCCTGCTTTCGCTAAATCTTCATATAACTGATCGACAACTTTTCTTGTAGCTGCATATATAATCCCAGATTCCTTCTGATTTTGACGAATATAATCCGCTAAATAAGCATTACGATCCTGTCCTTTAATGACAGAGAATGATAAGTTTTCGCGCTCAAACGTTGTCATAATCGTGTTTTCTTGATTAATTCCAAGCGTGTTGCAAATATCTTCACGAACTTGTGGTGTTGCCGTCGCTGTTAACGCTAATACGAGCGGCTTTTCTGGAAGATAATCTAATATGCGATGTATATGTAAATAACTAGGACGGAAATCATGTCCCCACTGCGAAATACAGTGCGCCTCATCAATTGCAATCATCGGGATTTTCATATCGATAAGTTGATCAACAAATTCCATTGAATCAAGACGCTCAGGCGCCACATAAAGTAACTTATAATGGCCTTGTTTCGCTAATTGAATTCGTTGATTTGCTTCTGTAATAGAAATGGAACTATTAATATAAGTAGCTGAAATACCGTTTTGTACTAATGTATCTACTTGGTCTTTCATAAGTGAAATCAAAGGTGAAATAACTAATGTCGTTCCTTCGAATACTAATGCGGGAATTTGATAACAAATTGACTTACCACCACCCGTAGGCATAATACAGACTGTATCTTTCCCATCTAATACATTTTTAATTGTTTCATCTTGTCCTCTTCGGAATGAAGAATAACCGAAATAAGACGCTAAAAGTTCTTGTGCTTTTGTAAACAAAAAAGAGTCACCTGCTTTTCTTTATCTTTCATCTATTCCCATTATATCATCAAACTGATTCTCGCCACTTTGAATTTTATAAGTATTTGAGTTCTATTTGCTTTCTACGTTTTCCAACATAAAAAAACAAATCTAGTACACAAGAAGAAAGAATTTCAAAATAAATATTCATTTAATTTACCTTCCTAGAATACTACTAATCGTATACATATGAATTTGAGGAGGTTAAATTATGAAGAGTCGTTACAATAATTCCAACAAACCTAAAGCGTCAAATAAACAACTCCAATTCTCTAATAATGATGCGTGGAAATATGAATCATTTTATAAGTATCAGCCCTTATTTTCTTATAGCAAGCTTATGAATTTCCTTTCTCAACTTTTTAAACGTTAAATACATGTGCCAAATATATATCATTCAAACAAATTTTCTCAACATATAACTTATAGACTTACTACAATACAGTTGTTACCATATATAATAATCTGTTAGATAAACCCCTTATGTTGACCTGCTTAAATTAGCAGGTCTTTTTTTATACTTGCATATCGCAATATATCGTAGCCTGGTTGAAAAGTCTTTTCTCCATTTTAGAACCCTATTCCGCTCTCCACAAATGATTATAATTCCAAAAAGCAAAATATAAATCCGCTACATTCATACAAGCAATTCATTTTTTCTCAATACACAAAGTGAATTTCATTTGTTACTATAAAAGTACTCTAGATGAGTTTTTGCTCATCAACATTATCTAGTTAAAGGGGTCTGCCACGGGAAGCAGACCCCTTTAACTTTATTAAAAAGTACCCTTCTTATTTGGACACATTTACCAGGTTTTTTTGAAAGAATTTTATGTTAATATTACGTAGTCGAGTCCGACATCTCGACAATACCCTTTAGAGGTCCTGTAATTTCCCTTGCAGGACCTCTATTATTTTAAAATTCTTTTGATTTATATATATCATAAGTATATTTTTCATTCCCCTTCAACTTTCTCCTTTTCCAACTCTCAAAAAAACTCTTGGACACGTAACTTAAAAATAACGTTTATCATATTGTGAGATATACATGTTCAAAGGAGTGTAACTATTTATGTATACTTATTGGCAATCGTATTACTCCCCTTATCATATCACTAATGGAAACTTCGATTCATTTGTAAGAAATTACCCAGTTAGTAAAAACGAAAACTTTCTAAAAGGATATATGCGTTCTTTATGGGAACAACACGTTGCTTGGACACGATTAGCCATTATAGGCATCATCTTTAACTTGCCCGACGTAAACGTTACCGTTGGACGTCTTCTACAAAATGCAACACACATGGGGCTATCACTTGAACCATTCTACGGAGAAAATGCAGTAAAAAAATATAGTGCATTAATTAAAGACCACTTAACAATCGCTGCTGATCTTGTTAAAGCCGCAAAAGCTGGTGATCAAAACGCAGCGGCCGCTATAGAAAAGAAATGGTACGCTAATGGAGACGAAATTGTTGAGTTTCTAACTAGTATCAATCCATATATAGAAAAAGAAGAATTTAGAAAAATGTTTTATGAGCATTTAGCGTTAACGAAAGCGGAAGCACTTGCCTTCCTAAATAAAGATTATGATGCCAGTGTAAAACTATACGATAAAATTGAAAAAGAAGCATTAGAAATGGCCGACATGATAACAGACGCAATCGTAAAACAATTTCCGCAAGTATTTCAATAAAAATAAGCCGATTTGAAAAAACAAATCGGCTTATTTAGCTTTCTATCAATGATATTTCACTACTCCTCTTTACATTTAACGTATATCGATATATTTTATTAATATCCGTTTTTTATAGGAGGAAATAGTTTGATTAACGCAATTGGTCTCGTATTTATTCTCACAAATAAGCACGAGAAAAAGAAGAAAGTTTATCTGAATGAAAAATTCGCATTAATAGACATTATTGATTCTAAAGAAGTATTTGATGATGAAGGTAACTCATTAGTAGAACTAACATGTAAATACAGCATATACTTAGACGAAAAATACTACTGTAAATCTCTCGATGATTATACTGGACAAGTATTCCCCTTCTTAAGCGCAAAAATAGGAAAGGGACTTCTTAGAAACTTAAATTATTACTTTTCTTACGTTGATGCCTATGATAAAAAACCACCTGTTAAAGAAATAAGACCGCTTATGAAACAAGTAACTAACAGATAGCGGACAGTATTCAAAAAGAAAGCACCTAACTTCAGATGCTTTCTTTTTTTGAATCAGTAACTCTCTAACTTTCATCTCCTTCTAAATATATATACCCACGCATACTTTAAAATAAAAACATTGGAGGATTAGGCTGAATGAAATATTCAGAATCAATCGTAAGTAAACGGCTTCGAAAACTTAAAACAACTGGTATGTTTTTTATACTATTTTTAATCGCATGGATTGGATATACAAAATTCCTTTATGGAAATGGTTTTCTTCTAGAAAAGAAAAATTCAGTTGGAGTAATGAATACTAGCGTTACTGGAGAAATAGAAAAGAATTTCGATGTAAACTTACAAGGTTTTCGTAAAACGAACCTTGATACACTTATAGATGCTAGTAAAACCGATCCTAGCGAACTATCCTTAATTGAACTTATCAACACATCTTGTTCTAAAGATTGCATTGGCGAACCTTTAACTTACGTTAAATCAAACCACGGATATATCTTTTATAAGGAATCTAATGGTACTAATGTAGCTTTAAAGATTATAAAACAGGATTCATGGGAAATTGAAAAAAAATCTGTTCAAGATGGAATTTAAAAGGTTTATACACAAAAAGAGTACTTACTTCAAAGTACTCTTTTTAAAATATTACCACTTACGACATTTATCATCATCGTCGTCACGTTTACGATTGCGACGGCAATCATCACAATCACAGTCACGTTTACGTCTACAACCACAATCATCACAATCTCTACGTCTACATCTTCCAAACATTAAATCATCCCAAAATCTATTACAATCTCTGCGTCTACAACCACAATTATTACACATGAATATGATTCCCTCCTAATATAAAATAGAATTCATCATATTCTATGTTTAAAAACGTAAAAAGGCTTGTTTACTAGTCTATTTTAAATGTATTAATTTGGCATGATTTTAATCTATATTACTAATTTATCCCTATACTTCCTTCTGCGCTTCCACTGCCCCATTCAACCTCTGCAACATATACCCAATCCCTCTACATCCCGCTAACGGATATGTGATGATTTCTTCTGGATATAGCTTCGTCACTACTTTTTTATGCTTCTTTCCCGCAAGTAAGACGATCTCTTCAAACTGAAGTAAATCTTTATCAATCATCTGTTGTTTTAATTGTTCTATGCTAATAATCTCATTACTATTTGAATCAAATGCAAGATCATAATTTTCCTTTACAATATCATTTGGTCTTAAAAATCCATGCTTTGCTGATAATATAACCCAATTCTCAAAAAACTCAGTTGCATACGCCTGACATGCTTTTCCGAATGGACTAATATATACATCTTTTGCCTCTGCCTCTCCATAATCTGAGTACTTATCCCAAATTTTCTTCTTTCCGCATGGAATTATGCATAACCTTTTCATCGTTATTTCTTACCTCGATTCTATATTTCTTATGAAATATCAATTTTCCAGTACATTTTTTTACAGAATACTATATACTAATCTTGAAAGATCAAATTACATTATATTCTATATTTGGTTTAATTTATTTCACAACAGTCTATTAAGCATATATATTATTACATAAACATACCGTACTAAAGTCACTTTCATACAGCATGCAAACACGTCATCCTTTAGTGAATTTGTAAAAATTTCATAAAATCAAGTACACTTAATCTCCCAATCGCTATTTAATAGTAAAATATATAAATGTAGTATGAAAAGGAGGTGAACAACTATGAAAAATATACTCCCAGCATTATTAGCTTATATTATTGTTTGTATCATCGCAATTATCATTCCAGCATCTGACGGCTATAATACTATAGGTTGGAAATTCTTTGTTGGGCAAGCGTACGCAATACCTATTTTCATTATTGCTGCTATTGTTACATTTTATATAAACAAGAAACGATCTTATGAATAAAGAGGATAGCGAATGCTATCCTTATTTTAATTCACTTATAAACTTCAACACAGCTCCAGCAGTACTTTGTACCGTTTCTTGCGAAAAATCAAATGCAACACCTGTATTTTCATAGATTTCCTGTATGGAAAAATTCCAATCCGCACTCGTTCCCTCTTTAAAGAAACTAATCGCTTTTTCTTGATTCTCCCGATATTTTTGAAATAATTGTAGTGCTCCTAATTGTGCAATTGCATATTCAATTTTGTAAAAAGGATACTGAATATAATGGAACGATTCTATCCAACTCGCACCAAGCCCTTCCTCATAGCCTGTAATATCGATTGACGAAAATTTATACCTTTTACATAATTCAAGATATTTCTCATCCCGTTCTTCTGATGAATGACTTGGATTGGTATAGAGCCAATGCTGAAATAGATCACCTGAAACTGGCGTAATTAATAAAGACAAAGCTCGATGCAGTTGTTCTCGTTGTGCTTTCTTATATTCATTCTCTTCCTTATAAAAAATGTTAAGTTTATCCATTAGTAATAGCTCGAGACTATGAGAATACAACTCAGCTACTTCTTCACGAAGATATTTTTCTTGCATACTACTTTCATTGTTAAACTGTTTATTGAAATGAAGTGCATGACCCACTTCATGTATGAGTGCATTAATTGCGTTAAATGATGGGCTAAAATTAGAATAAATAAAAACCTCTTGGTTATAAGGTAAGGTAAAACAAGCAGCCCCCGGTGCCTTATTTTCCCGTTCTTCTACGTCAATTAATCCTGATTTCCTTATATGAATAAATTCCTCATGAAAATATGAATCTGTCTTTCTTAACATCTCTTCAATCCCATCCAATAAATCATTGGAATTTTGAAATGAAACTTTCTGCAATGTACAAGGAGCAAGATCCCATGGAAGATACGCTTTTACACCAAGATCCTTTTTAAAAAGATTTCCTAATCGTTTCCATACGGGTACAACCAGCTTCTCTATAGATTCATGAAGCGTATAACAGTCTTCAATACTATATTCTCTGTTTTTTAGCTTAAAAATATATTCGCTATAATTGTTAAACCCTGCATTTAGGGCCATTTGATTCCGTAATTGTACAAGTTCATTCATAATACAATCTATTTCTGGTTTTACTACACTTCGTGCTTCACATAAAGCATGCCATGCCTTTTCACGAATGCTTCTATTTGGGTTATCCAACTCTGCTTTAACGTATGCGTACGTCCTTATTTCGTTGTTCCAGTTGATTGTTATGTTAGACATAATTTCTCTATACTTCGTTATAAAACCCTCCTCCTTAACGGCAAGAGAAATATTCTTTTCATTAAATAATTCGCTGTTCACCAATCTTACTTTTTTCATGTATCCGTATTTTCGTTCATCCAATAGCTTTGAAAACGGACAACCACTAAATTTCCGATCAAATTTTGCATTGTATTTTTTTAAAAGTGGTTGAATACTATTTTGGTTATATTTATGTAGATTACGTATTGTACTGTCTTTCGTATCTCTATACACAGCAATTAATTGACTCGTTAACACCTCTTCTACTTCAGCAGTTAAACGCTGTTCCTTTATTAGCCATTCCTCTAATTCAGCAACAGAAGAAATATTTTGATTTAAAAGTGATTGAAATTTGTTTTCCAACGTTTTCAAGTCATAACATTTCCTATTTCCATCCCTTTTTAACGTCTTTGAACCATTAAACATACACAAACCTCCTTGTTTTAAATTATAATTTTCTGTCATTTTAAAAAAGAAAAAAACAAGTAGCCAATATGACTACTTGTCCTTTCTGTTTATCCGTACTCAATATTATTAAGCTTGGAATGTTTCTGTTAGTACAGGAACGATTTGTTTTTTACGAGATACAACACCTTTTAAAGTAGCTGTGTTGTTTTGTAATGTTACGTTGTAAGCTTTCTCAACAACGTTTGTTGCTTTACCAATCGCAAGACCGACAGAATCGTTAGTTAAGATATCAGTTACAACGAATAAGAATAGGTCTAAACCTTTTTCTTCTACTACTGCAGAGATAACTTTTTCAAGTTCCGCTTGGTGTACAAGAACGTCGTTTGTATCAACAGCGTTTACTTGTGCGATTTCAACTTTCGCGTTACCCATTTGGAATTCTTTAGCGTCAAGGGAGATTAATTGCTCCATTGTTTTTCCGCTTAAGTCAGCACCAGCTTTTAACATTTCTAAGCCGTAGCTATCTGCATCTACACCAGCGATTTCCGCTAATTCACGAGCTGCTGCTACGTCTTGCTCTGTGCAAGTTGGAGATTTGAATAGTAAAGAATCTGAAATGATTGCAGATAACATTAAACCTGCAACTTCTTTACGAATTGCAACGCCGTTTTCTTTGTACATTTTGTTTAAGATTGTAGCTGTACATCCAACTGGCTCACAACGGTAGTATATAGGATCGCTTGTTTCAAAGTTAGCAATACGGTGATGGTCAATAACTTCTAACACACGAACAGATTCGATATCGTTAGCACTTTGTTGACGCTCGTTATGGTCAACTAAAATAACGTTGTCCACTTCGTTTGCTACTGTCTCAACAAAACGCGGTCCTTCTACTTTAAAAGAGTCTAACGCAAATTGAGTTTCACCGCTGATTTCGCCTAAACGTACAGGCTCAGCATTCATTCCTAATTCTTTTTTCAATTCTGCATAAGCAATCGCAGAACAAATTGCATCTGTATCTGGGTTTTTATGCCCGAAAACTAGTACTTTTTCCATGTTTTCCACCTCTTCATGAAAAGGATATCTTAAAGAAGCAAATATGACAATATTTAAAGCCGAATTTTTTATAAATAATTGTACTTTCTTCTATATTTTTCATAAAAAAGATCATCTAAAATGAATTAGATGATCAAAATGTATATTTAATTTAAAATAGTGTAGGAACTTGCACTACATTGTTAAACGCAAAATTGGAATTTAAACCATTATTCACAAGGTTCACATCAATAACTTGATAAAACGCATTTCCAGTGTCCGCAATCTCCCAAACAGCTAAAATAAGATGGTAGCCACTACGATCAGTTGGTACATTTGCTTCATGCGTTACTGTTGTCCCCGGTCTAACTCCGCCATCATTTTTCACATAGAACGGCACTAAATCTAAACTAGACCTTGTTAAAGGCATATTTGGATTCCAATCCTTCTTTGTAATGTAGTATTTCCATTCTTTCGTACTATGAGGTGCGGTTAGTTTCCACTTGAATGTATTCGTCCCGCCGTTTAACGTAACTTTCTTCCACCTATCTACTGATTGAGCGTCTAAAGCAGGAAAATGACCAGCACCTGCAATTTGTCCATCAGAAGGTCCTAATTGCGGAAAGCCGCCTATTCCTTCTACACTTTGTGGCTCATATTGAACTGGACCGCAATTTACATTTACCCCTTGCTTACATAAAAAAGATCGGCTTGCTGGTGATTCTACATACCCATGAGCTGAAGCCTTTTCTGAAAATCCAAATGTTAATAATCCCGTAAGTAATATCCCACCACTTAACATAATCTTTTTCATCTTTTGTAAACTTGTCTTTTTCATTCTTTCATCCCCTTCCCAAAAATGAAACGAAAATAACTATAGTTGCCTAGTCATCTTCTCTACAACCATTATAAGTGGAAGGGCATTACTAAAAGAACCCTCTAAAAATTTTCTCAAATTCTTTTAGCTACAAAAATATCAATTCTTCACGCATTTTAATTACCAGTTATCAAATCTATTATTTATTTTGTCGTTTTACTGTTAAATACTTATAACACCGTCTGAAAATACAAACGGCGTTAAAGTAGTTAATAATTACTTACAATTATATATCACAGTGTAGCTTCGAAAAAAGTTTGATTACATTAACTCTATAAACCTAGATAAAATAATACAAAGAAAAAGTGTGTTTTGAAAAAGATTGATCTAAACATGCTTTAAATATACTCAATTAAACCATTCGTTTATAAATAAATTACGAAATTGGCAAAGGTAGTCTAGTTATCAAATAGCCCTCTTCCCCTCAGATTTGCGGAAACAGGCTCCTTTCCTATTTCACGTGCCCATATAGATAACTGGCCGATATGGTGGATTTCATGGACAATGACATGACGTATTATCTCTCCGTGTGTACATTCAATGACTCGGCGCCTGATTGGGGCGTCTCTAGAGCTAATCGTTTCTTCATTGAAATCAGTTTCTGAAAGTTTCCGAGAATCCATTTCATTTGTCCAAGATGTCACAAATGGCTTCACTTTCTCGTGATATTGAGCTGAGAGATTTTTTATTTTTTGCAAGCTGGCATACTCTTCAAACAATGGCTCCTCAGGTACTGGCTCACCTCGCAAACCTAAGATCCACATATATTCCACATCTACAATGTGAAATAAAGTATGTAGGATACTGCCGAACCCACCGACCCGTTTCTTTAATAGTTCTTCATCCGGCATGTCTTCGCACCATGTAAACCATTCATCACGAACTTGCCAGTTATATTGAAACAGTTTCAACATCACAGCAACCTCCATCTTTTAGATTAACATTTAATATTCACCAAAAGACTTCAAAATTCCTATTTAAATAATACCTCGTATAAACCTATTAAAACCTTATACAAATTGGCCCTCAAATTGAACATTCAATATGAAGTTAATGAATGAAAAGAAAACCCCTATTATACAGGGGTTTATCAATCTTTTTATAAATCAATACTCAGACCTAATAACAACTTTGTGGTTTGAAAATATCCCTCTTTTTAAATAAAAAACTAAATCATTTTATAATAAATTATCGTTGCATCTAACTCACCATTCGGAGAAATCGCATACCCTGGTATTTTACCGGATTCTTGATAGTCTAATGGCTTATACAATCTATTGGAAGGATCTCCTTCTCTAGTATCTAATACTAAAAGAGTCCTGTTTTCTTGCTTTGCTCGTTCCTCTGCTTTTTGCATAAGTGAACGTCCAATACCGTTACGTCTAAAGTTTGGATGAGTCATTAACTTGCAAATTTCAGCTCTATGTATCCCGTTAGGCTTTGTAACTAAATGTAATTGAACACTGCCCGCCACTTCATTGTTTATTTTAGCAACATACAATATCACTTCTGGTGCTAATACAGTTTGCCAATACTTCGCTGCTTCTTTTTCTTCTAGTGGAGGTAAAAAACCTATTGACGCCCCATCATCTACTACAGTTTTCAACAGTTCAGAAAGCTCTTCAATATCATTTTCTAGTTGCTTAATTTCTTCAATTACTAAATTTCGCATTACTTTTCCCCCTTTTATTTCATTGTAACAACTTTTAAAGAAGGAATAATGAAATTCTAAGATGAAATTATTAAATATATGATTTTTTAGAGAAAGGATACCTATATGAAATATATATTAGATAGGACATATGCAAGAGAATTACTCCAGTGGGCATATGAACAAAACCCAGGTCCGTGGTTCGATCATTCACGTAATGTTGCCCTTGCAACTGAAAAGATAGTTGTTGAACTTATTAATAATGGGTACGACCTAGATGCTGATATAGCATACAACGCTGCCCTCCTGCATGACATAGGAAGATATAAAGGTTTTACTAAATCTGTTATTCATTCCTATGATGGTTATATGTATATGAATGATTTAGGGTATACAGGAAACGCCATTATATGTGTGACGCATTCATTTCCTTGCAAAAATGAACATATAGATATCGCAGCGGAGTGGAGCATTGTTCCTGATTATATGGAAAGCCGGTTAATTGAAATATTGAATAAAAATAGTGACTACGACTTATACAATAAGGTGATTACCCTTTGTGACGCACTTGCTGATGCGGATGGATTTACTACTCTTGAAAAAAGATTGATTTCAGTTGGTTTACGTCATGGCACAACCTCTCATACTTCTTTACATTGGAAGGGATTCTATGCAATTAAGAAAGAATTAGAATCTTTAATTGGTAAGAGCATATACACACTTCTCCCTAATATAGAGACATCGATTTATAAAAATATAGAATATTAAAATAAACATAACTTAAAAACGCTAAAATTTGTATGTATGATTCTAAAAAACTCTTTCAAAATTGGAGGGAATAATTATTAGTAAAATGGGATTTGACTTGATAGAACATAAAGGTAACTTTGATTTTGGATATGAAGATATTACGGGTATATCTCGGAAATGTAAATTTTCTAATTGTTCGCATACAAATGAACCACACTGTGCAATAAAAAAAGCTATCTCTGACGGCATACTTTCTGAAGAAATATTTAATAGTTATTATAGAGATTTAAACGAGCTACAATATGTTTCTAAACAGAGTAATAAAACAAAAGCTATCGATTATATGAAACAATTGAAACTCTTCCAAAAAAATTAGGCTAAACTAAAAAGCCCTCCTTAAAATAATTTTTTCAAGGAGGGCTTTTTCTTGTTTAATGACTTTGATGTTTCAATTCCACCAGACATTCTTGTACTAAGGTTACTGCCTGACTCATTGCAGCTCCCCCAGCAAACGCGGCTGAAACACCACAAGCTTCTAAAATTTCTTTATCAGAACATCCTTGGTCGATACAGCCCTTCGTATGATAAATCGTACAATATTCGTCTTGTGTTGCTAAACTAATCCCTAATGCAATGAGCTGCTTTTCTCTTTTAGTTAATGTACCCTCCTGAAAACATGCTTGTGTAAAAGCGTTATATGTTTCTGCAATTTCAGGGATTTGTTGCGTAAAATTCCCTATACCTTCTTTATAATCAAGTAATACATCATTTATAGAGCCATATTGTTGATTTTCCATCGTATATCCTCCATTCATTTTATTCACACTTACTTTAGTATGAGATAAAATGAAGGGTATATACAAATATTTACTTTTAAAAAATAGAATGAATTTTCAGTTTATTTAACTTTTAAATTTGCACATCTACAGTTTCAGCCCATTATCTACTGACACTTTTTCTTTAGAATTTTTCCTTTCAACCTCTTTATTTCTTTCTTCCCAAAATGTTAAACCTTCAATTCCCACATTTTTAGGATCAAACACTGGATCTTTCCCTTCTTTTTTCTGCGTTTCATAGTCTTTTAACACTTTTAATGCAGTTTTACTTAATAATAGAATCGCGATTAAGTTTAACCATGCCATACTACCGATTCCTAAATCTCCAAGATTCCATAAAAGCGACGCTGATTCTACACTACCGATGTAAACCATAATTAAAAATCCAATTTTTAAAACTGGCTTTAACCAACTATATTTGAGCCCACGATCTAAATAAGTAAGCGTCGTTTCAGCGATATAGTAATAAGCAAGCAAAGTTGTAAATGCAAAGAAGAAGATTGCGATTGAAATAAATATTGGACCAAATCCGGTCATAACAGTTTCAACTGCTTGTTGTGTATAGATTGGACCTGCATCTACATTTCCTATATTCTTTACAATAGCGCTTTTCCCTTCAGGTATTACATTATACATACCTGTTATTAAAATCATAAGCGCTGTCGCTGTACATACAACAATTGTATCGATATATACAGAAAACGCTTGAACTAACCCTTGCTTTGCAGGATGTGATACTTCAGCTGCAGCTGAGCTATACGTCGCTTCTCCAACACCAGCAACATTTGAAAATACAGCACGTTTTACCCCCCATGCAATAGCTGCGCCGACGATGCCCCCAAACATTTCATTTACACCAAATGCACTTGAGAAAATTAAAGCAAACATACTTGGAATTTCCGTTACATTCGCAATTAATACGATACATGTAACAATTACATAACCAATTGCCATAAATGGAACTAGCATTTGAGAAACGCCCGCAATTCTCTTTACGCCACCAAAAATGATAGCTGCTAATAATACGACTAACAATATACCAGTTATATATTTGCTAATACCATTAGAATTTTCAAATCCAACTGCGATACTACTCGATTGAATACCTGGTAATAAAACGCCATATGATAGTGTTACAACGACCGCTACAATGACCGCAAACCATTTCATTTTCAAGCCTTTCTCAATGAAATATGGCGTACCACCACGGTATTCATTGCCTACTTTACTTTTATATACTTGTGCTAATGTTGATTCAACAAATGCACTAGCTGCTCCTAATAATGCCATCACCCACATCCAAAATACAGCTCCAGGTCCGCCGAAAGCGATAGCTGTCGCTACTCCTGCGATATTACCAATTCCAACCCTACCTGATAACGCCAAACAAAATGCTTGAAAGGATGATATCCCAGTCTCCGAGCTCTTCCCTTCAAATAATAGTTTAATCATCTCCTTAAAATAGCGAATTTGTAAAAAACGAGTTGCAATTGTGAAATACACTCCTGCTCCTAATGCGAAAACAACTAAGCCAATACTCCAAACTTGCCCTACTAACCATTCTACTAACTGCTCCATCCAAATCCCCCTTATCATTCTTTTGAAAAAGCAATTTTATATATAAGAAAACGGACAACTATTATTAAACCTTCCAGTTGTCCGCATCTCTCATTATTTCATCCCTCTATTTATTAACAGTTAGACTCTCTATTACTTTATATTTACCCAAACACTTTTCACTTCTGTATAGTTATCAAGGGCGTATGAACCTAATTCACGTCCAACACCAGATTGCTTATATCCACCAAATGGTGCAGCAGCATTTTCTAGGTTATAATCATTAATCCACACTGTTCCTGCCTTTAATTTATTGGCAACTTGATGCCCTGTTTTAATATTTTGTGTCCATACACCCGCAGCAAGTCCATATGAAGAGCGATTTGCTCTTTCAATTACTTCTTCTGTCGAATCGAACGGGAGTACAACGACAACTGGTCCAAAAATTTCTTCCTTAACAATTGTCATATCGTCTGTAACATTTGTGAATACTGTTGGCTGTACAAAATAACCTTTTTCAAATGCACGTTCACCGCCCGCTGCAACAGTAGCACCTTCAGCTCTTCCTTGTTCAATGTAATTTAGCACACGCTCTTGTTGTTTTTTAGATACGAGCGGTCCCATTTCAGTTTCCGCCTCCATACCTGCTCCAAGCTTCACGTTATTTGCCATTTTCACAAGTTCATTTACGACTGTTTCATAATGCTTTCGATGAACGAAAACTCGAGATCCTGCGCTACAATTTTGACCATGATTATACATAATTCCTTGGAACGCACCGTTAATCGCTTCTTCTAAGTCAGCATCTTCTAAAATGATGTTTGGTGACTTACCACCAAGTTCTAATGTTACATGTTTAATTGTTTCTGCAGATTGACGCATAATGTATTTCCCTGTAACTGTTGAACCTGTGAAAGCTACTTTATCAATATCATGATGGTTTACAATTGCAGCTCCTGCTTCAGGTCCGAAACCTGGTACAAAGTTTACGACACCGTTTGGAAAACCAGCTTCTTTAAAAAGCTTCGCTGTATATAGTAAAGATAAAGGTGTTTGCTCTGCTGGTTTTAATACAATCGTACAACCTGTCGCAAGAGCGGCTCCCATTTTCCAAGAAGACATAACGAGCGGAAAATTCCACGGAATAATTTGACCTACAACGCCAACCGGTTCATGGCGTGTGTAATTTAAATAATCTTTTGAAATTGGAATTGTTTGCCCGATAATTTTTGTAGCCCATCCCGCGTAATAGCGGTAATTTTCTACAGTCGCTGCAATATCATCATCAAGTGCTACTTGATATGGTTTTCCATTATCTAAAGCTTCCAGCTGTGCTAATTCTTCTCTATGCTCTTCAATTAAATCTGCTAATTTATAAATAAGATGTGCTCTTTCAGCAGTAGTCATCTCTGCCCACGGGCCTGATTCAAAAGCAAATCTTGCCGCTTTTACTGCGATATCAACATCATCTTCTTGCGCTTCACATACAACCGCTAGAACGTCTTCTGTCGCTGGATTGTATGTTTCAAACGTCTTACCACTAATAGAAGGAACAAATTCGCCATTAATAAACATTTTAATTTCTTCATTTAAAAACGCTTTCACTTTTGGTTTCAGCTCAATGTTTGTCGTTAACATATATACTCTCCTCCTTATTTAAACAGCTGCATGAGCTGCAATTTCTGATAAAATCGTTTGAAGCTTTTGATCTTCTTCTTCCGTTAATCCTAATCTCGGATAGCGAGAAGGTCCGCCGACTTGTCCGTGTAATTCCATTGAACGTTTAACGATTTGTACATATTTCCCTGATCCTTCAAGAAACTCACAAAGAGGTAAAATAGCATCGTTCATTTCCCACGCTTTTTCTAATTCACCATTTTGAAAATGCTCATACATTTTCGTAACGAGTCCTGGAACGATATTTCCTGCTACTGAAACCCATCCCGATGCACCAACTAAATAAGATTCCATAACTAAATCTTCAGATCCACAGAAGACTTGAAAAGCACCTTCGCCTTGTCTTACTAAATCTCTCGCTTTTCGAATATCTCCGCTAGATTCTTTAATATGTGTAACATTTTCACATTCTTTTCCAATACGGAGCATTAGCTCTGTACTCATATCAACACCAGAAGTAAATGGATTATTGTATAGCATAATTGGTATATTTACAGCGTTTGAGATTTCTTTAAAATGAAAATAAATTTCCTCTTCTTTCGGTTTACAGTAATACGAGTTTATAATTAAGGCACAATCTGCTCCGTGCGCTTCTGCATGTTTCGTATATTCAATCGTTTCTTTCGTCGTCTCCGCAGCAGTTCCAACAATAACTGGAATACGGCCATCAACTTCTTTTAATACTGTTTCTACCATGTTGAATCGTTCTTCTTTTGATAAACTAACAAATTCTCCCGTACTTCCATTAATAATAATTCCAGCTACTTTTTGCTCAATAAAGTAGTTTACGTTTTGTTTTACACCTTTCCAATCAATCTCTTGAAACTCATCCATTGGTGTTATTAATACTGGAAATGCCCCTTTAATATTTTGCATCTTTCTCTCTCCCTTTAACATATTATTTTAATAAGAAACCTGTTGGAAACGGATCGGTAGGATCTAATATAAATGTTTGCATACCTGTAATAAACCCTCTACTTTCAAATCGGAAAATATATCCGAGTTCTTCTTTCTTCACTTTTTCTACTGTTATAAAGCTATTAAAAATACTTTCATTTTTAAAAGGTTTATCCGCTATATATTCATTTTTAAATAAAGCATGAACATAAGACACAATAGTAGAAACAAAACCTGGTGAACGTACTATAAAGTTATCTTCATGAAATGTAATCGACTTTATATGGTTCTTTTCTTTTTGCATAGAATCTACTAAAATAAGTCTTTTTATTAATGACTGTTTTTGTATATTTTGAAGTGTAGCTTCACCCCATTTTTTTAATTTAGAGATGTTTTCAATACTGATTTCTGGCGAATACGTATCCTTTTCTACAACTGCATATACTTTATCTGCCTGTATGAGAGAGTAACTTATATTACCAATCTTTAAATTTTTTTCAATCATATAACATAGTTTACTTTCAAACGAAACAGATACAACTTCATCATTCTCTACATATGCATCCACTGAAAATATGCCAGATAGCGTTTCGATTTTGTATTGATTAGACTCTCTCTTTTTTAAATACCCGCTTTCTAGTAACATCGTTATTACTGCGACAATGCCTCCGTAATGAAGAAGAATGGATCCTTCATGATTAAAAAACAATACAGCTGCATCCACTTCATTATGAATAGAAGGAACGACAATACACCCATTTAAACCGATAAAACCACGTGGTTCATTTAATAAAAGCTTCATTTCTTCTGCTAATTCACCTGAAAATTGTTCGTTTAATTGCTCCAAACTGTAGTAGTATTTGCATGGTACGTCTTTCATTACACGAAACGCCTCGCCATTTACGTGTACGTCTACTGCTGTATACATTTTTTGAATATTCATTTTACATCCTCCGTTTCATGTTCCATCGGCGGAATTAGCAAAAAGCCTTCTTTAAGTGGATCCTTTTCATTGTAAAAAAATCTATGCATACCCATAAGCCAAGCTGATCCTGTAATTTTCGTTATTACAGCTTCAATATTTTCCACATATGTCGTATTTATGACACACCCTTTAAATAATGAACCAACGATACTCTCATGAATAAACTCTTCATCGATTTTAATTTTTTTATGAGCGTATAATACAGCTAACTTCGCTGATGTTCCTGTGCCACATGGAGATCGATCAATTCCTCCTGGCGGAACAACAACTGTATTTTTCACATGCGCACTTTCATGAGTAGGATCCGTATAAAATTCAACATGTGTTAATCCTCTTATAAACGAATACTCTGGATGAATGATTTCAAACTTCTCATTAATTGTATTTCTAATATGAATCGCCTTATCAATGATTGTAGATGCGTTTTCTGGTACTAACTCTAAACCTACTGACTTCGCATCGATAATGGCATAAAAATTCCCTCCATACGCAATATCCGCCTCTACAGTTCCAATTTCTTCGACGTGTACAGAAATATTTTTCAGTAAAAAAGCTGGTATGTTACAGAAGGAGACTTCTTTCGCTTTCCCATCTTGAACAGAAATATCTACTTCAACTAAGCCAGCTGGTGTATCTAGCTTTAAAGAAGTAACCGGTTCAATTACTGGAATTAAACCTGATTCAACTAAAGCTGTACATACACCGATTGTATCGTGGCCACACATCGGCAAATATCCACCCGTCTCTATGTATATAACACCTATATCAGCTTCAGGATGACACGGATCTGTTAATAATGCTCCTGACATTACATCATGACCACGTGGCTCATTCATTAACAATTTGCGAATCCAGTCATACTCCTTTTTCATATGTAACATCTTCTCTGCCATCGTCTCTCCAATTAACTTAGGAAGTCCGCTAATTAATGTCCGCGTTGGATTCCCTCCTGTATGTGTATCAATCGTCGTAAAGACTCTTTGTGACCTCATCCGTTTAACACCCTTTCTGTAAAACGACTCAAACGAAGTGGTTCAATAGGAATGATTGTTTCTTTTTCATTTAATAACTCTTCAATCACTTTCCCAGTAACTGCCGCAAGACTAATTCCATCACCTTCATGTCCTGCTGCTATAAAGTAGTTCGGAATATGTTCCACTCCTGAAATGATTGGCAAATGATCTTCTGTCCACGGGCGTAATCCAGCATATGAACGAATCACCATCATATCTGCCATTTTCGGATAAAAACGAATTGCTCTATTTGCAATACATTTAATAACCTCGTTATTTATCCTCGTATGAAAACCTACAAACTCTCTACTACTACCAATTAAAAAATTTTGGCTTTCTGTCGGTTCAAATACAAGAGCTACCCCGTATTTCTCAGTTAAAGCATCTACTTTTCGTTTTCCACCAAATTTAGAAATTAAATAACCAAATTCCATTACTTTACGGCATCCAACGTGTTGTTGCCTGGAAGCTACAATAATATGTCCCTTTCTCGGCTCAATTGGGATATTCACATCTAACATCTGTCCGATTTTAGGAGCCCACACACCGGCTGCGTTCACCACTTGTTTCGCAGTAAACGTTCCATTTGTCGTTTCTACAATAAAGGAACCGTCTATATCTCTTTTCACTTCTTTAACTTCTGTATGATTAAAAGTTTTCGTACCAAATTTCTTCGATTCTGTAAGAAGTGAAAAAGCAAGAAGATATGGATTTACAGTCGAATCAGTTGCGCATTCTAAACCACCTAATAAATCATCCGCAAAAAATGGTGATTCCTCTCTTATATCTTGCCTATCAAGCATTCGAAATGGTAAGCCAGCCTCTTTTTGACGATTTACCCATTGCTGCGCTGCCTCCATCTCTTCGTCGGATTCACAAACGAGAATGCTTCCTGGCGCCCTATATTCAAATGAGTGTTCCAACTCTTCACTTAATTCAGTTACTAATTTTTGACTTACTAACGACATTTGACTATCAAATCCTGGGTCTTTATCAATAGCCAAAATGTTCCCGTCACACCGTGAAGACGTCCCACTAACAAATTCTCCTTTTTCGATGATTGTTACGTCTCTTCCGTATTTTGATGTGTAATAAGCGATAGAACATCCTATAATACCACCGCCTATTATTAAAACGTCACAGTGTCTCACATAGCACCCCTCCTTTCTCCTAAATCTCTCACTTTCTATTTATGCAATTGGTGTGCCAACTCTACATACAGAACTATTTATATGAAATAATTTTTATTTGTAAAAATATTTTAAATTTATCGTAAATAGGTGTATTATTTTTTTATCACTGTCTAAATTTTTATACATAACAGGAGGACAATATGGCATTTTCATTCCCAACAATAAAAGAGTTAATAAAAATTTTGTCAATTGATTGTACAAGTACCGTTAAGCGCATGAAACAAGTAGGTGAAAAATTTTATTACCTCCATTCACCTACTGAGGAATGGAGGTGCGCAGTTATATATGAAGATGACTCTTTCACTACTTTAATCGACGCATTTTCTCATGAACTATCCGTTGTCATCATTAAAGAAAATCAAGAGCCTTTATGCTGTATAACTGCTCAGCAAATGATTCCTTTTCTTTATAAGTATTACAATGAACTACTAGCTTTTTATAACACTGTTATTCAAACGTCTGATTCTTCTGTTACAGTCATCGACGATAAAGAATGCGTTCGTACTTGGACAGATGGCGCTGAAAAGATTTTTTCAGTGAACCATAATGAAATTATCGGACAACCCATCACCCGTTTTTTTGATTATAAAGATTTAGAAATTCTGCAATCATTACATGACGGAAAAAGCATAATTGCTCAGTTCCATCAGCCCCGTCCAGATTTGTTCGTATTAATTAATTCAAACCCCGTTTATTGCAACGATAAAATTATTGGAGCAGTCGTTTCAGAAACGGATGTTACAAATCAAGTCGTATTAAATGAAAAACTATTTAATATGTCTCATGAAATGCACCGTTTAGAACAAGAAGTAGCAAAATATAAAGATACATCCGATCCTTTCCTTGCGATGAATGGAAAAAGCCCTGTTATACAAAGAACGATTCAATTAGCTAGAAAGGTTTGTTCAGTGAAATCTACGGTCTTAATACTAGGAGAAAGCGGAGTTGGAAAAGAAGTGTTTGCGAAAGCAATTCATGAAGCAAGCGAAACAGCAAATGCCCCTTTCATTTCAATTAACTGCGGCGCAATCCCAGAAGCGTTATTTGAAAGTGAATTATTTGGTTACGAGCGTGGGGCTTTTTCTGGTGCAAATAGTAAAGGTAAGAAAGGTAAAATAGAACTTGCACAAGGCGGTACTTTATTCCTCGATGAAATAGGCGAGATGCCGCTCGATATGCAAGTGAAACTTTTGCGTGTACTGCAGGAACGAAAGTATTACCGAGTTGGTGGAGAAAAAGAAATCAATATTGATTTCCGTATTATCGCTGCTACAAACCGTGATTTACAAGAAGAAATGAGAAAAGGAACTTTCCGAGAAGATTTATACTATCGCTTAAATGTAGTTAGCTTGCTTATTCCACCGCTGCGCGAAAGACGAGAGGATATTATCGAATTGACGTACTCCTTTTTAAACGATTTTTCAATAAACTATAACAGGCCTATTCGAGACTTACCTTCAAATATTATGCATGAACTACTTCATTACAATTGGCCTGGTAATATTCGCGAGCTCCGCAACGTAGTTGAAAGACTCGTCGTATTTGCGACAGACGGCATTATTAAACAAGAATATTTACCATTTCATACAAATGAAACTTTAGACAATCATACAGCTCACTCCCTATTACTCAGCAACAATAATACGATTCTTTCTTTACAAGAAGAAATGGATGAGCACGAGAAAAAGGTAATTGAAAGAGCTTTACGCATTTTAGATGGTAATAAATTAGAATGTGCGAAACAACTTGGCGTAACAAGGGCCACTTTATATAATCGTTTAAAAAGACTGGGGTTACAATAATCCCTCTCCACCTCTATATTGGCATAGTTTTTGCATAATAATTTATGTAAACCGAACTAGAGGAGGAATACATATGACGAATAAAGAGAACTTAATTGTTTGTCGTTGTGAAGAAGTTACATACGGACAACTTCAATCGACAATTGCTGAATACAAATGCTCGGCAAGAGAATTAAAACTAAGAACACGTGCTGGCATGGGATTTTGTGGTGGTCGCACATGTAGAATGATGATAGATCGAATGATTGAAAGTACAAACCCTGACATAACTCCCAATGAAATTCCATTAAAATATCAGCCACCCGTGCGTGCAGTTACTTTTGGAGCGGTAGGTGAAAATAAATGAGTAGAATTACAGATCACCCTATTTTAGGTAGTTTAAATAATAGTGAACGCATCACTTTTCAATTTAACGGTCAACAATACGAAGCTTATGAACACGAAACGATAGCTGCTGCCTTGCTAGCAAACGGAATACGAACTTTAAGGGTCCATGAAGATAGCGGGACACCACGAGGTATCTATTGTAATATCGGGCATTGTTCAGAATGCCGCGTGACAGTAAATAATCAATCGAACGTACGAGCATGCTTAACAATTGTAGAAGACAATATGGTTGTTGAAAGTGGAAAACAGCATCCGAATATCGTGAGAGAGATGGTGAAAAAGCGATGATCGATGTAATTATTATTGGCGCAGGACCAGCAGGATTATCAGCGTCTATCTCTTGTGCCCATTTTGGACTTAACGTACTTGTTATTGATGAATTTATGAAGCCGGGCGGGAGATTGTTAGGTCAGTTGCATCAAGAGCCTACTGGGGAATGGTGGAACGGAATAGAAGAATCAAAGCGCCTTCATGAAGAAGCAAAATCCCTTTCAGTCGATATTCGGTGCGGTGTTTCCGTATATAACTTAGATGAAGATGAGGGGTCTTGGTTCGTGCATACAAATATCGGTACGTTAGAAGCACCGTTCGTACTAATTGCTACTGGGGCTGCTGAGTATTCCATTCCCCTTCCTGGCTGGACACTTCCAGGAGTTATGTCAATTGGAGCAGCTCAAGTTATGACAAATGTTCACCGCGTGCAAGTTGGAAAAAAAGGAATCATAATTGGCGCTAACATTTTGTCTTTCGCCATTTTAAATGAATTGCAATTAGCTGGAATTACAGTGGATCATATTGTACTCCCTGAAAAAAACGAGTTGAGCGGAAAAGCTAGTGAACCAGAAGAAGTCTTAAACTCACTCTTAAATGCGGCTCACCTTGCCCCATCTACTTTCCTACGTATAGGTAGCCGTTTTATGAAGTATGATTGGATTCGAAAAGCCGGATTAACATTTTATCCAAATAGCGGCATGAAAATAAACGGGACGCCGCTTCATCTCCGAACAGCTGCACTTGAAATTATCGGAACGGATCAAGTTGAAGGTGTCCGTGTTGCTAACATTGACTCTAAAGGGAATATTATTAACGGATCAGAAAAGATATATGAGGCTGACTTCGTTTGTATTGCCGGAGGGCTATATCCGCTTGCTGAGCTTGCCGCTGTAGCTGGTTGTCCGTTCCATTACATTCCTGAACTTGGCGGGCATGTCCCGCTTCATTCAGAAGAAATGGAAACCTCTCTTCCAGGTTTATTTGTTGCTGGAAATATTACGGGCATTGAAAGCGGAAAAATCGCGATGGCGCAAGGAACGGTTGCTGGATATTCAATCGTAAAACAAGCTAATAAAACATCTAATTCGATTGAAAAACATTTACAACAAGCAATTCAAAATGTTCACACTGTACGTCAGAAAGCTGCGATTCAGTTTAATCCGATGATTGGTGTTGGTAGACGGAAGATGAATGAACTTTGGCGTGATTTTCATTCTAAAAAGGATACTTCATATAAGCAACAAGAAATTATTTAATATACTTATACTACACTTTCTATGACAAAAAGCTCCCCTTATCAACAACAATAAGAGGAGCTTTTCAAATTATTTCACTTCAATTGTCCAATCACCATCTGCTTGAATAGTGAATATATGTATACCGTTTTCTTTTACAGGCATTTTTTTCGTTGTATCAGCTGCACCAATTTCATTAAATACTATACTATCATTTAATTCAACAATAAAATTACTTTCACCGTTCATATGTACACCATGTAACTCTTTCAAGCCTTTTTCAAGTTTTACAAAAACAGCATCAGATCCATGGCCACTAATTGTTCCCGGAGTTGTTATTACTTTATCCATTGAAATAGACTGTGACATATTAACTTTCCAATGACCATCCGCTGTAGGATTAATGAAATATTTACCGCTCTTTTTTATGAGAACTAACCTTTTTTCTTTTCCATTACCAATAAAATTTGAAAGTGAACCAGCGTCATTACCTTGTTCGTCTTTCAACTCAAGAATCGCATTACTTTCTCCTGTATGTTCTACCTCAGCAATGACAAATCCAGATTTCAATTCAAAAAAGTCAGAAGAATTCTCACCATCACCTTCTAATGACACATTATGATCTTGAGATAATCTCTCCACTGTACTTTTTTCTGTTATTTCTTTAGCTTTTGGACTAGTAGTTCCAGTTTGTTGTTCCACATTATTATCTTTCTTTTCGTTCGCTTGTACATCTTTCGTTTGTTCTGTTGAATTGCAAGCAGTTAAAGATAAACAAACCGTAGCTAATGCTACTAATAATTTATTTTTCATTATATCCTCCTATTAACATAAAATATTCTTGATTATAATAACATGCTTTTACCAATTCATTAGTTTATTAATAATTGGATTTTATCCCAAAAGAAGAAACATACTAACAATATGAATCCAAATAAAAAACTGTTAGAGCATACAGCTCTAACAGTTTTATTGTTCATTATTATTAAATTTCGCTAATGCGTAAATGCCTTCTTCATCATCTAATTCAAGTTGCAATCTTGCTGCAAATGAATTGACATTATATTCTCTATCTAGCAACAAGCGTAGTGCTTCGATTAAGTTTGCTTGAATTAAAATTTGCTGGCGACCATTTACCTCTACTTCTGCAGAGAAACCGTAGTCATCATCATACATTAGTTCAACTGAAACTTCTTCTGGACCAACTTGTCTTTTTTCAGCGATATATACGCAAAGCGCATTTATAAGCTCTTGTTCAGAAATTTTTATTGTTTCCATGCTACTTCATCTGCCTTTTTCTTACGTTGATCTTTGAAGTATTTAAATGCACGAACTGCTAACATTACGATACCAGCCATTAATAACATATTTACCATAAACGCTAATACAGAACCAAGAGCTCCCATATTTGCAAATAAGCTACCCATTAGTAAACCACCAAGACCACCTAGTAATAAACCTTTCATAAAGCCACCTTTATTACTTTTTGGCGCTGTGTTTGTTGCTTTTGTTTTTGAATCAGTTGTCGTTTTTTGTGAATTCACATTAGAATCTTTTTTGTTTAAATCAACTTTTGACTTTTGACCTGAACTTGGTGTATATGATTTTTTACCAGATTTGTAACTTTTCGCTGCCGCATGATCTACGAACATAAAGCTACTAGCCCCAAAGATAACCATGAATGCTGTCATTACTGCTACAAGTTTTTTCAACATATTATATCCATTCTCCTTTTATATAGATATATGTGAAATCTACCTTTCTAGTAAATTCAGAATGATAGATTTGTTTTAAAACCATTTTAAAGGTTCTTATGAACTTATTATATGAACTTTTGTCGAAATATGCAAGCATTATTTACTTACGACAATTTCATGACATAGGAAAAATTAATCAAAACGGAATTGACTTTAAATGAAACAAAACATATTATAAGTTCATAAGAACTTTTTATAATTTTGGAGGTGAAAAGATGGAAACATTTCATCTCACACGAAACGAAATGGCAACGCTCCTTCTATCACTAAGAGGATGGAATACGAAGAAGCCTCTCGGCATTTTACAAGAAGCTTGGGCAAAGTCACATAAAAAAGATATTGAAAGCGGACAAAGCGTTACTGCTTTTATTACAACCGCACTTTCACCTATTTTTGAAAAATTGATTAAGATTGACGATACGGATGTCGGTTTTTCTTTAAATGAAATAGTTGCGCTTGGCAATCAGATTGAAAACACGAGTTTCTCTGTAACTGCTATGCAAAACTGGGTGAAACGAGATATAAAAGAAATGATTGGCTCACCTCAAAAAGGGAAAAAATACTCAATCGAACAAGCAGCATTACTATTCATTGTCGAAGATTTAAAAACAGCGCTTGATTTTGAATCTATTCGCAAACTATTACGACTCATCGTAAATGACCCGGCCGATCGAAGTGATGATTTAATTAATCCTCTTCATTTATATGTAGCTTATTCTTCTTTATTTGAAGAACTGAATCAAGGGAATTGCTTACAACTAAATGCTACAGATACAGTTCATACGATCGAAAATATCGTAAAAGAAAAGGCTGATAAAATAGCAAGTAAGTTCGATCAAATTAATAACGAACAACGCGAAGCAATTCGTAACGCTATTATTATCGCCACACTTTCTGTACATACCGCTTATGTACAAATGCTAGCAAAACGTTACGTTTCAGCAACGTTATTTTTACAAAATTTAGATGTGAAGCCGTAAAAAATAGGAGCAGAATTGCTTCTATTTTTTTTATAACAAAAAGGTATTTAATTTTAAAGACGAAAACAAGCATAACCCTGTCGTATATTGAGAACAGGGTTATGCTTGTTTTCCCTCGATGTAAGATACTTAACTACACTAAACAATTTAATCAGAAATTCTTTTAAAATCTAAATTTCATTCCATTAGATTCCTAACCGATTTTTTCCATAAATCTAATTACTTCATCCCTATAATTGAATTTATCATTAATCTTTTGTAATAATTCAATATCATGAGTATGGGTTTTTCCTGTTTCGAGCAGTTCTCGATATAAATCAATATACGGAAGTTGTTTATTAATAGCATTTTTTAATTCCTTTTCTACATCATAAGAAATTTTTTTAAATCCCACCTCTGCAATCCCTGCCTCATCAATTTCAAGAATTGCATACTGAGCACGTAGGTCAGAGTTTAACTTGTCCCATCTGTAAAAAGGTTGTCCAATAGTTCCTGGGTTAATAATTAATTGATCATTGCTACTATAGCGTAACAATTGGTGATGGGTATGAGCGTAAATTGCAATATCATAATCATGATCAAATAACTGATCAAAATTTTCCTGATTATTAGTGGGCCATAAATCTCCTCCATAATTTTTATTTGGTAGATTATGACTAATACTGATAGATAAATCATTCACCCGTTTTGTTATATGTAATGGTAGATTTTTAATATGATTTATATAGTTTTTATCCAGATTTTCACATTGATACTGCACTAATCTAGAAACATAAATATCAGTAGCGTTATTAATATCAATGTTTTTATTAAGCACATCAAGAAAGCTATCTTCCCAATTCCCTTGAACATAAGTATCAACGTTAATACTCTCTAACATCTCAAATAAATCATTCGATCCAGGCCCAGGCATAATTAAATCTCCTAAAAACCAATAATCAGTCACACTTTCTTTAATAGAATCTTCGATAACTGCTTTTAAAGCAGTTGCATTACCATGGACATCGGCCAGTAAAGCAATTTTATGTTTCATGTATTTCATTTCCCTCCCTTGATTTACAGTACATTCAGAATTAATTATATGTAATTTTTTCCTCTTTCTTAATTCTATGCATATCATACACTTTCACTTGATTCTCTATATACGACTTTTCTTTTTTAAATCCAGCTTTCTCATAACAACGAATGGCCCTCTTATTATCTTCCCTAACTTGCAATACAACGGCTTGTATATCCGGATCTAAAAATGATTTACTAATAAAATACTTTGTAATCTCCGTTCCAAGCCCTTTTGAATATAAATTCGAAACACCAATGAGGATAGAGTATTCCATCACGCACGCATCGTCATATTGCTTCTTTTTTAATCCGACTCTCCCTATTACTTCATCCTCTACTACTATTACATGATAACTCGCATAAGACCGCGACAATTTTCCAGTCCAATACTGCCGAAGCTCTTCGATTGTATATCGCTTAAATGATTTCACATCTGCTATGTTATGTAAATCTTCGTCGTTATACCATTCTAATATAATTGGCATATCATCCAATTCTAAAAGACGTTCTTTCCAATCCATATTTCCACCT
The DNA here is from genome assembly GCF_022663915.1 of Bacillus cereus group sp. BfR-BA-01331. Lineage (NCBI taxonomy): Bacteria > Bacillati > Bacillota > Bacilli > Caryophanales > Bacillaceae > Bacillus > Bacillus cereus group sp. BfR-BA-01331. The sequence goes on from NZ_JAKUGJ010000004.1 coordinate 124,361, forward strand.
CATTCATTTTTAAATTTTCGAACCAATTTAAATTGAATACGCATATTCTTTTTTAGGCAATTTTACTATCTCTTGAATGAAAGGTGATTGTTCTATAATATCCTCTAACTGATCATTACTATAAACATAAATACCACCCATGTATGAACTGTAAGCCTTTTTTTCAGTTATTACTGCTAAGGTGCTATTTTCCTTTTTAAAATCACCCTCTAGTCCCTTTTCAAATGATAAACTTTTAGAAGCTGAAAAATATAGCTGGATTAACGCCGCTATTTCTATGTCGTCTGATTTTGCAAAATACTTTATTTCATTTAAAATCATTTCATCTTGTAACGGAAGAAAGTCCTCTACTTCTAACCTCTCCCCTTTATGAAAGAAATTTTGTAACTCAGGAGTATAGAACGAAAGATTTTTCTCCTCTACCTTTTTAAAAATAGATTGTATTAATAAGTCTTTCCCTATTACAAATGGATGGCCAAAGCCATTATTGTAAAGCCCTTCTTTTATTTTCATTAGTTGTTCGATCAAAGGGATTCCTGATTCTTCAATAACAAGTTTACCGTTAATAAAACGCATATTAGCAATCAATTCTTCTATTCGTAAGCCCTCCAATTCAAGCGTGGAATAATATAAATCTCTATTCCAAAAATCTAATTGATCCATTCCTAATGAATTAAATAATAGCTCATCTATAATCGGAAAAACTCCATCTTTTGATAAACCTTTCGTTACATCTTCTAATAATCCGGAAATCTTATTTAAAATTGTGCGTATTTCATCATCCTCTTGAATAATTCGAACAGTCCAATCCCCGTGATCCTCTCCAGATATTTTCTGAAAGCAATGCGAATATGGACCGTGTCCAACATCGTGTAGAAGGGCTACAGTAGATACTAACTTCCGCTCATATTCTGACAAATGAATGTCACCAATCTCCGTAAGATGTTCTATCACTTTATTAACTAGTACATATACACCTATTGAATGTTCGTTCCTCGTATGTATTGCGTTCTCGTGTAAAAAATATGTATGGCCTTGTTGTTTAATATGGGCCAACCTTCAAAACGCTTTAGTATCGATCAATCGTATAATCTCTCTATCGTGAATAGTAATTGGTCCGTAAATAGGATCTGTAAAACGCATAACTTCTCCCCCTTTGTAAATTCACACTTACATCATTATACAAAATTTTCAGTCTATAACTCCTTTCCTTCTCTTTAAATATGAGAAATTTTTAATACTCCTTTCATTCTCTCTTCATGAAAACTCAACTTATATCCTTTACTATAATACTTATGAGAGACATAAAAGAATTGAAATGGCAATCCACTATATAAATAAGGTATAATCTACATATAGTGAACCTTTTATATTGTTAAATAAAGGGGCTTATATTCAAAATTCATACATTAGAAGGTGCAACAATGTTAAGTAGTTTTATTCATTCAGTATTAACATTTTTTGAGGGATTAGGTTATTGGGGCATAATGCTTGGACTTATGATTGAAATTATTCCAAGTGAGATTGTCCTTGCTTATGCGGGATACTTAGTATTCAATGGTAGTATCTCATTTGTAGGCGCAGTTATATTCGGTACAATTGGTGGTGTTATTGCCCAAATCTTTGTTTACTGGATTGGTCGATATGGTGGTCGCCCTGTATTAGAACGTTACGGTAAGTATATTTTCATACATAAAAAACAAATGGATGCTGCTGAAGATTGGTTTAATCGTTACGGAACTGGCGTAATTTTCACTGCACGTTTCATTCCTATCGTTCGTCATGCGATATCAATTCCTGCTGGTATTACAAAAATGCCATTACTACGTTTCACTACATTAACAGCACTTGCGATCATCCCTTGGTCTATCATTTTCATTTATTTAGGTGAGAAACTAGGTGAAAATTGGGAGAATATTAACGATATTGCTGGACCGTATGTGAAATCGTTCGCTATCGGTGGCGTTGTACTTATACTTTTATATTTCGTAATAAAAAAGTGGACAAAAAAACGTAAAAATCTTGCTTAAGATTATAATAAAAACCGCTATAAATTCATTAAGAATTATAGCGGTTTTTATTATCGGCTTGATCATGTATTAGAAATTGTATTATTTCTTTTTTATGCTTTAAGTCATGCTCGATAAGTGATGAAAAATAATTATTTAACCTCAATTTTTTTGTGCCAAATTGATAGTCATTATTAAAATTCCGAGCAGGAATTCGCTCAATTTGGTCTACTAATTGTTTACGAGTAAAGCTAAATTGATCTATTAGTTCTTCTTTTGAAATACCAGACCTTGCATATTTTATTGCAACCTTATTCATTTCCTCAACATCTGTTGGAACGATAGGTACAGATTTCCCGCTTACAAAATATGAAATTCTATACTTCATTAGAAACTCATCCCAAACAATAAAATGTGAAATTACATCCGCAATTGCCCATGAACCTTTTTTAAATGGTTGAAACCATATATCCTCCGATATTCCATTCAATGTTTGGCACCATTCTATTAGGCTCAACTTTTCTTCTAGAATACATTCTTTGGCCATCATTTATTCCTCTTCCACACTTATAATCCATTCATATTAATAACTTCTAGATATAGCGTTAAAAACCCTTCAGTTTAAGATTTACGTGGATAAGCAACAATTCAGTCATTCATTTCGTATATTATCTCAAAAAGGAGTGATTCCCCTATGCACTGGCATCAAAAAATACCATACTTAATCGGACGCCCTATCGGCATCTCCTTCGTTAATGGGCAAGGAGCTTCTGGGGTATTATGTTCTGCACATGATGGTCAATTATATGTTTATGAATATCTCTACCAAGCCCAGTTCGCCATGAAACATTATGACTTTAGACAAATTCAAGATATACACGCCTTTCCAAATTGCCCACACCAAAATCCTCTATACTAAAAAACAGGAACGGCTTTATTGCCATTCCTGTTTCTATTGTTTATGCATTATTTTTCAGAGTAAAACTTCTGCACTGCTTCATCGAAATAAATCCAGCCTTTCCAACCTAAATGAATCGTATCTTTCAAGAAATACTTATCATATTCATGGCTAGAAAAATCGACTACTGGGTATCCTGCTTTCTCGACTTGATCGCGAACCTTATTATAATACACATCACGACGTTCTTTTGGGAAACCAGCGTAATCATACCACGGTCCGTTTACAGGCACAGAAATAAAGAGTGGTTTTACATTTTTTTCTTTGAAAAGATCTAAAACAATTTGTAAGTCATCATATTCTGGTGAATCATCATACGATTCATTTGCTCTAAAGTTTTTTAAACCTTTTAATTTTTTCTTTAAATTATGTTTATAATAATATGGATTTTCAATTCCGAATGTATTTGTTGTGGATCCTACTTTACCTTCTTGTTCCGCATGTTTACGTGCATCTTCCCAAGAAAGCGAACGTAATCCCATATTTGTTTCCTCTTTCATCGGTTCGATCTTAAATAGAGAGTTAAATAAATCTCGATGATCTAAAATGTTCCGGTACATATACGCTAGCGGTTTAGCTAGTGCAGCTTTTATGTTATGTTTTGTATCGTTATATACAATACTTTCTAGCGAACTACTTAATATCGCATCCTTACGAACAACTTTATAATCTAGTAAACGTTTCGCGATTTTTTTCTTCATTTCAGGCTTTATTTCGTCATTAAAAATAAAGTGATAGGCTTGTTGTTTGGAGAAATTATTTGTAAAATCCCCTTGTGATACACCGGTTTTTGTAAACCATTGTGGTGAAAGAACAAAGACTACCTTTTTACCTTCTAATTCATCCATTGTAGACGTCATATTTAATATATGAGCCAAGCTTTGCGTACCACCAGTCCCTATTAAAAATGGAGTAAAACCTGCTGGATTTACTTTAAAATAGTTAGATGGATGATATGCATCCATTCGTAAAAACTCTGATGAACCATACATCGGTAAATACTGCGAATTCTCTAACATTTTCTGTTGCAAGAAAACACTTTGTACTTTCTCTTTTTGTAAGGAAGTTGCTGCATCTTCTATCTTTTTATCGCTTAATAGTGATACTAAACTCTTAGATGGAATAAGCAATACAATGAAAAAGAGTACACAGGCTAAAATAATTGGACCAAAAGCATGCTTCATCTTCATCGGTTGTTCCTCTTTCTATTACGAATAAATTGTAACCCTTGTTTATGACACGTCATCATTTCTCTCCTTTTTTTCAATACATGCTCCATTCTATTTATCTATTATATACATGTATGTATTTCCTCCCTTGCTCTATTAAGTCCTATACAAATAGCGCAAGAAAATGCTTCCAAAGAAACATGTTAATTATACAAGATTCTACATAAATTTCACACTGGAATTTATGTAATAATTTTATTTTTAAGCGATGAAAAAACTTATAAAATGTCTATAATTCATTTGAAGCTATAAGAAAAAACAGACTATCACATACGTGAAGTCTGTTTCTTCATCACTTTATTTTTGTACATCTGCCCATTTTAAACTTGTTGCCGGACCGAATTGATGTACATATAAGTCTTTCACATATGGCTTTTGTAAATACGATAATCCGCGCTGGAATACCGGTGCAATTACTGCATCATCAAGAAGTACTTTTTCAGCATCTTGCATTGCTTTCCAGCGAGCCTTTTCATCATTACCTAATTCAGTTTTAATTTTCTTAATTAACGCGTCATACTCTGGATTTGCATATCCTGTATTATTTACGGTACTTCCCGAAAGGAAAACTTCTAAGTATGTCATTGGATCTGGATAATCAGGTAACCAACGTGATAACGACATTTCGTATTCTTTTTTCTTCTCTAACGCTAGTTTTTGCGTATGTGGTTGTAATTTCACATTAACTTTTAGCCCTGGTAAGTTTTTCTCAAGCTGTTCTTTAATATATTCTCCTACTTTTTTAAAGTTCTCTAAGTCATAGTTTAATAGCTCTAACGTCACTTCATTTGTGCCCGTCTCTTGCTTCGCCTTCTCCCAATATTCTTTCGCTTGTTTTACATCAGTCTTATTAAACTCACCTGCCGTACTTCTAAAATCTTTCTTATCTGGTCCTTTTAAAAATCCTTTTGGTACGTAATAATTCGCAGCAACTGATCCATCATTTAAAAATGAAGTCGCAAGCCCTTTCTTATCAAACACTGTACTTAGCGCAAGCCTTGCATTTTTATTTTTAAGAATCGGTACACTTTCATTAAAACGGAAGAAGTACATAACCGGATCTGTATATTGTTTTAGCTCTTTATTGCTTTTATATTTATCTACGAATTCTGTTGAAATGACAGCTCTATCTACCTTATCTGTTTCATATAAATTTACCGAAGTTGAAATTTCTTTAACAATTTGGTAGTTTACTTCATCTAATTTCACTTCTTTTTTATCCCAATATTTATCGTTTTTCTTCATTGTAAAGCTCGCTTCGTGCTTCCACTCTGATAATGTAAATGGCCCATTATATATCGCTTTATTTGCCTCTAACCCGTATTTATCACCTTGCTCCTTCGCATATTTTTCATTAATTGGATAGAAAGATGGTAAAATGAGTAGTTTCGTAAAATACGGTACAGGATGTTCCAGCTCTACAACGAACGTTTTATCATCTTTTGCTTTCACACCTAATTCTTCTAAGCCTAATTGTTTCTTATTTATCTTCTCCGCATTTTTCACATCGTACGCGATATATGCATATTGAGAGGCTGTATCTGGATTTATAAGTTGCTTCCAAGCATATACGTAATCATGAGCTGTTACTGGATCGCCGTTAGACCATTTCGCATCACGCAAGTGGAATGTATAAGTCTTTCCGTCTTTACTCACTTCATATTTTTGTGCTCCAGCCTCAATCACTTCATCATTTTTCGATAAACGGAATAACCCTTCCATTACATTGTTTAAAACATTAAACGATACGGCGTCTGTTACTTTTCCGGAATTTAGTGACGGAATTTCACCCGTTTCTAATAGTTGCAATACTTTCTTCTCATCTTTCGGCTTTGTAGCTGTTTTTTCTTTAGCACAGCCTACTAAAAATGAAGATACAAGTAGAGTACTAACTAATGAGTAGCGAACAACCTTCTTCATATAAAGCCCCCCTATCTTTTTTAAGGTAAGTAACGACGAGCACCAGCGTATTCTTCTATATATCCTGGTGTATTTAGCGGTATAATTTCTACCGATCTTTCAGCTCTTGGTGAGTGAATCATATTTCCATCACCAATATACATGGCAACGTGATGAACACTACCTTTTCCTTGATTATGTGCAAAGAATATTAAATCGCCCTTTTGTAGGTTTTCTTTATCAACCGCAATTCCTGCTTTTGATTGTGGCCCAGAATCCCTCGGTATTGTAATGCCATGTGATTTATAAATCGTATGTGTAAATCCAGAGCAATCAAATCCAAAACCACTTGTACCAGCCCATATATACGGTAATCCTAAAAACATTTTTCCGGTGTTTATTAAATCATCAGCGGTTGGAGCCGGAATATCATTTGGAGAACGGTAAACAGTTCCATCATTTTTCCGTAGCCACGCCTTCTGACCATTTGGCAACAATACGCGGTATGAGATCGTATCTTCACTTAATAACGGTAAACGCGTATTATAGCTGACTTCAAGTGATTTATGTTTTTCAGAAGGGTTAATATATACAATTGCTGTCGGTTTCGTTATTAATACGAAAGGTTCGTTTGTTTTATCTACAAATTCTTGATTATACGTTAATTGTTTTTCAGGCATCCACCCTGGATACCCTTCTTCATTTCGCGGCGTTGGCTGTCCGTGCACTAGTACTTTTACCCAATCACCTTTTTTATCAATTACTGTTACTTCTTGACCGAGTAGCGCTTGCGTTTCTAATTTATTTGCACTCGTTAACCAAAGCTTCTCATCTAGCGTCATTGATTTCGTCCACTTCCATAAATCAACTGGATTTGTTGCGCTCGGTGCATCAATTGGGCGTAATGAGTCAGGTGCAGTCCATAACGTTGCAGCAGATACATCTATAAATGCTTTATTATCCTTCTTCTCTTCAGCATTTGCCGATGTAAACGATGAAAATATAAATAAGGTTGTCAAAAATGCAGTTCCTACTTTTTTCATATATATCCCCCTTAAAAGATAGTTTACTAGGTACTACTTCTAAGATTGTATATTCACTACAGAATGCAGGTTTACCTTTGGACCATTGTAAGTCATTCCTTCCGGGTCTTCCATTAACCATAACGGTGCATCAAGATCAAAGTAATGAATGTTCGGATGTGCCGCAGCTAAATGGGCAACAGCACTAACTGAAAGTGAAGATTCCATCATACTTCCAACCATACATTTCACACCTGCTGCTTCCGCAATATCTGCAATTTTCCAGGCTTCTCGTATGCCGCCGCATTTCATTAATTTAATATTAAGTAGGTCTGCATATCCTCCTTGGACAATCTTTAATGCGTCGCTTGCCGAAAACATACTTTCATCTGCCATAATAGGCGTTTGTACATTGTCCTTCACGTACTTTAATCCTTCCCAATCTTTCGCATGAACTGGTTGTTCTACAAATTCTATATTTAAATTTCTATTCTCCATTTCTCTAATAATAGAAACCGCTTCTTTCGGTTTCCATCCTTGATTTGCATCTAAACGTAACGTCGTATTCTTTGGAACTACATTTCGAATTGCCTCTATGCGTTCTAAATCTAAATGTGCCTCTTTACCCACCTTAATTTTCAATGTTTGGAATCCCTTGTCGATATGCTTTTTCGCTTCTTTTGCCATTAATAAAGGCTCATCCACACTTACTGTAATATCAGTATGAATCTCTTTCTTCCCACCTAACAATGCATATAACGGTATGTTGTGAAATCGACAATATACATCGTATAAAGCCATATCTACCGCCGCTTTCGCACTTGTATTTCCTATACAGCTCATTTGAATGTGTAACAATAACGTTTGAAATTGTAGCACATCTTTATCAACTAATACGGAGCGAATTGGCCCTAATATTGCTTCCTCAATCCCGTTGGTAAAATCACCTGTAATAACCGGTGTTGCTGCAGCAGCTCCTTTTCCAACAATCCCTTCATCTGTATGAATAAACACATCTATACTTTCGATTTCCGTTACAGTGCGAAGCGCAGTTTTAAACGGTGTATGAAGCTTTACATGTCGACGGTTTACCTTCACATCGGTAATTTTCATTTTGTTCATCCTTTCATTGTTTATAGAGTGATACTTTAATCCCCGGGTGGCTTTTCCGTTAATGCGAAACAAAAAAATCCAGCCATAAGAAGATTCTTACGGCTGGATTTTGTCTATGAATGGGTAGACAAAGCAGCGATCTGATTATATTTTTTCTGTGCATCCTTTAGCGCTACAAGTAGCGCCTTTTGAGACGAACCGAAGTATCGATTTTTTATTTCTGTTACTAATGCTGGGTCATTAATATTTTTATGTAGAAACAAATATTTAACAAATTGAGATGTTAATGCAATTGTGGCTGAGCAATCTGCATCTACAATTTCCCCTGTATCCTTCTCAAGTACAAATGCTACAAAATAACTTTTGAACTTTTCGGTAATGGGATTATTTTGAGGTGCTTTCGCATCCCCTACGACGTAAATTGTATTTGAAGCGTACACAGCTATCTTCCTTTCTTATACGAGGATAACGGTTTTCTTAACAGACGTATAAGCTGTTAACTCAACGTTGATTAAAAAATGTATCCGTTTACCTTGTATTATATACAATTGACAGAATTTTAACAATATTTATTTTGACATATATTCCATAATTATGAAAATCTCTTGAAACAATTAAAATTGGCTCAAACTTCTCATTTTTACAATATGTCATTGCTCCTTGTACCATGACATTCACACTACAAACAACTTTTTCCCTCATACATCAAAAAACAGTTAGCTATCGCTAACTGTTCCACCACTTCACTTTGGCAATACGAATATTGTTTCGTTTGACTTAGAAAATTGATACTCTTTTCTAGCAAACTTTAAAATCTCTTCTTCATTATCGGTTAAATTCTCAATGTTAGTCTTTAAAGAACCTTGATCTTTCTTTAAAGAAACTAATTGTTTCTTTTGATTTGTTATAGTATTTTTTTTGCCATTAATTACTTCTTGTTGTTTCGTTAAAATATATTGAACGTACAAAGTAGTCGCAGCAATAAAAATGAACATGAAAATAAAACGCCTTAACTTCTTCTTATTTATAGTTCGCTTGTCGTTAGGCTGTGATAGTTGCTCTGGTATATTAGGAACATTGACTCTTTTGAGTTTCCTCATTTTCAAATCCCCCTAACCCATATTTTCTCACTACCATAGGCACGATCTCTTACTAACTTAAATTCTATTCTTATAAAATAACCTCCTTCACAAAAAAATCTCACAAATTAACCAATTAGAGATAGCGTTCGACGACATCTCTGTATTTAAAATGAGAATTTTTATTTATGCTGCTATAAAATAGTAGTTTATGTTATTCTTTTTCCTCTATTGTAGAAAACATTTTTACACACATAAATTCCACTTTTGCATACCGATGTTATAACATGCTTACAAGGAGGAAAAATGATGCACTACCGTACATTAGGTAAAACTGGAATTACTGTTTCTGAAATTGGCTTTGGAGCGTGGGCGATTGGCGGCGATGAATGGGGTCCTGTTAACGACACACAATCTATAACCGCTATGAAGAAAGCAATTGAATGCGGCGTAAACTTTATTGATACTGCTGATGTATACGGATTAGGACATAGTGAAAGGTTAGTAACTCAAGCGATAAGAGAGCACCGTAATAATATCGTTTTATCAACGAAAGGCGGTTTAATTGGGCATCACTATGATCCAAGTGGAGAGCCTGTTTATAATACTGCAGAAAAAGTGATCGCAGTATTTGAAACTAGCTTACTGCGCCTAGAAACAGATTATATTGATGTTTATTTCTGTCACATTTGGTGGGATAAACAAGAAGAAACAGAAGCATTTTTACGAGCATTTGAAATATTAAAACGGGACGGAAAAGTAAGAGCTGTTGGTGTTTCAACTCACGACATACAATATATAAAACACTTCAATAAAAACGATGAAATTGATGTTGTGCAACTTGATTACAACATATTAAACCGAAAACCAGAAAACGACATACTGCCCTACCTACAGGAGAACAATTTAGGAGCTGTTATACGCGGCCCTTTAAAAATGGGGATATTAACTGGAAAGTTTACAAATAAAACAACTTTTCTTGACGGAGATTTACGCCAAGAATGGCCAAAAGAAAAGTGGTTTCAAGATGATTTACAAAAAGTAGAGAAACTACGATTACTCTCAAATGAAAATCAAACCTTAGGGCAACTGGCACTTCGTTATGTCCTCACTCATCCAGCGGTATCGGTCGCAATTCCTGGCGCAAAAACAGAAAAACAAGCGAAAGAAAATGCAGACTCGTCTATCCGTCCGATTCTTACAGATCAGGAATTAGCGCATATTCAGTCAATATAAAACAAGACGAGCAGCTGGAAATATCCAACTGCTCGTCTTGTTTTACTTTTAATATTGTAAATCAATATCATATTCCATTCTCTTCGCTGTTTCTTCAGCAACCTCAGCACCCAACAAATTTTTCACAATATGAAATGACATATTAATTCCGGCTGAAATTCCACCAGACGTAATAATATGCCCCTCATCTACAAACTTTACATTCTCTAATACTTCCACATTCGGAAAATCATTTCTAAAACTTTCAATACTTGCCCAATGTGTTGTCGCTTTGAAGCCATCGAGTAATCCAGCTTTCGCAAGTAAAAGCGCACCGGTACAAACAGAAGTCATTAACTTTACTTCTTTCATTTGCTCGCGGATCCAATTTGTTATTATTTCATTTTTCATTTCGTTTTCTCTAACACCTAACCCACCAGGAATAATTAAAATATCAACTGGAGGCAAGTTTTCGATACTATAGTCCGGTTGTACCTTTAATCCATTTCTCGCTGTAATCATTTCTCCATCTTGACTAACAGTATGAACTGTAAATGGTTGACCTTCACTTGTTGCTGTAACGGAAAAAACTTCAAATGGACCCGCAAAATCTAACACTTCCACTTCATTAAAAAGAAAAACCCCTACATTCCAGTGGCTAATCATAAGCTCACTTCCTCTTGCAAATGATGTAATAGGGATTCATGCTCTTTTTCTAAAGCAATATCATATGCGGTTTTCCCATCATTTTTCTTAATCATTTTATTAGCACCATTTTCAAGAAGTAATATAATGATTTCTTCATTTCCTAATAACGCTGCTTCATGAAGTCCTGTCCAGCCACCACTTTGCACAGCATTCACATCTGATCCCTTTTCAATTAAGAAAGCTACAAGCTCGCTTTGCTTATTCGCAATTGCTGCTTGAAGAGGTGTATTTTCATTTTCGTTTTTTGCTCTAATATGTATTTCTGCTCCCTGTTCTAAAAGGAAACTTGCAATTTCTTTCTGTCCAAAATAAGCAGCTAAGTGAAGCGGTGTCCATCCATCTTCACTAAATGAGTTAACAAAACTTGGATCCGTATTAATGATTTCTACTACCTTTTCTTTTTCCCCGCTTATGACTGCTTGTGATATTGATATGATTTGTTCCATAATGAACCTCCATGTATAGAAATATTAAGTACCCCTTAATAAATTCCATTAATAATCACATGTTCCTTTCTAAATAATTAAGTTTACATAATAATATTATTTTTATAATTCGTTATCCTAATAAAAAAACAACCGACTCTAATGAGTAGATTGTTTTTTAGTTTCATTTTTATAATTGTTTTAAAAAAATATCGTTTTCACTTACAACTAATAAACATTATTAAAAATGAAATGAAATTATATATTTAGCAGCCATGAACTCTTTACATATCAAAACCGGCTATTTACTTAAATTAATAGTTTTTTATCATTTGAAAATAAAAATGGAATTTATCCTTACATTTGAAAAATACGTATATAGCAAGAATCTATAGCAGTACTCTTATCATACTAATCTATAACAATTCTGCCTTCTTCCCTTACCTGTATCCTTTAAAACATAAGACTTTAAAACGAGTGCTGTTAGTGAATCTGTTAATGTTTTATATGATAAATTTGAAAGAGCTAATAGATCGTTCGTATATAACATTCTATGCTTCTCTAATAATAATAGTACTAATCGTTCTGACGGTTTTAATGTTTCATCACTTTCTAGTATAAAATCTATATTTTTCATATCCCTACTTCTTACTCCTTATATAAAAAAATGATTTTAGTAGTTATTTAATATAAAAATACTACATAACAAATTTGAAGATATATCGAAATAACATAACACCCAAACACTTTTATACTATAACATAAAAAAGACATTTCCCCAAATTGAAAATGCCTTTTTATATCTACTTCTCTTTTTTATATAATTGATATGATTGTTCTAGCCCTTTATTATATTTCGTATTATTATCTGTCCATTCTCCCCCTAAGTTTCCTGGCCACCCTGATGTATTAGCAACATATTTAAGCAACTCCCAATCCTGCAATCCTTTTTTCACACCACGTTCATACGATTTGACCATACTTGAAATTGCTATCGTTGTATTTATACGCGAATCCACTAAACTCTCTTCCGATAATTGCACTGGTGCTAATCCACCACGATGTAATTGGAATAATCCAAAAGATGTTCCGTTATCTCCTATTGCTTTTCGGTTAAATTTTGTTTCATGATCCGCAATTGATAATGGTATCCAATCTGGAATATCATACCTCTTTGCAACTTCACTAATTACTTGCTTATTATTTTTAATCTCTTTCTGCTTTTCATAGTTAATATAAATTACATAACTTAAAGTAACTAACGTAAATAATATGAATATATATTGTAGTGCCTTTTTCATCATTTCATCTCCTGCTTTGTATATGTTTCACTTTCTATATACACTATAAGACTTTTATGTGACATTCATTTGACAAAATGATATTAATTATACATAAGCTGTTACAGTTTCAACTATCAATCTAAAAACTACAATTCTTCTAAAAGACTCCTTCAACACATAAAAACAATCAGCCTTTCATGTATAGTACATGAAAGGCTGATTGTTTTTCACTACACTTTTTTATGTATACAGTATATCCCTGCTATAATAAAACAAATTGAAATTACCGATAAAATTGTACCCTGGATTTCATAAAATGCAGTAAAGAATTTCCCGCTTCCTCTATCCCAAATTTCTAATGCACCCGCGTAAATTGCGGAAGTTATATATGTAAGGCCGAATAGGAGAACACCCGAAAAAACATAGGTTACTCAAATATTTTTCATTATTAGCTCACCTCCATTAATTTGATTTGTGAATAAAACAAAAAAGACCTTTATACGTTAAAGATCTTTTTCATCTTATTTTTGTTAGAAAAAACGCCAGAACCTAAAACAAAAACTAACTTTATTATACGTATCTCCATATAAAAATTAAAGACTATAAGGTTACCAGCCTCTTCTCGATTATCATTTTCACATTAAATGTTTCTTGCAATATGCGGTTTGCTGTAATGACTCGTTCCACCGCCACCTACTACTACTTTACCACCTTTTTCGAAGATTAATAATTTACTTGAACCATCTGAAAGTAAAACTATTACTTCAGCATGATCACTTGTAGCTACATAGATTACATAACCACTTTTTGAAATACAAGTTTCCCAATTCTCATCAAATTCTGATCTCACTACTCGATTTGAATACACTTGATTTTCAATTCTTCCTTGTTCTTCGTTTTCCAAGTTTATTCCTCCCACTTCTCTAAAGTGTCATTTATAGTAAAATAACAGCCCATTTAAAATAGTGACTGACTTTAACATAAATAGTATATGTAGTTAGTAGGAGAATGCTTGGACAATGAAAACGTAACAGCATTTAAGTATTTTACAATCGGAATTTTCCCTTAATCATTACAGCTACTTCTTTAGCATTCAAATGAGTATTATTAATTTTTATGTACTCTTTTTTTTCAATTTCATCATGAAATGAATTTAATCTATGTTTTTTCATCGTTTCTTTTAAATTTTTTTCAGACCATTCAATATCTCTTTTTTTCGGTTTATGCTCTAGTCTATGTGGACTTTTATTTCGCTCTAATCTTTCATCTAATTCTGCCTCGAGCTCTACAAAATATACTGCTGCGCCTATTGATTCAAAAATACTTACTACATGGTTTATGTACTCCCAATCCGATTGAAAGTCAAATGCCCATACATATGTAAAAATCATTCCGTATAAATCACTTTTAGACACTTCTTCAAACAGTTCATTACGAAACAAACTTACTAACCGTTGTGCTTCCGCTTTGTACTGTAATCAAAAAACGAGCTAACAAAATCAATCGTCATATGATTATGAAATAGCTTTAAATCAGTTATTTTTTCTAACTCATGCCCGACCGTCATTTTCCCGACTGCTTGCGGGCCAAATATTAAGATGAATTTCATTTGTTTGCCTCCGATTTTTCTCTATAAACAATGAAATAAAACATATCCTAAAATTGAAAATAAAGCAGTCGATGTTGTGTCGATTGCCTTATTTTCATGAATAGTTCCTATATTATTACTTTCGTACAGCTTCAAAAGTAATAATTTGTTCTGCATTTGACGGTTGCTTTTCATAAACATAGTCAGCAGAGCAAGTAATGTCAGTGAAACCTATACTTTCTAAAAGGAGCTTAAACTCTTCTATTCCATACCACCGCATTGCAAAACGTTGTAGTTCAGTTTGTACTAACTGTCCTTTACTCCATTTTTCATATTTTAAATATGATACAGTTACTTGGTTAAGCCAATCTATTTCAATTGATTTATTTTCTAATGTAATTCCGTCCCCGCTTGGCAGAGAAAAAGTCGATGTATGAATCTCACCCGTCTTCCAGTCATATGGAAGCGCAAGATCTACAATTAAACGCCCGCCTAGATTAAGATGTCGATAAAAACATTTCAGAGCATTTATAGAATCATCACGATTTTCAATTAAAGAAAAGGATCCAGTAGGAATTATTATCGCTTCATATTTATGTGGCAGTGAAAATTGTTGTAAGCTTCCTTCATATAAATTAGGATGCAAGCCTCTCTCTTTACACCGCATACGGCAAGAGTCTAGCATTTCAGGCGAATAATCTATCCCATCAACTTTAAAGCCAGCTTCAAGAAATGGAATAATGACACGTCCCGATCCTACTGCTGCTTCGAGAATTCTCCCTTTACAACTTTTTAAACGATCTTGATAATATTCAATATCACCATTCAAAGAGTAACCGACAGGTTTTGTGAAATCATATAATTCCGTACAAAGTGTACTATAATAACTAAACATTTATTTTCTCCTCCGTTTTATGTGTACGGAAGATTCTAATTTACTTAATCTTTCCGTACCTCAAATTTTAATGAGAATTCGAAAGAGCTGACTGTCATAATATATCACTCGCTTTCCATAGAATATAATCATATTGTATAATATTCCCTTCAAAATGAACATATAGAAACCAAAATTCAGACTTATACCGAAAGGAGGATATGATGAATTCATTAATTGGATTTGTTTTTCTTCTTATCATATTTAATACACTGATTTTCTTTATAGCAAAGCAGTATAAACGAATATGGAAAATAGCCAGTGGTATTTTCATTCTTTCTTCCCCCATTGTTTTCTTTGCCACTATGCACGTAATTGGAGAAAAAGTAGGAGATGGATTAGCTGGAGGTTTTGCCGCTTTTACCTTTAGTGGCCTTTTAATCATTAATGCAATTTTTTTATTTGTTGTAAATATTATTATATCTACCAATAGAAATGCATAATACACTCCCTATGCTTGTAGACATTTCTATTTCAAAATTTAAAGAGCTTACTATAGTAAGCTCTTCATCAAAAACTATTTATTTCACAATCGGCAATGTCACTTCACTCAATTTCACAGTTAGCTTCGTTCCTGCTTTCGGTCTAATTGTATAATCGTAATCACTTGCGATTAAAACGATTCCCATTTGATGCCCTGCTTTAAATACGTAATCATCTGGCTGCATGTCCCATGTAAATGTGTAATCTTTACCAGGTTGAATCGCTGTTGAATTTTCTATACTATTTAAGTTTTGCGGATCCATCCAACCTCTCGTTACAATTTCAGGCTTCGCTCCGCCATAATCAACGAGTAAAGCTGTTAAATTCGAAACAGATCGATCAATATTTCCTGTTATTGAAATTTTAGGCGTACCACTTATTCGCATATCTTTTTGCAGTACAGGCATTGTATATACTAATCGATTCGCTATTTCTAACTCAGGGTTTTCTACTAGTTGATTTGACTGTATTTTAGCATCATCTACTAATGAGAAAACATTGTTTACTGACCCCATACTTAATGGTAGATTGACTGCTTTATTACTTAAATACATACGGACTTTTGATGGTACAGCTGCTGGATCTGGCCAATTTTTTATTTTTTGCCACGATTTATTTTCACGTTGTACATCTACCATCGGTTCATCCATAATTCCATTTTCAATTCCATATAACCAATAATCGAACCATTTATTTTGGGTTTGTTGCCAGTTATTACTTGATGTTCCACCATGTCCACCTTGATGTAACCACATTTTACGAGGAACATTATTTTCACCAAGAGCTTCCCACCACTGTGCGAACTGCTTCGTTTTTACATTCCAATCATTTAAACCGTGAACAACAAACACACTAGCCTTCACATTCTTAACATCTTTTACATAGTTACGTTTATCCCAAAAGGCGTTATAATCGCCTGTTTTACGATCTTGTCCAGCTGTTAGTTCTTTAATAATTTGCCCGCAAACTTCAGGGTTCTTTCTTGTTAGTACTGCTTCTGCCATATTATCTGTATCTTCTCCTTGATATCCACCTGGCGCAATTACTGCCCCATTTGCACGATAATAGTCATACCAACTACTAATCGCTGCGATTGGAATAATTGTTTTTAACCCTTCCACTCCTGTCGTTGCGACAGCATTCGGTAACATACCATTATAAGAAACTCCTGTCATTCCTACATTTCCCGAAGACCAATTTGCATTTACTTCCTTACCATCCTCTGTATATGCTTTCGCACGCCCATTTACCCAATCAATGACAGACTTCGTCCCAAGTATTTCTTGCTCATCTCCAGTGGTCGGACATCCATCTGATTTCCCAGTTCCGATACTTTCACCTAAAATGACTGCATATCCTCTTGGAACGTAATAATTTCCGTATGAACCAAGATTAACAGCTCCATACGGTTTTCCTCCATATGCATTCAATTCTTCATCAACACTATAAACAGGAACATCTTTCAATCCAGATCGATATGGACTCATTTCATAAATAACAGGGACTTTCACATCTGGATTTGTCTTTGGGCGCATAACCTTTACTGATACACGATCTTTTTTACCATCTCGATCACTATCAACTTCTGTCTCTACAAATAAATTTTCTACGATGGCCTCATCAAGTGAATAGATTGGCTTCGTCATCCCATTTTCTAATTCAATTTTTGTGTTTGGAGTTAAAGCTTCTGAGACTTGACCATTTAACTTAATATCACTCCCTTTTACAGACCTCCCTTCCTTATTTTCCGCATGTGCAGTCATACTAGAAACTCCTGAAGTAATTGTTAAAGATAATATAGCTGAAAGTGTTATTGCTAATTTCTTTTTCCTCATGCCCTTCCCTCCCCATATATTCCTTCTTTTACTATACATTAAAAATGCAGAAAATTCAGTTTATATTTTATAGAAAGTTGAGAAATTTGTAAAACATTCAAATCTTTCAAGATAATAGAAAAGGAACTAATAATAATTAGTTCCTATCTATATACATATAAAATTGTATTTCTCCATCTTCTACCGAAACTCCGTATTCAAATCCATGTCTTTCTAATATACTTTTTACAATCGCTAATCCTAATCCAGTACCTGATTTTTCTTTGCTACGTGAAGACTCTAATACGTAAAAAGGCTCCCAAATTTTATCTATCTCTTTACTGCCCTCAGCAGCAATACCATTTTGAATTTGAAAATACACAATGCCATTTTTCTCTTCTAATATGATTTTTATATTTTGATTCGTTGTATATTTTATCGCATTAGAAATTAAATTTTGAAAGACCATTCTCATTTTATTTAAATCAGCATAAACAATCGTGTCACCAACACTATAGTTCACTTGCAACTTGATTTCTTTCGACTCCAGTTCAATCTTATGCTTATCTATTATACTTTGTACTAGTGGTTCAATAGGGAATTCTTCTTTTTGTAAAATATCTCTTTCTAGTTTAGAGAATCGCAATAACTCTTCAATTAAATTTGAAATTTGATCTGTTTGTTTAATGATTGTATCAACATATGTGCCATCATCTAAACCGTCTTTTATTCCCATAGAATATGCTTTTACTAATGCGATTGGCGTTTTTAATTCATGAGTTACATCGCCCATAAATCGTTTTAAGTGGTCATTTCGATCTGTTAAATCTTGATGTGCTTCATGTAATTTATCACTCATAATGTTTATACTATTTGCTAAATCACCTATTTCATCATTCGTTTTAACTTTCGTCCGTTTAAATTTCAGACGTGAAATATCTTCTGCGACATCACTCAATTCATTCAGTGGTGTAGTGATTGTTTTTGAAAAAATCCAGACGAGCACGATAATAAGAAATAGTGAGAATCCCAAAATGTATAAATAAAATGAGTTAAGCGTGTTAATTACTTCATTGGAATGTGCGATAGAAACTCCTACTAAAATCAACATATCATCTTTCGCAATGTATTTCGCAAAAAAACTAGATTTTATCTTTTCTTGATCATATATTTTATTCGATTGTCCGAGGTTCTTCACTTTCGTAATTTCTTCTTTTGTAATCCAAAGTTTATTCAATGCAACTCTCTTTTTTGTAAGTTGCATGCGTAATTCTTCATTAATAGCATCTTCTGAACTATTTATTGATGTATACGCAATCGTAACATTACCTTCATTTTCAATACGATTTATAGCATCATCCAGCTCTTTACGCGGTATCGACTGTATTTGCGCTGTAATGCCTTCTAAGCTTTCGCGTGTTTTGTGCACATTATATTTTGGTAAAAAATAGTTAATTAATAATAAAGAGATGGCAAAAATAAGGATGACTGTTAAAGAGATGCTGAAAAATAACTTTTTACCGAGTTTATTCACACTCTTCCTCCAAACTGTATCCTAAACCGCGATGTGTCTTTATAATATTTTCTCCTATTTTTTTACGTAATCTTCTTACATGCGTATCAACCGTTCGCTCTTCCCCAAAATAATCAAATCCCCAGACTATATCTAACAACTTTTTCCTCGTTAAAATCGTGCCTTTATGATTTAAAAAGCACTTTATTAATTGTAATTCTGTCTTTGTAATGTCTAATTCTTTCTCATTTTTATATACTTTATTTTTGGTGAAATCTATTTTTAAATCTTGAACTTGAATAACATCTTCATGCTGTACAAGCTTTTTCGCTCGCGTAATTAGCACTCCTGGGTGAAATGGTTTTTTCACATACTCATCTGCCCCACTTTGAAGAGCTGCTAATTCATCTTCACTTTCACTTTTCGCAGTAAGCATTAATACTTTTACACTCGAATTCTTTTTTATTTCCTGACAGACAGTAATACCACTACTTTTCGGCATCATCCAGTCTAAAATAGCTAAGTCAATTTTCTCATCATAAAATATTTGAAGTGCTTCCTCTCCATCTTTTGCTAATAAAACTTCGAAGCCTTCTTTTTCAAAATACGCTTTTAAAATTTTCAGCATATCTTGTTCATCATCTGCGATTAATACTTTCATTACATTTCCTCCATTACTTATAAACAAATATCAATTTTATCATACAACTTCTTTGTTACATCAATGTGACATAAAAATATTTACAACGTTTGAGGGTATAGTAAGTGTGAGGTGTTGTTTCATGTTCAAAAAAATAGGAGTCATTACTCTTCTCTTCTTTTTATTATCAACAAATGCGTTCGCAAATACAAATAAACAAATTGAAGTATTTGATTGTAAAAAAGAAATGGTGGTCCAAAAACAATCTTTAGATTCAGCCATCCAAAAAGAAGCAGTTCAATACGCAAAATCAATTACTGGTCCATTTAAAAACTTAAATGTCGTTCCGAAAGATGGTCATATGATAAAAATCCCGTTATCAAAACCTGTTCCTATTACAAATCAATGGTTACATACAACAATCGATGAAGTACTCATCCTTCTCCCACTTAATGAAAAACCTTACATTATGCTTTACGATGATGAGAATAATCCCCATTTTTATTATGTAAAAGGTGATCCGAAGGGTTTATTGAAACAAATGAATGTTAAGATGTAATTGCATAAGAAAGGTTCCATACGCAATGAGCATGGAACCTTTCTACAATATTATATAGTGACTCGAACCTTTATAATATTCTCCTTTTACAAATCCATTTGCGCTATAAAACTCATCACCTTGCTTTGTATCCGAATGTAGAACAACAACGTGAAAATACTTTTCCGCATGTCTTAATAGTTGCTTTAATAACAACTTCCCTAATCCGATGCGCCGATAATCCTTTGAAATATAAAATCTCCTCAATCGGCCAATCTTATTATCTTTCGTATACGGATCTTGATTTAATCCACCGATTCCAATTAACGTATCACCTCGAAAAATGCCATATAAACATTCGCCCGTTTTACTAAATGTATTTCTTTTACTTTCATATTCATTTATTAGTTTTATTAAGAAGTTAAATCCTTCTTCTTTACTTTCCTGGACAAGGTGATTGACCTCATATTTTAGCAAATCTCCAATTCGTTTTATTTGTATATTTTCCAGCTTACTCCCCCACTTTCTCTATCCAAATGTATCTTTTTAAAAAATAAAAATGCCCAAGAATATATTATCCTGAGCATTCATTTGAATGTGAACTTATTCATTTTGTTATGTACGTATTCTTCAATTCTGGTAATATCCCCTTCAGTTCCATTAAATCATCAATTACTAAATCAGCATGAGCAAGTTCATCTTCTTGTGCAAAATCAAAATTACATCCAATCGCAATTAAACCATTATCTTTTGCCGCATTAATATCAGATAAACGATCTCCAACTACCGCTGCCTCTTTTATATCATATTTTTTCAAAATACTTTTTACTAAGTCACTTTTATTAAGCGATTGAATTTGTTCAATACTAAACGTTTCAGTAACCCATTGGTCTAAATCATAATAAGATACGATTGCCTGTAAATATTCCGTTAAACCGTTACTAGCAATGTAAATGGAACAGTTATTTTCTTTTATAAAACTAAAAACTTCCTTTACATTCGAATATAAGGCACCATTTCCGCTCTTTATATTTTCAATTAGTCTTTCTAAAAAATATGCATCTGTTTGTTCCCTTACTTCATTAGAATGATTAGGTAATAAAGCTTCCCAAACTTTAGGTAAAGGTACACCCATAATTTCACGATATTTATCAATTGGTGTTATCGTATCCCATAATTGTAGTGACCGTAAATGATCAAATGTATCATCTAGTGATAACTCTAAAATTTTATCTGTTTGAAATAAAGTTCCATCCATATCGAAAATTAGTGCTTGTAACATGATAATCTCTCCCATTCTTTACTTATGAACTACAATACAGCTTTACTCGAAATATTTTTAAGCATCTCAACAATAATTTCTGAACAATAATTCGCTGCAATTTTCGCAAAGTCATCATATGAAACTTGCGCTGAATCATCTGCACTGTCAGAAATGCATCTCAAAACGAGAAACGGTATGTCATTTATATAAGCAACATGTCCAATTGCTGCTCCTTCCATTTCTGTACAATGAGGTGCATATTCAGTGACTAATTGCTCCTTTAATTTTGAATCCTCGACGAAGCATTCTCCGCTGACGATTCTTCCTTCATGAACAGTAATATTTAAACTACTACTATTAACAGCTTTTCGGGCTAAATCTCTTAATTCCTCACTTGCATGAAAAGCTTCTTGAAACGGAAATAGATTCTTCATTTGATGTTTATTAACATCATGATGCGTAACATTTGTAGAAATAACTAAATCGCCAATTTTCACATCCGGATGTAATCCACCCGCAACACCTGTATTAATGATAGAATCCACATCAAATTTATTAATTAAAATTTGTGTACATGCGGCAGCATTTACCTTTCCTACACCACATCGCGTAATAATAATTTCTGTATCCATGAAGTTTCCTTTATAAAAAGGTATTCCCGCAATAGTATATTCCTCTTTAATAATTAGTTTTTCTAATAGTAAGTCTATTTCTATTTGCATTGCTCCGATAATGCCGATTCTGTTCATGTATGTAGTCCCCTTTGTTAATTTGTAATCCCTTTAATCCTCTCCGCCATAACCGAAAGTAAAAACTTCGGCAATACAAGTTGTCTCTTTATTCTTTTTGGCTGCGACATTAATCTATACAACCATTCTGTTCCAGTATCTCTCATTATTTTCGGTGCTCTTTTTACAGTACCTGATATTATATCAATCATGCCGCCTATACCAATAGATAGTGGCACGTTTAATGTTTGTAAGTTATCATAGATGAATTCTTCTTGTTTAGGTGAACCTAAACCTACCAACAATAAATGCGGATTGAATTGCTTGATTTGAGCTTTTACTTCTTCTATTTCTTCACCGTTTACAAATCCATGCTGTCCTTTAAAATGTGCATATGGATTTTGCTCTTTTAATTTTTCTAATGCTTTTTCATTACTTTCTGGTGCAGCTCCAAAAAGAAAGACACGATATCCATTTTCATTACAACATTTTATTAAATCGCGAGTTAAATCTGCCCCAGTAACACGCTCTTTCAACGTTCCTTTTAATATTCTCGATCCAATTATGACACCAATCCCATCGGCTGTTATTAAATCCGCAGATAGTAACATTTTTTCAAACTGCTTTGATGTAGCCTTGTTTTCCTTAGCTGACATAACAATTTCAGGATTTGCAGTTACTACAAATCTTGGTTTCTCTTGTTTTTCATGTAGCCAACCTTTTAATAAACTTATAGCTTTTGCATATTCTAAAGTTGAAAAAGGTATTCCTTTTATAAGCTGATGATCCACTATACTCTCCCCTTACGTAAGTTGCATATATTCATCAATGTCTTTAGAAATTTGTATAAAAGCTTTATTCCAAAATTCATACTCTGTCAAATCAATATCAAAATGTTTTTTCATCAATTCTTCAACTGGAGCCTTTCCTGTTTCTCTTAAAAACTCTTTATACCTCAAATGAAATGCATTTTTATTTTTATTTTCCTTTGCTATTTCGATTAAACTAAAACTCGCTAAATACCCAAATGTGTATGGATAATTGTAAAAAGGAACGTCTGCTATATAAAATTGAATGTATTTCATCCAAACAAACGGCTGATATTCGTTTAATTCATTTCCGTATGCTTCTTTTTGTGCCAATATAGATAATTTTTCAATTTCATCAGCACTTAAAGGTCCTTCCTTGCATTCTTCATAAAATTTTTTCTCAAACTGAAACGATGCCCGAATTGCCATAACATAATTAAAACTATTTCTGATTTTCCAGCTAAGCAATGACTTTTTCATCTCTACACCATCTGTTGTTTGAATTAAATAATTCATGATTACCGTTTCAAAGAAAATAGACGCTGATTCAGCTGTACTCATTGGCAGATAATCATCTAAAAATGTTGTAGATTGTTCAAGACTCATAACAAAAAAATGCCAAGCGTGTCCCAGTTCATGAGCAAGTACTCTTACACTATCAATTGTTCCATCATAACGAATTGAAATGCGAGATTCTTTTTCACTGAAAAAAGGAGCACAAAATCCACCCGGCGGTTTATTATCTCTCGGTTCAGCGTCGATCCAGCCATTCGCTATTGCATTCTGTGCGAACTGTGCCAATTCTTCATCTATATTTTTTAGTGCATCATATATGTTTTTTACTGCTACTGAAAAAGGAATAACAGTCTCATTACTTTCTTTCCATGTCATTAGCTCGTGCCATGTAATTGAATTCTTTCCTTTTTTATAACCGTTTAACGCAATTACTAGCTTCGTAAGATTTTGTTCCGTTGCATTCCACATTTGGGATAATGCAGTTTCAGAGATGCCATTTGCTTGTAGTGATTGTTTTAAAATCTCTGTTCCTTCCATTTCATCACTTTTAGCATGACGTAATTTTCCTATTTGATTCAATACAGTAGCAAAGATATCTTTTTCCTTATTCAAAGCATTTGTAAGAGAATCAAATACTATTAATCTTTCATTATGATCATCACTATTCATCGCAACGTAATTTGCTTGTCCAAATGATAAAGTCTCTTTATCGTGTATTACTTCTATTTTATTTCTTAATTGTGTATACATATCTTCCCAAGCTTTTAATTCATTTTCTATTAGTTTAATACTTAAATGATTTGTATTAACACTTTGTCCCTTACTAGATTCTATTAATAGTTGAACTTCTTTCTTTAATTGATTTACTTTTACACTTAGTAAAGTATTTTCAGGATGCTTCTCATCTTCAGCAGCACGGCAATATAAGTAATACTCTGCTTTTTCGATAGCCTGTATAAGTTGTGAAAGGATTACTGAGTCTTTTGTTGCTTTATATTCTATAATTAACCGTTCTATAGAAAATATAAGATCTTGTTTATTAGAATATAGTCTGCCTAAATCCCATTTAGTTGGAGCTTGAATAAGTATATTCATTTTAATAGCCTCCTATTTTTACAAATAGTTACAAAAATTTAATCCCTCCATAATTATATATGAATCCCCAATATTTAGATATCTCTAAATATTGAAACTTAAACGAATGTATTTTAACATTCCTTATTCTGCTCCCTCCCATTTACAAGTCTACCTTTTATGCAATATAAATAGCATAAAGACGCTAAAGCTACAACTATTGGAATAAGTATGACTCCTCCAATAAAGGGATAAACCGCTATACAACATGTAAAAGCTATTATAGAAAAGATTTTACCTAATCTATTATTTATTAACTTAACTCCGGCCGCAGTACCGACTATATATGTAACAATCCCTAACGAGTTCGGTATTAATACGATTCTATCTATACTAATATGAAAAACGAAACATATTAACAAACCTATTATTGCAATAAAACCTACAACTTTTATTGCATTTGTTGGCGCTGCTCTTTTTACATTAATACTTGCTAAATAACGAGGTGCAACTTCTTCCTGCCCTAGCGAATAGCCTAAACGGCCCATGCTTGCGATAAATGCATTTGTCGTCCCTAAGCAAATAATAAAAGCTACAAATCCAATTAACCATGCAAATTGATTACCTAATGTTTGTTTTATTACAAGTACTAGAGCTGTAGTATTATCAGCATTAATATGATATGATTTTGTTCCAATTACTGATAATGCAATCCCCATATATAAAACTCCAATAATAATAATTGCAAATCCTGTAGACAAAATAATATTTCTTTTTCTAGGTGCTTTAAATTCTGGAGCTAAACTCGCAATTGCTTCCCAACCGAAAAACGACCAAAAAATTAATAATGACGCATCTAAAATCGGGTTTACTGCTTTCATAGAAATATGTACATTTATATTTTTCATTTCAATATAAGGTAGTGAGCTTATAATTGTTACGATTAAAATAAAAAAAGTTAATACACCGATACATACTTGAAATGAACCGCTCATTTTTAATCCAAATAAATTAAAGCCGATAGAAATACTTACTATGATTAACCCGATAATATAAGAAAAATACGATGGTAAAGAAAAGACTTTTACTATATACATTCCACCTGTCAGTGATACAATGATTTGCCCAACACTACCTGCGATAAAAAAACACCACCCTACAATCGCACCTACTTTTTTACCAAAAGCCTTCTCAGAAAAAGTTGCAATTCCCCCTGCACTTGGATGCTCAATAGATAAAAAAGCGAATGTTAATGCAAGTGGGATACTAAGTAAAATCATAATAAGCCAAGAAATAATCGCATTCCCTTCCGCTATACTCGCAGTCATACCAGGTAAAATAAGAATTCCTGATCCTAAAACTGCCCCTACATATAAAGCTGTTCCCTTTTTAATAGAAATTGTTTCATTGAAATGATTAGACATTACATGCACCTCCATTTATATTTTAATTATAGAAAGTTATCAGTCTATTCAACATTCAATTGTGTATGTAATTTAGCATTAGATTTTATATTATGCATGTATTTCAAAAATTTACTTTCAACTTTGCAAAGGAGCATGAGTAATGGATGAGATTGATAAGAAAATAACCCTATTATTACAAGAAGATGCCAGGATGACAATTACAGAAATGACTGAGCATCTACACCTTAGCCGCCCTAGCGTTACAGAAAGACTAAAAAGGTTACAAGATGCAGGAATAATTGAGAAATATACCGCACGGGTATCATTAGATGCAGTTGGAAAATCAATTCAAGCATTTTTAAGAATTGAAAATCTAAAGATTCCTTGTAAAAAATTCGAGGAGAAAATCTACGAAGAATATAGAATACTCGAATGTCATCGAGTAACAGGTGAAAGTAGCTATTACTTAAAAGTAGCAGTTCACTCTATGAAGGAATTAGAGGAATTAATTGATATCGTTATTCCGTTTGGTACAGTAAAAACTTCGATGATCTTATCTTCACCCATACCATATCGACCAGTAATTTTAGAATAGCAATAAAAAAGGTTATCCAAAAGGCATAAAATATACTACTCTTTTGGATAACCCTTTACAATTTATAAGAATTTTTAACTAAACTTCTTTATAAATCCATTTTATTTTCAACTGATATTTTATAAAATTTCGCAGATAATTTATAAGAGCGATTTTCATTATAAAAGTTACCTAGTTCATAGGATAGTTCAGCAACTAAGCGGTGTTGTTTTTTTTCTAATCCCACTTCAATTGCTTTTTGCATATTTTTCTCATATTCATAATAATCCCCACGTATTTTGAATACTTTAGCTTTCAAACCATATAGTTGGACAAATGCAATTGGCACATCATAAATCGATAAAAAATGAAATGCTTCATTCATAGCCTTATTAACATTTTTCCAATCTTTAAGTTCTATGTAAATCTCCAACATGTTTCGTAACGCATATACTTTTTGATCTTTCTGTGATAAAAATTCACTTAATTCCAAAGTTTTTTCGTAGTATTTAATGGCATTCGTATAGTCTTTCAAACCTTGATAAATTTTACCGTAATCATATGAAATGATAGGTAAATACTTTGAATCACCATTAGTAGCCAAACTATTTTCTACTTGCTGTAAAATTTCAAGTGCCTTTTCATATAACTCATCCATAATATACAATATTGCAAGCATTAAAAGTGTATTTATTACGTTTTTCTGCATACCATTTTTTCTGTATATGTTGTAAGCTTTTAAGGCATACAAACGACTAATACTTTTATCTTTATAAAGCTCCTTATATACATGACATAAATTATAGTATATATGACCATGTTGTTCAGTTTCTTCTGCACCAAGTAAACTCTCAGCCTGTACATAAATATCATGAGCAGCACTGTAGTCTTGTTTATTATAAAAATATAAACCTCGAGCTTTTAAATAATAAATATAATCTTCAGGATCTTGCATTTCGACCTGACTTGGTATCATTTGCGAAGCTTGATCTATAAGCGACTTCACATATAACACGTTTTTTTGTCGGGCATGATAGTATATAAGTACACCATATACCTTTAGTAATAAAGGGATTGAATCTACTTCACGAACGTATAATTCTAACAAAGATAAGTCAGCTTCTGTAATACTTTTATCTTTTTTATATTTATTACATATTTTAAAAATAGTAAGCTGTATCTCCTCGTAATTTCCATTTATAAGATAATCGCTCTTAACTTCTAACTTCTTAGAAACCTTTTTTATAAAAGAAGATGACGGTTTTATTTTTCCACTTTCTATTCTACTCAAATATGTTATTGAGCATATTTCTGATACGAGCTCCCCCTGTGTCAATCCTTTATGCATACGAACTTGCCGAATACGTTCCCCAATTTCCATCTTTTTCTCTCCCTAATTAACCATTTCATGCTTTTCACTAAATAAGTCATTATGTATTTCTTAATCTTTCATACTATATAAAATATACAATTTCACAAATGTAAAAAAATGTATCATTTATTTTAATATTACATTCATATTATGATTATTTCTAGATAGCTTGTTAAATTTAATGGTTTAAATTTAAGGTTTTTGCCCACTTTTTTCATACAATTTTACTTCTTGTTATTAACAAAGACGGCGCCATATACTTGAATTACGATAAACTTAATGAAAAGGATTGAACTACATGTAAACTATCATTCTTAAAATAGATCGAATGGTTAATTACATTTACCTAGTACATGGAAGACATCTATTGTAAATGAAAATAAATTAAATGAGCTCAATAGATGAATTATCAATATCACATCCTAGAAATTAGTTTGTCGAATTATTTAGTAAATATGAAAGGATGACAAATATGATTGTAAAAACAAAAAAAGATTCAACACGAAAAATAGCAAGATATGTTGGAGGCGCTGCTACTCTTTTATTGCTAGCATCCTTCCTTTATCAGTGGAACAATGGTTTAGTAGTTGATGATACTGAAATATTTAGTTTCATACTAGCCTTCACTTGTTTCCTTTATACCTTCTTACCTATAAAACAAAGCACTAATAAATAGTAAATTCTATATTTTATTTAAAGAAAAAAGGATTGATCAAAAGATCAATCCTTTACTCTACTTCATTTAAGAAGAACAATGTTAACGCACCAGGTCCTGTATGCGCTCCGATTGCTGCTCCAATTGTATTTACGATAAATACTTCACAGCCGAATCTTTCAGTAATTAATGCTTTTAATGCTTCGGCAGTTTCTAAATCATCACCGTGAGTCATACCGATTGTTTGACCTTTAAGGTCTTTCCCACGCTCTTCCATAATATCAACAATTCGGCTTAATACTTTCTTTTTCCCTCGTACCTTTTCAAGTGGTACAAGTTTTCCTTCATCCACATTTAAGATTGGCTTAATGTTTAGCAAACCACCGATGAAACCGGCTACTTTACTTAAACGTCCACCTCTAACAAGGTACTGTAAGTCAGCTACAGTGAAGATATGCTCCATATGCTCCATTAGAAAAGCGACACGGTTTAATATTTCTTCTTTTGATGCGCCCTCTTTTGCCATTTTTGCAGCCTCTAATACGACAATACCCTGACCGAGTGAGGCACATTTTGTATCGATAATTTCTAAATCTAAATCAGTGTATGTTTCTTTCACTTCTTTTTTAATGAGAACTGACGATTGATATGTACCAGACAATTCAGATGAAAAAGCTAAATATATACAAGGGTTACCTTCTTTTGCATAGGAAATAAATTTTTCTTGGAATGTTTCAAGTGAAGGCAATGACGTTTTATAAACTGCGCCTTCTCTCATTTTTTGCAGTAATGTAACTGATTTTAATGTAACCCCATCTAAATACTCTGTTTCTGTTTCATCATATACACGGAGTGGAATTAAATCTATATCATATGCTTGCAGCAATTCTACCGGTAAATCCGCCGCACTATCCGTAATGATTTTAACACCCATTTTTAAACCTCTATTCTGTTATAAATATAAAAAATATAAAATAAAAATAGTACTTTTAAATTATATACGTAAAACTTAAATGAAGAAAGGAAAAGACTTTATATTGTATGCACTATTATTCAAAACTTGAACTGCAAATAAAAATGATTTCATTTTAACCTCTTTTTACAAGTTATTACACTGTGTATAATGAGAATATTACATTTTTTCTGAGGGAGGATACATATGAGTATTCAACTAGCTACATCTAATGATTTAGAATGGGTTAATAATCATTATGAATCGATAGGATTTGTACCAAGTGATTTAACACGAGACACAGTTGCGATCATTACATATAACAACGAGTATGCAGGTGTTGGACGTTTAGTCCAAATAGATGAAGGTACTATTGAAATGGGTGGAATTTTTATTCTCCCTAAATTTAGAGGTCTACAATTAGCTGGGAAACTCGTTTCATTTTTAGTACAAACTGCAAAAAAATTACAAATACTAAATGTGTATTGTCTTCCTTTCGAGGAATTAGAAAACTTTTATAAAAAATATGGCTATACTGAAGTCGATACTACGAAAGAAGTTGTCCACTCAATTATTCTAAAAAAATATAATTGGTGTTTGGAAAATTACGATAAACATGTTTTACTATTTAAGTTGTGAGTTTTGTAAAAAAGGAGTCAATGCACTTTGTATTACACATCAGATTATACAAGAAATTATCTGTGAATTAGCTTCTTTATTCAAACAACATATACGCCACATTTTATGCCTGTTTTTAATAAGTGTTAGCAAGTTCGTTGACAAACTTGTTAGCACCTTTTTAAAACATAAACCTGAAGAAATTCATACAATTAAGTAACTATCCTAGCTAGCAATAATATCATCCTTCATAAATATTAAAATGAATTCATTGAGGATAAACCGTTTGGAGGATATTCTATGGCACTAAATGATTTACAAAAGATTACGCATTGATACGCTACGAATAAAAATAATGAGCTAATCAAGGGAATATAATCATTTTTATGTAATTCGCACTTGTACTTCCTGTTCTTGTATCACTTGAATGATTAATTCCAATACAATATTTTGTACTAACTGATACACATTGTCATGAAATGTACTTTGTTCTGATATGTATTCAATACATTGATATATATATCCTTCTACCAATAAGCTCCCTTTTTCAACTGTAAATTTATTTTGTCCATTCTTTTTTACTTTTGGTACTAAAAATTCGGTTTTTGTCAAAACAATCTCCTGTTCCACCTCTTTTATTCCTATGACTTTTTCTGTGAATACCACTTTTTCTCGTAAACTAATTTCACCTTTATATTTTCCTATTTCTATTGGTAGTCTGGCTGTTATATAATTATTTACTTCTCCTTCATTTCCACTCTCTAATATTATGCTGTGAATAGGAATCCATGAAGATGTCTCTACCTTATTCTCTTCATTATTCCCTTTAACTTTTTGATTATATAATTCAACAAGCATTCTCTTTTCATGAAGATTTAAAGAAACTAATTTACAATAAGCCTCCGAATGATACTGTTGCACTGTAGTTAATAACTTAGAATCTAATTCACGCCCCTCCGCATCTTTTTCATTTCGAAATACAAATGCATCTTGATTTTTCACATTTATTTTTGGAAATACATTAAAGCTAGACACTTCTGAAATAATAGAAAATGGCGTTTTCACTACCATTGAATGCACTGAAGTCTCTATTTTTGATCCTAAACCTATACTTTCTCTCTTTGATTCAGTTTCTTCACTTTTTTTCTCTGATTCATTTGCTACTTCTACTTTCTCTAATCCAATCACTTTATTTTCTTTTGCTGGTTCAGTCTCTTCACTTTCTTTGTTTGATTCAATTGCTATTTCTTCTTGCTCTAATTCTCTTTCTTCATATTCTTTTGCTGATTCAGTTTTTCCACTTTTTTTCTCTAATCCAATTACTTTTTCTTCTTTTTTTGATTCAATTTCTTCATTTTCTTCCTCTAATCCAATTGCTTTTTCTTCTTTTGCTGATCCAGTTTTTTCACTTTCTTCCTCTAATTCAATTGCTTTTTCTTCTTTTTTTGATTCAGTTTCTTCACTTTCTTTCTCTAATCCAATTACTTTTTCTTCTTTTTTTGATTCAATTTCTTCATTTTCTTCCTCTAATCCAATCGCTTTATCTTCTTTTACTGATCTAGTTTTTTCACTTTCTTCCTCTAATTCAATTGCTTCATCTTCTTTTTTTGACTCTGTTTCTTTACTTTCCTTTTTTTCTCTTATTTCGCGCGAATCATCTTGAACATTCAGCATTTTCCATTTGTAAACTTTGTTCCATATTTCCTTACCAACCCATGGCTTATTCATCACCATCCCCCCATCTGATGAAATTCATAAAAATATGCTTTTTGTACGCGACCATTCCATCATTATATATGTTTTATAATAATAAAAAAGACATTGTCTTTTTATTAAAGACAATGCTTTTTTAGTCTTATACTTGTACTTGTTGTACTTGTAAAACTTTTAAAGTAAGGTCTAGTACAATTTTTTCACGAAGAGTTCCAAATGGCTCGTTTAATTCTGTTGGACAAGGTGAAAAGTCTAATTCGAAAAATTGAGCACTTACTAATTCGACATATGGTTGTTCGTTATAAAAAACCGAATTTTGGAAGAAGTATTTATCTAAACGTGGTAAATCGCCGTTGTTAGGATTAATAAAATGAGATGTAGTGTCTGAAGAAGCAGCTATTAAAGCTAGTGATAGAAAATCAGCTTCTGTTAGATCTGCAAAACCAGAAAATGGAACATTTGCAATGCGATCATATAGAACTCCATTACACTCATCATTTGCATATTCAATATTTTTACGAATATACCCTTGTACAAATAATTTTCCTCTTGTAACTCGGTTGTAAGGTGTACCAACTACCGGAGTAAATGCTACAGGAACTAACTTACCTTGTGTTAAAAATACATTTTTTAAGACACGTTTAATCTCAGTTGCTGGAGGATCTAATGGAACATCGGCTTCTACAACAATTTGAATTGTTCTTTCCGCTAATACAACTGGTATTTTTACGATTGGTGCTCCTGGAGTAGTAATTGGTGTTGCTGCAGCATCACTTAATGGTGTTTGGGTTTGTCCCGCTACCTGACATGGTACATTAATTGGGCATTGTTCACTCATATTTTATAATCTCCTTTATATGAAAAATTTAGAGCTTTTTAACTCTCTATACTGTATATGTTTGTCTTCTATTAATGCGTGGGTTTGTATCATAGTCACTTTTATCATTTACAAATAAAAAGAGTACTCTCTCTTTAATAGTAAAATACACATAACTTAATGTACTTAATTTTCATGTATATTTACCTATAAAAAATAGAATTTCTTAACTCTCAACGTGGAAAAATACAATGATACGTTAATTAAGTTCAATAGTAAAAAAGATAACCATATTTTCGAAGAAACTTTCAAAAAATCTATTCTTACATTTATTAAGGCAGATAAATTTAAGTTTGTTGATTTCTTCATCTCATAATATCTTTGCAACTGCAATTTAATATTGGGTAACACCTGATTGTTAAAAAATAAAAACCGACTTAATAAAGTCGGTTTTTATACCTACATTGTTGTGGAATCACTTCATCTTTATCATTCACATCGTTTTTTTACTCTCACCTTTTCCAATAGAATTTATCAATACTTCTAATGAAAACAATCTTGTCGTTGTTCTCCCCTCTAATACTATTAATTAACATCTCTCTTAACACCTTTAGTTTAGGTAAAATTATCTTTGGATATTTTATCTTTGTAATTATAAAAAAGGGCTAATTGATGTTAATTTAATTGGATTTTCTAGCCTTTTTATGTTGTAAAATTCAATTCGTACAAACTCGTTCATTTACCTATTATTTACAAAAAAAGTATCATACGCCTTATCAAAAACATATCCAAGCTTTTCCACTAGTTTAGCAGAAGTGCTATTCGCTGCATCCCAGTTTGGATATTTCGTCTTTTCTAAACAATCCAATATTAAAGCCGTACTTACTGCAGTCACCAATCCTTTTCTTCTATGATTCGGATCAGTAGCAACTTCAATTTCAATCCCATCATCATAAATACTATACGATGATGCACCGCATACAACGTCTCCTTTATAGAACATACTATAGCCAATCCCTCGATTTATATAATCATCTGTCAATTAAAAAAGTATATCTTGTACAAGGGGTGACCTATTTACGTAAATCATTTGATGGACTAGCGGCTGTTGAGCGCATACCAGACGGAAATTTGATGAAACCTTAAAGGTTTTATCTGATTCACAGAAGGGGAAAAAAGTGAAGTAAACAAAAAATAACTCCAAAATCAACTTCTATTGTATATTTTGGAGTTATTTTACATTTTATTTAAATTCGTAATTTTCTGTTTATATATATTTCTATTTTCCTTTTCTTATTTATGTTTATCAGCTAAGTATCTAGCATAGTGAACTAAATTTCTAGCTACATCTAATTCAAGATTAAATATATTAGGTACGCCTGGTCTCCAATTCACCTCAAACAACCACAATTTTTGGTTTTCATCAATCCCAACATCAATTCCTAACTCATCAAATAATACATCCTCATATAAAGAATTAAAATGGTTAGAAAAACTTACCGCAAATCGTTCTAAATACCTTTGAACATTATACCAATCGTTATCAAACTCCGTTTTTAAAAAAATATCTAAATAAGTACTATAACCACCGCTAGCCATATTTGATACAACACTTCCTAATGGACCTATTCTCGGGAATATTGAAGTAATAACCCACTTTCCTTCTCCATTTCTTTGAACATGCAATCGAAAATCATAAACATGACCAGATTTCATTTGACATGAAATAAACTGTTGAACTATGTAACCTTTCTCTTGAATCTTATCAGACAAAAAACTTAGTAATTGTTTTTTATTAATAAGTGAAATTTGTTCTGACTCATTCATACTGTAATTTATCCCATGTTTTTCAATAAAAATAATACCCTTACCTTGATGTCCAGAAATTGGTTTAATAATAAGTTTTTCATAACGATTAATCATGTCAAAAAACTTATTAACATCATTTAATTCATAAAAAGGAATAAGATATTGCTTAAATTCCCCTGCTTTTTTTATTCTGTTATATACACTTAATTTATCTCCAATTGAATGACTTGTGAACGGAACTTTATCATATAAATAATCAAAAATTTGCTGATTTTTATCACTAACATGAACACTTGCATTATAAATAACATCAGGAAAAGAAAATTCTTGTTCAACCCACTTACCATTTTCATAAGTTTTACCTAAAATTTTCTCAGTTTCTATATTTACTTTCCCTAAAGTAAAATAAAAAAAGTTTATACCTTCAGCTTTGGCTACAGCAGCATAAGTATATGCTTTCTTTACGACATTCGGATCTTTCCGATGATGAAGCATACCAATTATAGTCATATCGGTTCCTCTTCCCCTCTTTTTAAAGATCTTTTTCAAAACAAATATCAACTTCATTATATATATATTCATGTTCTCCTTCATTCAACCATTTTTCGAAAAATCCAGAACAAGCTTAACCTCATTTTAATATTCTACCTATAGAAATATTATATCTAAGGGTTTATAAAATAATTAAGGTTAGGGTGGCATAAGATGGATACTATTGTTTTTATTGAAACAAATAAATCTGGATCAAGTAGGGAAGCAATCAAAGCAGCTGAAAAACTTAATTTCTTTACAGTTTTGTTAACAAAAAAAACAAAATTTATTGAAGAACGTGATACATTCCCTGATGTACATCAGATGATTTTCACCGATATAAATGATTATGATAATATAATTACAACAATTGAAAAATTAAATAAATCAGGAAAGAACATAAAAGGGATCTTTAGTTTTATTGACCCCTTTGTTTATCTGGCTGCACGTTTATCAGAAAAATTCTGCTCAAATATTGTATCTACTGAAGCTATCTATCGGATGGAAAACAAAATATTAACTCGTAATGTCCTTAAAGATTTACCAATCTCACTCAACTATTTAATTTACAAACCAACAGAACCATTATCATCTTTTCTTAAAAAAAATAAAAAGATAAATTTCCCTCTTATTGTGAAATCCCCTAAATCATCAGGATCAAAAGATGTATTATTAGTAAAAAATAAAAATCAATTAATTTTATCTATACAAAGTCTTTTAAACAAACTACCTAATGAAGAAATTCTTCTTGAAGAATATGTAGATGGACCTCAGTACTTAGTCGAAATTTTAGTTCAAAATGGAAAAGTCCATATTATAGCAGTAATTGAACAAGAAATTACACTCTTTGAACGTTTTATTGTTACTGGTTATTCTTTACTAGGACAGGTAGACAAAAGTCTATATAATAGTCTTTTCAATGCAGTTAATTCTGTTATTCAGGCTTTTAATATGAAAAATGGAGCTTGTCATCTAGAACTCCGGAGAATAAATAATGATTGGAAATTAATTGAGATAAACCCCAGAATATCAGGTGGAGCAATGAATGATATAATTGAAATTGGACATGGAATCAACTTAGTGCAAGAGACTATTCAGTTAATGTTAGGAAATAAACCTTCACTAAATAAAAAACATCATAAATATGTATACACTCATTACCTAACAGTTAAATCTAAAGGAAAACTAATTCGAGTTACAGGAAAGAACCGTAGTTCTAAATATCCTGGTGTAGAGAAAGTTTATATAAAACCTAAAAAAGGAACTGTCTTAAAACCACCTACATCAATGGGACATCGATGTGGCTACGTTTTAGCAGCATCCTATTTTAAAACAGAAGCTAAAAAAATAGCTTTAAAAGCAGCTAAAGAAATTTCATTTGAAATCCAAAAAGAATAAAAAAGTTCACTCCTTTTCACTCCTTATCTACATTTATAGAAGGAGTGAAGTTTTTTATTATGCAATTTTAATTTATTTACCCAACAAGCGACTCCAAA
Source organism: Bacillus cereus group sp. BfR-BA-01331 (assembly GCF_022663915.1). Classification (NCBI taxonomy): domain Bacteria; kingdom Bacillati; phylum Bacillota; class Bacilli; order Caryophanales; family Bacillaceae; genus Bacillus; species Bacillus cereus group sp. BfR-BA-01331. The sequence goes on from NZ_JAKUGJ010000004.1 coordinate 161,145, forward strand.
ATGACTTCTTCTGTTCTGAAGCTACTATTAAGCATGTACTTTTATATAGTTTTTCGAATACTTACAAATGAGCTTTTATCTAATTAAAAATGTTCTCCGTAAATAATAACAAAGTAATGTTTTTTATTATTTTATAAATTTTTTCGAAACATAAAATTTTAACTAAGAGGGTTAATCAATAGATACGTTATAACTCCTTCTTAGAAATAAAAGATTCCGTCGCACCATTTTTATATATTTTAGTCAACTTAATAATTGACTTGTACGTATTATTGTCATTCATTATCATCTTTTTCATCTCTTCTATTTCGGCATTACTAGTTCCACTCTCTATTTTTAAACAGTTCGAAATGGAAAGATATCCGCTTGATGCTAAAATAATAATATAAGTAACATCAGGGAAATTAATAAATAGCAATCCAAATTTCAAAGGATTCCCAGCTGTATCCGATAAAATTAATCGAAAATCTAACAGTTCAGGTACTAGAACAAAATCTTTAGAAACAATCGCTTCACCTACTATAGTAATTTGCTTTACTACATTCCCAATCTCATCTACAAATTCAACACATCTAGGTGGATCAATCATTTTTGCCTGTAAGGATAAACTTAATTCAGGGTTATTAAAATCGAAGAATAGTGTACTTCCCTCAGTTAAACAATGTGGACAAACATTTCCAAGTAAACGGAATTCCTCTTCAATAAATTTAACTTTCGTTTTACAACTACAAACTTTCCCTATTCGAATCGCATCAATTTTTGAACAACCTACAAATATTACCTCATCGTCTTCTTGTACAAATGACACGATACCTTTCATCTTGTTAAATGAAAGGAAATAAGATACAACGATTTCGTTTCCAGCTATTACGATACTCTAAACCTTTGTAAAAGATTCTAGACTTTGTAAAAATTCACATATACTAGTTTGACAACATTGACAATTTTATTTCGGCTCGCAATCTACTTACATTCAATCCCTTCCCTATATGTTTTTATCTAATACACATAATATGAGCGGGATATATGAAAAGCTTGGACAATATAATTTTAGCGTAAGAATATAATTAGTTACGCCTAACATCAATATGGAAATTACACCAATAATAAGTAATAACACATAATTTTTACTATAAATACATATAACAATTTCATCTTTCAATGAAAAAGCGTTATAATGAGGTGCAGCCTCTAAGATTACGTAATAAAGGAGATTAAAACAATGACTAAAATTAAAGTATATCAAGTAAAAGAAGAAAATATGGAAGCAGTAAAAAACATCATTGATGTTGAGGAACAAAACCCAACTGCTGAGAACTTACAAAATCTATATACATGTGTATTAGATACTGAAGATATGGCATTACCTGAATCATACGTTGAAGAAGATATCTTAATTGATTCTATGGAAGTTATGGTTAACGCTTCTCAAAGCAAGCTAAGAGACTTAGGTACATATGATGTAATCGAAGTTCAAAACAAAGGTAAGAAAACACAAATTTTATTATTAGCAGACGAAGAATACGAAATTATCGAAGGCTAATTCGACTCCGTACATAAGAAAAAGCTCCTTTCAAAATTGAAAGGAGCTTTTTCTTTACGCTTTTGATGTTTCACTTTTCACCTTGTTTTGTTCTTTTTTATATACCATGCGCTCATTTCCCATAAAGAAAACGAATACGAACGCTAAACTTGCGGGAACTAACGCCCACATAAATGTCTGAACGATTGAACTAGAAAGAGCATCAATAATTTTATCTAATATTTGCGGCGGAATTTGAGATCTTGCCGATTCTGATAGAATAGCTCTTGAATCTCCTAAAGCGTTTGTATTCATTCCCCCGCTCATACCTTTAAACGCTTCTTCTAATTGATCCTGGAAACCAGTCCTTTGAATCATTCCGAAGATTGTAATACCAAGTGTCATACCTAATGAACGAATGAAGTTACTCGTTGAAGTCGCAGACCCGCGTTGCTCCATACCGAAGTTATGAATAGCAGCCATACTTAGTACAGAGAATGAGAAACCAACTCCAAAACCGATAATAACCATATAAATTGTTAATAATATACGACTTGTTTCTGGCGTTAATGTACTTAATAAGAATAATCCGATTAGCATAATTACAGCAGAAATAATCATAATGTTTCGGTAGCTAAGTTTTGATGTTAAAAATCCACCTAACTGCGCTGTTACTACTGATCCTAACATCATTGGTAATAACAATAATCCTGAGTTTGTTGCGGTACCACCGTATACGCCTTGAATAAATAACGGAATGTACACAGTTGCTGACATAAATGCCGCCCCGTAACATAAGGCAATAATTGTACTCATTCCGAATAGACGTTGTTTAAACATCTCAAATGAAATGATTGGTTCTTCTACTTTTCGTTCAATAACAATAAAAGCAATTACTAAAATAGCGAACCCGGCAAATAAACTTAAAATAAAGCTAGAATCCCAATCATACTTTTGTCCGCCTAATTCTAAGGCGAACATTAAACAAACTACTGCACCAACTAAAGTAATTGCGCCAAACCAATCAATCTTTTGTTCTCTATGAACTCGTGACTCTTTATAAAATAATGTAATAAAAATAAGTGCTAAAATTCCAAGTGGTAAGTTAATATAAAACACCCAGTGCCAGCTAATATAATCCGTAATATATGCGCCAAGTAATGGCCCGAAAATACTTGATAAACCAAATACTGCTCCGAATAAACCACCCATTTTCCCGCGCTTTTCTGGAGGGAAAATATCAAAAACGATAGTAAATGCGATTGGCACTAGTGCCCCACCGCCAATACCTTGAATGGCACGATAAATACCTAACTGTGTAATATTTTCAGCAGTTCCACAAAGTGCCGAACCAATCATAAAGACGATTAAACCGAAAATAAAGAATCTCTTTCTACCATACATATCTGATAGTTTACCGAAAATCGGCATACCTGCCATTTCTGCGACCATATAGGCAGAAACGACCCATACAAAGTTTTCAAGGCCTCCTAAATCACCAACGATTGTTCCCATCGCTGTTACGACAATGGTATTATCCATTGATGCCATTAAAATCCCTAGCAATAAGCCCGCCACAACAAAACCGAGCTTATTATTCTTCTCAACCATAACCTTGCTCTCCCTCATACTACTTATATTTGTTTATGTTCTTTTACGACTGCATTACCTTTCTGATTAAAACTAGTGTGATATTCTACTACACTAATTTCACAGCCAGGGCCAATTATAACATGATTTCCTCTTACTACGTCTGCTATTGTATGTTCTAAATAAATATCATCCCCTTCAATAATTGATGTTTGAAGGCTTCCTGCATGACTTGTAAAAGGAATAAATCTCGCTTTTTTACGTACTGTAATCTTTTTCCCACCGATTTCTCTCACTTTACTTCCTTCATAACGGAGTGAGATTTCAATATTTTCAGCATTAAGCAAACCATCACTTTCAAGACCACCAGTTAGTAATAATTCCTCTACTTCTATATCTCCCTTTACATTTAAAGCGCCTTTCACATCTACGAAATCACCGGATAGCTTCCCTTTAAATTCTATCATACCTCTAACTTTTGTTTTATTAATTTGTCCGTCGCCTTGTACTTGGGCATTGCCATATACTTTTACATATTCCGCCTCCATATTCCCCTGTACTTCACTATCTCCATACACGACATAATTTTTCGCTTTCATATTGCCACGTACTTCACTCGTACCATACGTTTTAAAATCATTACAACTCATATGATTAGAAATTGTTCCTTCGCCGCGTATCTTTACTTTGTTATAATCTCCACCTGCTGAGCTACCTGATCCATTTACAGTAAGACTATGTTGATTTTCCATACCGATTCCTCTCTCCCTTTTAAACTTGCTTAATTTCTTTTACATTTGCGCTTTTATCAACAGTAAGAACCCCAGTATATTCAATTAGTTCAATTTCACAGTTCGGTCCTACAGTAACATTGTTTCCCCTTACTGTTTTAATGTGAGCATAATCAATATCGATATTGTCACCTTCCAGCAGTTCAGCTTCTAACTGTAAGCCAAATACTGTTTTAAATAGTCTACTAAAAGCACTCAATCTATGTTTTACTTTAATGGTTTGGCCACCAATTTCTTTCGCTCTACATGTACCATGAATATTTATATTAATTTCATCTGCGCTTAATAATCCACCAACTGTAAATTGCCCTTCTGAAGAAAAAATATCAACTTCACAATTACCATCAATCGTCGCTTGACCATTGATTTTAAATTCTTCACCAGTTACATTACCACCTATCGTCCCTTTTCCTGCAATTTTTAAAGTGGTCGCCTTTACATCTTGTGTAATTGTCCCTTTCCCATCGATTCGCATCATCTCTGCACTAACTGTACCCTCAACTTTACCTGATCCGCTAATTCTCGCATCGCCACTTTTCAAATCACCAGTAACAATTCCGTAACCATTACATTCAAATTGGTCGCACTCAACGTTTCCATTAACAGTTCCTTTTCCATTTAGTTGCACTTTATGAAACTCTCCACCGTTTGATGAACCATATCCGTTTATAATTAAATTTTCTGTACGCATTATTTCTCCTCCACTACAACAGTTTAGTTTTTAATGCTTCGGTATATTTCATAATTGCTACACGTAAAACAATCTTTGTTCCCTTTTCAAAAATTAAATCCTCAACGCTTGATACTAAGAAGCATGTAGAAATCCCTAACTTCCGAATAATAAGTAAGTCACAATTTTTATGTTTAATCGCTTCATAATTTTCACGTAAAACTTGTAAAACCATTTTCCCTTCTTCTAAGCTAACGTCTCCTGATTGAAGAAGTTCTTCTAACACGTATACATAAAGAATATCTGCAAATTGAAAATCTGCCGTTTTGTTCGTTTGTTCTATAAAGAATTGTAAAACTGTTTCTGATGCAATACCCTTACGTAACAAATCATCTTTTGTTAAATGAATTTCTGTCACGCTCGGTGAGAACATATTTGCTAATTCATCAAGTGATAAATCCTCTTTCATCGTTTGGATTTTATCAATACGTTCTAATATCTTTTCTTTCGGAAAAAATGTTTCCTGGCCTGTGAACGTTGACTTCCGTACAAACCAATCTTCCGGTATTAAATTTTTTCTCTTCCACCTATATAACTGTCCGTATGAAATACCAGCTAGTTCTAATAAATCTTTTTTTGAAATCAAATCTGTACTCAACTGTATGTCACTCCTTCCTGATAACAATGTAACATAACACTGTTACGTTGTAAACAGACTTTTATAGCAAGTAGCGTAACAATGTGTGAAACAAACCTGTCTTACATACAAAAAAGGTTCTTACACATATCTTTAAATGCGTAAGAACCTATATATATCAAGCTTTAAACCATATATCATAAAAATCAATCCAGCCTTGTGAATTAATCATTATATTTTGTATTTTTTCGTGTGAACTTACTCGCTGTTTATTGCGATATAAAGGAATGATATGCATTTCACGTAACAGTGTGTCCTCCATATCGCGTAACAGTGTCATCCGTTTCTCTAATTGATTCTCTATAAAATAAGACTGCAATACTTCGTTAAATTTTATATTGCTATGCTGATGAATAAAGCTGTTTTTTGTAAGAAACATATATAGTAAACTTTCTTCAATACGTTCACTAATTGTCGCACTATCATGTATTATATCAGCCTTTTGTATCGTACTTGCTTGCAATAACTCTTTTGTTTCAAGAAAAACGACTTCAATAGTGACGCCATACTTCGCACACTTTTTTTGTATCCAATATGAATCTTCAACATGATCTTGTTCTGTAAATGTATATAGTCGCAGTGTTTCATTACGGTAAGAGCTCTCTTTAATAAGAGTATATATGTCCTCATTTATATGTATAGTGCCACCCTTTGTTAGAACCAATTCTTCTGCTATTTCTCCGCGCGCTCCTTGCAATTCCTCGATAAGCGCATTGCTATGAATGATTTTATATAGAGCTTTCCGAAACATCGTGTTTTGCATAGGTCCTTCTTTTGCGGTATTTAATGTAATGTATGTTACATTCGACTCAAGTCTAGTTAGTTCTTTATGATGCTTTTCTATATTGTTATAGTGTGCTTTCGCTAAAATATCGCACGTATTTACACTGTGCTCTACATTCCATAATTCAATTCGATCGAGAAATGGTCGCTCGCGAAAATATAAATCATTTGCTTCTAATACGAATACATCCTCATTCTTTTCACATAATCGAAACGGTCCAGTACCGATTAACCTTCCATCTCCATCTTCATTTACAATAGAACACTGTTCTGTACTTAAAGCATGTAAAAACAACTTATTATCTGTAGATAAACGAATCTGCACAATGTAGTCATCAAGAATATGTAAACTTTCAACGTGCTGTAACATCCACGCATGCGGATTATTTTTTGCTTTCAAGAATCGTTTAAATGTATGTACAACGTCATAAGCAGTAAATTCTTTCCTGTTATGAAACTGAACACCTTTTCGTAAGTAGAAGGTCCATATATATTTCTGGTCATCATATTCCCAATAAAACGCAAGTCTTGGCTCTACACTGTTTGTATTTCCGTCTACATACACTAACGTGTCGTATATATGTTTTACCATATGACATTCTGAACGCATCGTAGCGTATACAGGGTCTAATGCAATGTCTAGATTCATTTGGACTTGCAAACGTAGTACATCTCTTCTCCCTTTAGATGTCCTTTCGACTTGATACCCGAATATCGAATCTATCCAAGTTTGAAATTGAGTTTGAAGTGATGGAAAATATGAGCTATACCTTGCAATAAATGCACTCCCGTTTTTTACATCCCCTTGTTTCGTTATTTCTTTTCCTCTTTCTAAAATTAAAGAAAGTGGATGTTTTTGAAATAACAACTTTGAACGATTTCCTCTTCCTCGGCCTGGAAACCACATAATCCAATTAAATTCTTCTAATTTTTTTATGATTAATTTACTATTTCGCTCTGTACAAAATAAAGTTTCAGATATATTTTGTATTGTTATTTCTAATTGTTCTCCCTCTGCTCTCCCATTTCCATACTGGAGCCACAGGTGCATATATTGCTCCAAAATAATCATAAAACGCCCCCTAAAAGATGAAAAATCTTCCTCTTTCATTCTACCCTTTTTCATTTCCGGCTTCCATCTTATCATTTCAATATAGAAAGGAGGAAATAAAAATGAAGTATCTTTTAAAACGTTATAATAAGCCTATTCTCATTCGATTGTTCGGTGAATTGTTAGTCCGAACGACTGAAGCGATGTTAGCTATCATTTTTATTGTTCACGTTAATAAAGCGTTAAATGGTAATGTTATAGTTACAATGCTTCTTTTCGGATTACAGCCTCTCGCTGATATTGTGTTTACATTAATCGCTGGGGGTGTAACAGATAAATACGGCCGAAAGAAAATAATGTTACTCGGATTACTTTTACAAGCTTTTGCCGTAAGCGGATTCGTTTTTGCTGAATCGGTCGCCTTTTTCGCCTTATTGTATGTAGTAAATGGTATTGGACGCTCTTTATATATTCCGGCACAGCGAGCACAAATCGCTGACTTAACGAAGGAAGAACAACAGGCAGAAATATTTGCTGTTCTGCATACTACGGGAGCAATCGGCTCTGTAATTGGCCCATTAATCGGCGCCTTTTTCTATACTAGTCACCCTGAGTATTTATTTATTTTGCAAGGTGTAGCCCTTACGCTATATGCTATTCTCGTTTGGACGCAGCTTCCTGAAACGGTCCCACTCAGACAAAGCGTTAATAAAACTAAAGAAGTATATTCGCCAAAACAATTTATTTCAAAGCATTATGCTGTGTTTGGACTTATGGTTTCTACGCTACCTATTAGTTTTTTCTACGCTCAAACCGAATCAAATTATCGTATATTCGCCGAAAGTGTATTTCCAAATTTTTTATTCATACTCGTATTTATCTCAACTTGTAAAGCAATCATGGAAGTTATGCTCCAAATTTTCCTTGTGAAATGGTCTGAACGATTTTCTATGCCTAAAATCATTGTTATTTCCTATACTTGCTATACGTTAGCTGCGATTGGCTACGGTTATTCCACAACAATATGGTCATTATTCTTCACATTGCTCTTTTTAGTAATTGGGCAAAGTATAGCTTTGAATCACTTACTACGATTCGTTTCACAAATTGCTCCAAGTCATAGACGCGGATTATATTTTTCTATATACGGTATACATTGGGATATTTCAAGAACTTGTGGGCCTTTTGTAGGTGCATTGTTATTAAGTAAATTAAGCGGTAGTACTCTATTTTATATTTGTGCCTTCTTATTAATAATCGGTGGTATCATTCAAGCTTTTTTTGTTCAATCGTTAGAAAGAAACAAAACAAAAGAGCTGTCCCTATAGGAACAGCTCTTCATTTAACCTGCCATTTTATTAATACTATCCTCCGGTGAGAACACAGAAATATGATGTACTTTACCAGTCGATTTTGGAATTACGAATTTCAATTCAAACTGGTCATTTACTTTATAAACATAAATTTTATCATTACCATTTTCTTTAACAGACGCTGGTTTTCCTAAAGCCTTTTCGATTTCTTGTAACGTAATCGATTTGAGCTCTGAATGGTAAGAGCGTACGTCAAAGACTTGTGATCCTTTATTAAAGCCAAATGCTACATTTTTACTTGTAAAAGTTGCATACATCCCGTTTCCTGCTTGCTCAGTCTTATCTGCCTTTCCCCATGCCTTCTCTATTTCTTCAATATCTCCTGTATGCGCTGCATATGGTACGTTAGGTACTTTACCTTCTTTCGCTTGCTCAAATAAATCTTTTACATGGTTAATTGATTTTTGATTAAGCACTGTATTTTTCGTATTAGACTCCGTTGAAGGTTTTACCGAATCATGACCTTTTGGTTTTTCCACAGACTCTTTCTCTGTTTTTTGAGCGGTGTCCTCATTCTTTTTACCCGTTTCTGACGTTTCGCTCTTTTTTTCCGTACTATTTTCTGATGTTGAATTAGTTTGTTTCTTTTCCTCAGCGTTAGTACATGCGGTTAAAGCCGCTACACACGTTAAAGTTAGGAAAAATATAAGTACTTTCATATATACTTTCATCATTTTCAGCCTCCCTCTTCAACATATTCACTTTTGTAACCATTCCATTACACTACTCTTCAAATTATTTTTGGTCCAAAAAGTAAGTGCTTCGCTTTCCCCGAAAGTATTCACAATATACTCCATATACGATGTTCCTAAAAAATAACCGAGTCGATTGTATCCGAAATAGTTCCCTCCGGATAGACGGAACCATTCTTTCTCTTTTTCAACTGTCCATCCTTCAACATAATCCTGTAAAAAACGTTTCTTAATGCGCTCTTCAATTTCTTTATAATATTGTAACGATGAATTACCATTACTACTATATGAATAGTAAACGGACTCACTTAAACCTTTAACTATTAGTTGTGATAAATAGGTCGCGACCCCTTCACGATATAAACTTATCGGGGCATCATTCCATTCTGCTTTAGTCCAATCCATTCCACTCTCTTGTAATGCTACATTATGATATATATGTCCGATTTCATGAGCAACGATAACACGGAGGTGCTCCCTTACAGGAGATAATTTCTCAGCCGCAAAAAATATATCCCCAATAATCTCCCTTTCCACAAATGCATTAGAACCAAATCCACCTACAAATAGATGAAAAGTCAAATCTATATTAAAACCAAATTGAATGTGATACTCCTCACTAATTTCTTGAATAATAGATGGTAAAGTTTCCGAAATAATACGGATGTCTTTTAGTTTTTCAGGATACTTTTCAATCGCACTAGAGAGACGTTCTTCTGTCTTAGGACAGTGAAACTTAAAATACTCTTCGAATGCCTCTGGGTGCATATCATAATATTTGTTCAAGTCATGTAATCCTATATCATCGCTTTCCAAAAGCTTCAAAAAGCTTGGAATTGTATTGTTAATCATCTTATTCATCTCCTTGTATACACCTTCTCTCCATACTCGCTATATCCTTTTTGTAACTTGAATTAAGCTGCTACAAAATCTCCTTTAAATGCAAAAAACCAGCAGAAAGTGAATACTCATTCTCTGCTGGTTTAATGTTTTGTTCCTTCTGAATCTTATTCAAATCATTTGTCATGATCAGAAATCCATTAAGATTAACTATTTATATAATTAAAAAAGCTGTCCTATTAAAGGACAGCCTCAATTATGTATTTTTACACTTCGATAGATTTACCGTCTTCAACGATGTGGTAAAGTAAGTGCGCTAAATGATGAATTGGACCATTTTCTTCCTCTTCTTCATTTGTCTCACCTTGGAATTCAAGATCATTTAAGTATAGTGCTAAAAATTGATAGAACAATTTCAAATCAAATCCGTAGCAAGCACTTGGTTCTTCATGATCTCCTTCATATTGTAACATTAAGTATTGCTCGTTTCCTTCTGTATCTTCAGCATCAAAGAATACGAAGAAACCAACGTTTGTATCTAAATCAAATAGATGACGAGTACCTTTTTCTGTTGCTTTCTCGAAGTCCTCTTCACTTAATTTATGTACTGTTGTTGCCTTTGCATTATCCTCTTGATGAAAATTTACTGTAAATGATTTCAATGCTGACACCTCCTGTTTGTATAACAGTAGCATAACAGATTAGACAACATAATACAAAGGGACTGCTTACAAATGTAAACAGTCCCCTGTATTCATTTCCGCATTGCACGGAATATAAAGCTTACGATGAAAATCAAAACAATCGCGCCTATTAAAGCCGGAACAATCGCATATCCGCCTATAACAGGTCCGAATTTACCAAGTAACGCTGTACCAAGCCAAGAACCGACAATACCTGCAATAATATTACCGATTACACCGCCAGGTACATCCTTCCCAGTAATTAAACTTGCAAACCATCCTAATATACCACCAACGATTAAAGACCAAATCATATCATTTCCTCCTTTATAATTGACCAATAAAAATTATAATCAGAAACAATTGCTTACCATTAGTTATGTTACATTTTTCGTAAGTTATTCGTCTTATGAAAATCATTCAAATCTGCGCACCCTTTTAAGGACAATCTGGCTTCAATATTGTTCTCATAAATTCGTCTTTAAACGCTTGATAATTAAATTCAACGGCAATTTTTTGTATAGGACGATTATCAAACGTCGTTGGCTCAGCTATTTTTCTAAAATCTGCAACACTTTGACCTCTCGTTACATCATTCGTCGTACTTATCCAAACTGCTGATTTTTTATATTCAAAAATATCATCATTTATAAATGAAATGAACGGAAGTAAATCGTGAATCGGACTCCCAGCAATACCTGGATATTCTTTTTTGTAAAAGTTCTCGTAATAAAAATCGATCATTGGCTTAATAAGTTTCGCCTGCCCGGTTCCTTCTTTATCAATAATATCGACCATTTCAGGAGTAATAAGAGCTCGCTGCGTTACATTTAACGGATATATAGTAGCATTCTGCGCATATTTCATAACGATATTCGCGGCAATTGGATCGCCGTAAAAATTAGCTTCTGATACAGGTGTAACGTTTCCCGGAAATAGAAAAGCACCGCCCATTATATAATAAGAACATAATCGATTCATTAAATTGGGGTACAATAAAAATAATGTTGCAAGTGTTGTTAATCGTCCCGTCGCGACTATAATAACATCTTCTGGACAAGGCTCAATTAATTTAATCAATTCACAAAAATTTTCTCTGTCACAAATTCTCATTTTCAGTGGAATAATTGGACCTAAACCGTGCTCCCCATGAATTTCAGGGAAAAACAAAGGTTCTTCAGCTGTCATTGGTCTACTGGCACCTTCAATAATCTTCACTTTTGTAGCATAGTATCTTTCTAAAAAATAAACATTTTCCGTAACAATTTCTCTTGATACATTTCCGTACTCTGCAACGATACCGATAATATCTAATTTGCATGTTTTATTCGCATAAATTAACGTTACTGCATCATCAATACCAAAATCTCCGAAAAAGATTATTTTTTTATTAACTTTCCTCACCCCTCTTCAGCATAATCTACTATCATTATTATGCGAAAAAGACAAGGCGGTGAAACAGAGACAATTAAAAAAGCCGCCTATTTATTGGCGACTTCAATCTTTTTATAAGATAAATATGCTAGTACACTTTTGCTTGAATCATATTTCGGATTATTCCCTTTTCTCGGTTCTCTCATATGTGTTTTTTCAAACCCAGGAATGTCAGGCATTTTCTCTAAAAATTCAAGCATCTCTTCCTCAGTTCCCTCAATACGTACACGAATCATTATTACTATTCCTCAATTCTCATTTTCTCTGTACTAAGTATATCGTACATCAGAAAGACTGCAAGAAATTTATCTTTTTAATGTTGAACTTTTTTTACATACGAACAGTGCCATTTCAGTATAAAATGATTCTATTTTATTATTTCCAAATTGAATTTTGAAAAATTCTTGCATTTCATTTGATGTTTTCATCATACACTCTGTTAACTTTACACGTTTTTGCATAGGAACATCCATCATATCGCACCACCAATCAAAATCGAACTTCTTGTCAAAAGTATGACATGACTGCATTTGCAAACCATGTTTTTCTAATAAAGTAATCCATTCTGTTTTTTTCAAAGCTCGTTCATGGCTTGGATCTCTCTTCTTTTCGATAAAGTTATAAAATGTATCAAACTCATTATTTTCTGGTGAAACGTTATCAATTAATATAAATAACCCATTATCTTCTAACGTTCGATTTACTTCAAAAATAAATTGCAAAGGATCAACAAAATGATGTGCTGCAATTCGGCATGTAATTGTATCAAAGGATTCATCAGCAAATGGTAACCTTTCTGCATGTCCTGCTACAAATGATACATTTTCATGTCCGTTCCCTTCTATAAAACCTTTTGCTTTTTCTAACATTTTTTCTGTTAAATCAAGAGCGACTACCTCTTTGAACATTGGGGCTAACAAATTAGCAACATGTCCGCCACCAGTAGCAATATCAAGAAGACGATTATTATGACGAGTTTCAACTTGCTGAACTACATATTGTAAATCCAGTCCTTTTGCATGAATTTTACTTTTCACATACTTCTCTGCATTACTACCAAATTGTTGTTTCACAAGTTCTTCTTTACTCACTTTTATCATCTTCTTTCTATAAAGTATTATATTTAATTTATAAGTTCTCTTTATATAATTTCAAATCCTCTTTTAGCTTAGTCTCGTCTCTTGTATTAGAGACCTTCTATCAAAAAAATTTAACTCTTTTATTTTTAAGCACAAAACAAAAAAAGTTATGGGTAATTATCCCACAACCCTACAAAGTATCTCTTATATTTGAGGATCTTCTTACACGTCTAAATAACTTAATCCCCCTGTAACTTCACAATAACTTCTACTTCGCTATTAGTAGCCTCTCTTGCATGCAATCCATATTGGTCCATGCCAATCCATATCCACCCAGGACTATCATAAAGAATATCTATGTTGAAATGCTTCAACTTAGTAAGCTCTGACCTAATAAATTTATCCCTACTAGCGATTTCCTTATCAAGCAAGCCATATTCTTTCCCATTTTCAAATAGCGCTATCATCTTTCCTGCAAGTGGATGTATACGAACAATAAATTGATATTCTTTTTCATTTATATTCGCTACAATCGTACTAGAATCAGGTACATCACATCTAGAATTCGGCATATTCATATCGGTCAGCTCCTTTATTGATTTCATTAATATCATAACAGGTTAATATTTAGATATTATTAATATAATGTAAAAAATATAAAAGCTGACTTCCCTTTAGAAATCAGCTTTTACACATTGTTTATCTTTAAACTTTTTACAAATTTTATAATGTTTCTTTCTCTTCATCATTTCCGGAAACTAAATCTCCTAAAACATCCACCGTAACTTCAACTACAAATTCACAAATCCCTGCTACAACTTCTCCAATTACTTCCTCCATCTTTCTACCCCCTTGTTTTATGGAACCTATTTGTAGTATAGAAGATACTGGTTAATTTTAACTATCGGCAAAGGTGACAAAAACATTACAGATTTGTAAGCTATTTCAATGTTTTTTTGAATTTATACTTCTCCCCTTTGAAACTTTAAGTATTATTAACAACCAGATAGGTCATCATAATATAAAGTATTTAAGAATCCTAATTTAAAGGAGGCGTGTAAAATATACTACGTAAAATTAATTAAAGGTCAATCTTTCTATGCTTTTGATCAACGATTCTTAGTGTCTCATGAAGAAGAGGTTTCGGAAAAAATTTTTAATTACTTACGCCGGAATGAATTCTTCGAAGTACGTAAAGAAGAATATTCCGCCTAAAGTATGAAAAGCATCAAAAAATGACTCTCATAATTGGGATTTTTTCTTGATGCTTTTATATTATCTCCCTTTATTCAACATTACTCCTCAATTCTCTTAAAATCTTATAATATATGTCCAAGCTAATTCATCGTTACCTTCATATTTTAGTATATGAGGAGGTGACGAATATGACTCATATCATTGATTATCAAGCTACTCAACCTTTAAATAAAACAGGTGAAACAACTTTTGTAATTCCCCATTCCCCAGAAAAAGCAATTCTAGCAAGTATTAAATTAAAAATTTCAAGAAGAGATTCACGTAATAATCGAGTAGAATTAATTGCTACAGTTGGGGTTGAAGGTATAACTGAGATTTCACAAGTTTTATTCCGAATTTTCCGTGACAATACAGAAATCTTCAACGCTCAAGTAGGGATTGAATCTACAGATTCTGAGCAATTTTACGCGCAAACATTTCAAGCTATAGATCAAAATGTTAGCTGCGGGACTCACGAGTATTCATTAACTGTAGAAAACCTTACTAGTGGTGCAAGTGCAGACATTGTTGGTCCTCTGTCTTTTAGCGGCTTAGCTATTGGACAAGATCATAAGTGTTGCTAATTTAATCTATTTTGGTTTTTTGAGAAAAGTAAGACGTATTATCTGCGTTCTTACTTTTTTTATTTTCCCCACACTTACCTTCCCTTTGAATTTACTTGTGAATTTTTTGTATTTTTAGTTACCCATTGTATCACTTAATTCATCATTTTTTTACAAATCAAAAAGATTGAAATCCATTAATGAAACACGTAATATAGACTCTGACTCTAAAAAATTTCGTTAAAAATAATACATAAAATAAGGAGGTTTTATATACGAGTTTTTCATTTTAAAAGACAGAGAGGTTTTACATTATGTGGCGTAATAAAAATGTTTGGATTGTGTTAATTGGGGAGTTTATTGCTGGTCTAGGGTTATGGCTTGGTATTCTTGGTAATCTTGAATTTATGCAAAAATACGTCCCTTCTGATTTTATGAAATCCGTTATATTATTTATCGGACTGTTAGCTGGTGTTCTAGTCGGTCCAATGGCTGGGCGTGTCATTGATCAATATGAAAAAAAGAAAGTTCTTCTTTACGCTGGATTTGGTCGTGTTATTAGTGTTATTTTCATGTTTTTCGCTATTCAATATGAAAGTATCGCTTTCATGATTGCATTTATGATTGCACTTCAAATTTCCGCGGCATTTTATTTCCCTGCATTACAATCTGTAATTCCACTCATCGTTAATGAACATGAGCTATTACAAATGAACGGTGTACATATGAATATCGGTACAATCGCTCGTATTGCAGGTACTTCACTAGGTGGCATTCTTTTAGTTGTAATGAGTTTACAGTATATGTATGCCTTCTCAATGGCAGCATACGCTTTATTATTCCTCTCAACTTTCTTCCTACAATTTGAAGATAAAAAATCCGCTACATCAAGTAAACAATCAGCTAAAGATAATAGTTTTATGGAAGTATTTCGTATTTTAAAAGGAATCCCTATTGCTTTTAAAGCACTTATATTAAGTATTATCCCTCTTTTATTTATAGCTGGATTCAATTTAATGGTTATTAACATTAGCGAAATGCAACATGACCCAACAATTAAAGGATTCATATATACAATTGAAGGTGTAGCGTTTATGTTAGGTGCATTCGTTATTAAACGTTTATCTGATCATTTCAAACCTGAAAAGTTACTATATTTCTTCGCATTTTGTACCGCTTTTGCACACCTTTCGTTGTTCTTTAGTGATATTAAATGGATGGCACTTGCCTCATTTGGTTTGTTTGGATTTAGTGTTGGCTGCTTCTTCCCTATTATGTCGACAATTTTCCAAACGAAAGTCGAAAAAAGCTATCACGGACGTCTCTTCTCATTCCGTAATATGTTTGAAAGAATTATGTTCCAAATTGTCTTACTCGGCACCGGCTTCTTCTTAGATACGATTGGATTACAGTATATGGTTCTAATTTTCGGAGTCATTTCATTGTTAATTATATTTATTTCCCTATCTAAACAGAAACGATTTGAAAAACAAACGTCGCAATCTGCGAATTTATAAAACTAATACTTCTTAAGAATGGATCCCGTATTTTACTGGGTCCATTCTTTTTGAATTTCAAGGATTAAAATCTATTCTCTTTATGTAGTTCAAATATTTAAAGGATTATCCCCTACTACTTTCGAATAAAATAAATTATAGATTTTTCAAAAAGGAGCTGTGGAAATGTCTGATGGCATCCAATTATTAATTACCCTTCTGTTTTCATTCATTATGTTTGGCGCCCTTAATTTTTTAGCCATTTCCCTATCCCAAAATAACTTTAAAAGAAGAATTGTTGCAGGTTTCTTATTTTTACTGTTAACTCCCATTATCTTTTTGACTACTACAGCATTCACCTCTATATTCGATAAAGGTGGATTTGGCGCAGCTAACCTAGCCTTTATTATTGTAAATATGTATGTTGTAAATGGAATTGTCATTCTTCTTTCCGCTTCATTTATCCTCAAAAGACATAACATAAGATAGACCATTAGGCATGAATCTGGCATTACACTAGATTCATGCCTTTTTATTTTGAAATCCCACCCTTCTCCAAATTTTTATGTGAAATTTATTAATTCTTTATAAAAATTTAAACTTTATTCATTACAATATTCCTATCGTATTCGCACGTTTATAAAAACTAATAAGAAAGGAGTACACAATGAAAAAGCTTCTATTTATTTTCCCTATATTAATCGTTCTACTTAGTGGATGTAGCAATAATGACATATACGGTTCTTGGGAAGTCATTGATAATAAAAAAGGTGAATGCCCTGTGTATTATAAATTTGAAACAGTTGTAAAAGAAGAAAAGAAAGAAAAGGTTGTTCACAATTTAGTGGAAATGCAAACAACAACTAAAAAAGAGGATTTATTTAAAGGATCGTTTGTTAAAAATTCTAACGTGTATCGTATTGATTATGGTAACTCGTTTACATCAGATCAATCTTTAAAAGTTGTCGATAATGAATTAAATGTATACTTTTTTACAACTGAAAAAACATGTACATATAAAAAAACAAACAATTAATCTTCATTTATAACGTAGAAAATATTTTCTACGTTATTTTTATATTTCCCCTTATTATCCTCCCTCTAAATTTGTCAATCATTTTAATTTTCATAAAAAAATGATAAAATGTAAACATGTGTTTTCAGAATAATTAAAAATACAGAAAGAAAACACTGTTTTTAGGAGGGGTTTTGATGACTTACACTTTAGCAACTAGAATGAAAGCATTCCAATCTTCTATATTTAGTGAATTAGGCGCCTATAAAAAAGAGAAAATTACAGCAGGTCATAAAATGATCGATTTAAGTATCGGGAATCCTGATATGCCTCCTGCTGATTTTGTGAGAGAAGAAATGGTACATACAGCAAGTGCAAAAGAAAGTTACGGATATACATTATCTGGTATTCAAGAATTTCACGAAGCTGTAACTGAATATTACAACAACACTCATAACGTTATTTTAAATGCCGATAAAGAAGTTTTATTATTAATGGGTTCACAAGACGGACTCGTTCATTTACCGATGGTTTTTGCAAATCCGGGAGATATTATATTAGTTCCTGATCCAGGATATACGGCTTATGAAACAGGAATTCAAATGGCCGGCGCAACATCTTACTACATGCCATTAAAGAAAGAAAATGATTTCTTACCTAACTTAGAAGTTATCCCTGAAGAAATTGCCAATAAAGCGAAGATGATGATTTTGAACTTCCCAGGGAATCCAGTTCCAGCAATGGCTCATGAAGATTTCTTTAAAGAGGTAATCGCATTCGCGAAAAAACATAATATTATCGTTGTCCATGATTTTGCTTATGCTGAATTTTATTTTGATGGCCAAAAGCCAATTAGCTTCTTATCTGTACCTGGCGCAAAAGAAGTTGGCGTTGAAATTAATTCTTTATCTAAAAGTTATAGTTTAGCTGGTAGCCGTATTGGTTATATGATTGGTAACGAAGAAATCGTCGGTGCGCTTACGCAATTTAAGTCTAATACAGATTACGGCGTGTTTTTACCAATTCAAAAAGCTGCATCCGCTGCATTGCGACACGGCGCTTCGTTTTGTGAGAAAAACCGTGGAATTTACCAAGAACGTAGAGATACTTTAGTGGACGGATTCCGCAAATTCGGTTGGAATGTCGATAAACCAGCTGGAAGTATGTTCGTTTGGGCTGAAATTCCGAAAGGATGGACTTCGCTAGAGTTCGCTTATGCACTTATGGATCGTGCAAATGTCGTTGTCACACCAGGCCATGCATTTGGTCCTCATGGCGAAGGTTTTGTACGTATTGCACTTGTTCAAGATAAAGTAGTATTACAAGAAGCAGTTGAAAACATTAAAAATAGCGGTATTTTTAATGTTGAAAAAGTAGCGGAATTAGTTGAAAATTAATAATAACTCCCCTGCTTAACTTTAGCAGGGGTATTATTATTCCTGGAGGTACGATATGAATATTAAAGATACTCTTCCCCATCGCTATCCATTTTTACTGATTGATAAAATTACAAACGTTAAAGAATCTCAATCAGCTACAGGATACAAACTGATCACAAATAATGAGTGGTTTATTAATAACAAGCAAAACTATATGCCTCATATGTTAATTGTAGAAGCACTCGCTCAACTTAGTGCTTTTGTAAGTACAGGTGAATCTGAAGGACTTGGTTTCCTCTCCTCTTTAGATGGGGTGGAATTTCATGAAAATGCGTATCCCGGTGATAAACTTGACTTACATTATGAATTAACACGTAACAGACGAGGTTTTGTTCTTGGGAAAGGAATTGCCTCTGTAAACGGTCAATCAATCGTTACCATTGAAAAGCTATTAATATATCAAGCTGATTAAACAGATCACATAGTAAGGGGTAGGAAAATGCGGAATGTTGTTGGTATTGATGCTGGGGGAACATTAACAAAAATTGCTTACTTTAACGAAATGAACAAATTAGTTTTTAAAAAATTTTATTCATATGAACAAGAAAAAATTAAAGAATGGCTTCATAATAATAATTCAATTACACAATTATGCATTACAGGTGGTAAAGCTACACAGTTAGAACAACTCCTTTCAAGTTCATATAAAATAGTAGAATTAAACGAGTTTGAAGCTACTTTAGCAGGAGTACGATACATACTAAAAGAAGAAAAACGTGCTATAAACAACTTTGTATTAACAAATATCGGTACAGGTACTTCCATTCACTATGTTCACGACAAGCAATATGTTCGCGCTGGTGGAACTGGAGTTGGCGGTGGTACTATTATGGGTCTTTCAAAACTATTAACAAATATAGATCATTTTGAAGACGTGATTCCGCTTACGAAAATTGGTTCAAGAAACAGTCTAGATATTACAGTTGGAGATATTTATGGCGGGATTCTCTCCCCTCTTGATAATAACTTAACTGCTAGCAATTTCGGAAAAGCGACCATTACAGACTCAAATTATAGTAGTTCAGATATACTCGCTACCGTTCAAGGACTTGTCGGTGAAGTCGTCACTGCATTAAGCCTTCAATTCGCCGAAGCGAGAAATATTGACCATATCTTTTACATCGGTTCTACTCTATGTAATAACGTACATCTTCAAAGTATTATAAGTAGCTATACAGAATATCAAAATAAAATACCAGTCTTTTTACAAGACGGCGGTTATAGTGGTGCGATTGGTGTTTTACTTCATGGTACGAAATAAAAAAGCTGACTTTCGTCAGCTTTTTTGCAATGGTACTTCAAATTCAATAATTGATTCTCCATTCTCACCAATTCGTTCCACACTAATTCTATCAATTACACAATTTAACTTCTCATGAAAACTAGGAATATCCTTCGCTATTTCAGCCGCTAACTCCGCGCTATCTTTTCTCCCAACTGTTACATGTGGTATGTATGGAATGTCTCTTTTCAAAAATCGTAATAAGGGGCCTGTATACAATTTATCATGTAGTTTTTCTATTTGTTCTTTTCCTTGCTCAATTTCTAACAATAAATAGCCTCCTATACTAGTTACACCACTTGCAAACTTAATCTCAATTGTACCTATCCCTTTTGCCAGATTCGAAATATGTGATTTCAATTCATCATTTGAAATATTACCTTCAAAAGGAAATACAATTGTTATGTGGGGAGGAATTAAACCAAATAAAGGATCGTGTATTTCTCTAATACTTTCTATCTCATCAGTTGACATGTTATTTAGAAAAAGTAAAATTGTACGCATTTTTATATCCCCCACTCTCCTCAATTTTTTATATTTATCATATTGCATGGTAGCTTGCACTTCAACAAGTTATTTCACTTACATATAAAAATAAAAAACTTCTCAAATGAGAAGTTTTCATATAGCATGATTATTATTTTCCCGCCAAACTTTCCTAAACTTTATATAACAAGCAATCCTCCACGGAATAATATATGATATTGCAATAACGTAAAATAATAAACCTATTGTTTGCGGATCTAAGCCAACAATATATTGTCTTGAACTATATCTTAAAATAACAATTCCGATAAAAGTAATTAAAAAGGCAGCACTTTTTTTCGTATAAATGTTTCCGTCTTCTCTTCGCTCATAGTTTGTCAGAATTATAAGTGGGATTGCGAAAATCACCCCAATGGATGCCGCTATAGTCACTTGTAATATAGCTGGATGTACTGGACCAAAAAACAATAAAATACCCGGTGTTAAAAATAGTAATGGCCACAAAATACGTTTTCCCGTTCCCTTTATCGGCTTATACATAGAACGATATCGTCGCCAAAAAATTAGCAGTGCCACGCATAAAAAGACGGTTATTAGTGAAGAAGTATCTCCCATACAGTCTTCCTTCTCTCTTAAAGTATTTGTGCTTAAATCGTATCCTCAAAAGAAACTTTACGAATAAATAGAGCGCTAATTATAAAGTATATTAAAATAAGCACTATCGAAATTGATATAAAATTGGGTATATCAAGTAACGATTTACTATCAATAAATACCAATTCTTTCAAACCTACCTTACCATAAATTGTACTCGTCAACCCCAAGAAAAAAATCACACTAAAAGCAAAGCCTATCCAATTAAATCTTTTCTGAAAAATAGTTGTTAATTGAAATAAGCTAGCTAATAATAGATAGAACACGAACTGTGCAAAGAATTGTTCAATTGTATGTGCTCCTAAATTTATATGTTTCGTTTCATAAAATGTACCTTGTAAAAGCAAAACTTGTAGAAATGAAAAAATTACTGATTGTAATATGATAAAACATACTGAACCAATAAAGAATTGTAATCTAGTAACGCCAAATGAGACAACTGTACGAAATATGTCATCTTGAACAAGAAAAACACTTGCCACAATAAATATTGCAATTGCAATAGATGAATTATTGAAGATATCATGTAAAAATGCTACCTTTAGTCCCTTTATATCAGTTGCAGTTGTTGTCCATTTTATAAATAATGCCACACACCAAAAGATAAGAATAGCCTTATAATGAAATTTCATATGTAACTTTAATTGTTTTAAAAGCATTTTCATTTCACCTCATTATCTGTTAGATAAATAAATAGTTTTTGCAGTGTTACTCTGCCTATTTCTAACCCTTCAGTTTCTATTAGCTCATAATCTCTAGCAGAAAGATCTCCCCATATCGCAGAAATCTCTTTATTCCCATACAACTCTTGTTTTACAACATTTTTCCCCATTAAAAAATTTGTCACTTTATCTTTATGTCCTGATATTATGTGTCCTTTTTCTAAAAAATCTTCCACAGAGGATTGAACAGCTAACGATCCTTCTTTTAATATGATTACATTTTCTATAACATGGGACACTTCCTCAACTAAATGTGTTGATAAGATGATTGTTCGTGGATATTTACTATAATCTTCCAATAATAATTCGTAAAACAACTCTCGATGTGCTGCATCTAAACCGGTAGTCGGCTCATCAAAAATAGTAATTGGTGCTCTACTAGCTAAACCTTTAATAATACCAACAATTGTTTGCATACCATGGGATAAATCATAATATTTTTCTTTTGCATTCAATTGAAATTTTTTAATAAGTTCCTCAGCATATTCTTGATCCCAATTTTCATAAAACATGTTACACAAATAAAAAACATCTTTTACCTTACTACTTAAATTAATGTTTTCTTTCACCTTTACGAAACAAATATTTCGCATCGCTTTACTATTTTCAAATACATTTTCACCAAATACAGATACGCTTCCACTACTTGAAATAATCTGACCTGCGAGTATGTTTAATAAAGTTGTTTTCCCCGCTCCGTTTCTTCCAAGCAAACCATATATTTTATGCTCTTCCAATGAAATAGTTACTTCGTTAACAGCTAATTTCTTTTTATATTTTTTAGACAAGTTTTTCGTTTCAAGTGCAATCATCCCTCTTTCCCCTCCTTCGTAATTTTGTGTATCATGTCCATCAATTCGTCTTTTGATATTTCTAGTACTTTTGCTTCTTCCCACACTTTAGGTAAATACTCTGTCATAAAAGTATTTTGTCTTTTTTTTAGTACGACTTCTTTTGCTCCCTTTGTAACAAACATCCCGATCCCTCTCTTTTTATATAAAATCCCCTCATCCACTAGTAGATTTACTCCTTTTGCAGCTGTAGCCGGATTAATTTGTAACATCTTCGCAAATTGATTCGTAGATGGAACTTGTTCTTCTTCCAGCAATATGTCTCTTAAAATATCAGATTCAATTGTTTCTGCAATTTGTATGTATATTAACTTATTTTGTTCTAGAGTAGGTTTCACAACTTCACCACCTTAGGTTCATAGGTTCATTACTTATGTAATTAACCATAGCACATGAAAATATTTATTTCCATAAATTTCTTTTACAAAAAAGAGAGTCATTCGTTTAAGAATGACTCTCTTTCTAAAATTTTGAAGTTTCAACTCTTGTTCTCAAATTCTTTTCATTTATACCATTTTGACAAAAGTTAAACTGTTGTCCTTTTATAGATTTCGTCCGATCTACTATTTGTTCTAGATGATAACTTGTATGCTCCACTAAATGTAGTAAGTTATGAAGATCAATATACTTTTTTTCTTTCCATACTTGCATATATGCTTTTCTCCATTCATCAAATATTTCTTCAACGTTTTTTAGCAAAACTTCAGAGCTTAGTCGTTTTACCGGAAAATACTCCTCAATTCCCTTTTCAAAAACTATATTTGGATTCTTATAACGACTAATATTTCTCTGTATATGTTCACAAATATGCAGTACGATTCCACCAATTGAATTAATAGAGTCCCTTTGTTTCCACAAATCTTCTTCACTAATGAGCCTTATTGCCTGTACTAGCTTAGGTAAATAATGTTCCTGCATTCTATGATAGATAATTTTGTATACTAACTCCACCTTTTCTCCTCCCATTATTTCAACTACTGCACTGGATATTTAGCAAATAAAAATTTCCGAAACTCTTTATCATTCATAAGCATTGTAATTTTTTTGTTATTATCGTTAAGGAACTTTACTACTTTCATTTTATCCCATATATCATCTTCTTTTGGAAAATCATCAAATTTTTCATACAAGATTGATAGTATTTCTTCTCTTTTCATCGTAAATTTTTTATTTTCTACTTGAAACTCGTAACCTTTTGCATTTGGTACTAAAATCGCTAGATAAATAACGTTAAAGAGAAAATTCTTCTTCATCGTATCCTTACCATCAAACCAATACGTCTCAACCATATCTTCTGTAAGGGCTCCATTCCCTCGTGCACCATAGTTCACCTTTATACTTTCATTCTCTAAACTTATACTTTGAAATGTTTCACCACCGGGTAAATGATTAACAATTGCAACCACATCTGAGTTATTACCAACATATGTCCCAGCATATTTCTTAAAAGCACCAGGTTCAATATCAGATATTTCTTTTATTCTTTCTCCGCTAGAACAAGCAGTAATAAATAAAAAAATTGTTAGCATAACAACCACATTACGATGCATATATTTCATTTAGCATCCCCCATTTTTATCGATATTTCGTTCATTACAATACTTCTTCTCAAAACCCTTTAAAATATACGCATTTTAATCAAAATTAAAAATTTTCACTTTTTATGTTTACAATTATCCATTAATTGTATATAATTACTAACGTAAGAAAAATATTCTAAAAGGAGGTCGAAGGAAATGATGAAATTACAATTACATGCTTTAACTTTAGCGTTAACTGCACCTGTGTTTTTCGGACAATTAAATATGAATTCGACCACCCTAACGGAGAATTGAAAATCGTACTTTATTTCTATTAATTCATAAATTCGCCACAGGAGGTCGTATACTTTCCTGTGGCTTTTTCACGCCCAGCCATAGGAGAACGATATCTTCCTGTGGCTTTTTCGTGCGATTTTTTAGTCTCATACATTATTTTTTAAAGAAAGGAGCAACATTCGATGACTATTAGCGTATTGTTTTTAAGTATTACGATTCAAAGAAATAAACTTTCCAAAGCTGAAATTCTTCATAATGAGCAAATTACAAAAGCTATGAATGATGTTAAGGAGCGCCAAGTGCTTTATTGCGATCACCTGTAATTCCTTTTCGAAAGGAGGAATTCGTCTATGACTTTTCATATTTTCTTTTTTACGACAGCACTTCAGAAAAAAACGTTATCTGAAGCTGAAATCTTTCGTAAACAACAATTAAAACAAACTATGGATAAAATAACGGACATTAAAAGTTCGTATTATACACAAATGTACTAAAAATATTTTTAAAAGGGGCAATATCCTAATGAAATTCAAAGCTTTCTTTTTAACTATCACCATTCAAAAACGTAAATCTTCAAAAGCTGAAATCTTACGTGAACAACAAATTAAAATTATTATGGACGAAGTAAAAGAGCGTCAGTCCTCTTATTACAATC
The DNA here is from genome assembly GCF_022663915.1 of Bacillus cereus group sp. BfR-BA-01331. Lineage (NCBI taxonomy): Bacteria > Bacillati > Bacillota > Bacilli > Caryophanales > Bacillaceae > Bacillus > Bacillus cereus group sp. BfR-BA-01331. The sequence goes on from NZ_JAKUGJ010000004.1 coordinate 186,566, forward strand.
GCCTTTACTAAATAAATTATAAAGGGGTAATATCCTAATGAAATTTAAGGCTTTCTTTTTAACGATTACCATTCAAAAACGCAAACTTTCAAAAGATGAAATTTCTCGTGAACAACAAATTAAAAATATTATGGATGATGTGAAAGAGCGTCAGTCCTCTTATTACAATCGTCTTTACTAAATACATTATAAAGGGGTAATATCCAATGAAATTCAGAGTATTATTTTTAACAATTACCATTCAAAAAAATAAACTGTCTGAGTCTGATATGCTTCATGACCGACAAATTGAGCAGGCTATGTACAACGTAAAAGAACGACAAAGTCATTATTGTAGTCACCTGTAATTCCTATTCGAAAGGAGGAATTCATGTATGAAGTTTCACCTTTTCTTTTTAACCATTACGATTCAAAAAGAAACTATATCTGCAAATGAAGTAAAACAAGAGGAACAGTATAAAAAGATTATAGATGAAATTCGTGATCGTAGAAGCAAGTACTACACTCACCTATAATTGTTTGAACTTATATTAGAAATGAAAGGAGTCGATTATGATGTTAATAACGCGGTGTAAAGAAATGATTTGGATAGTTCAGAGGGATTCCACATAGTTCATTTAACAAAAATTCACCGCCTGATTTGATGTGTAAAAAATATACAATAATAAGTATTTCATACACTAAAAAATAAAAGATACACCCCTTTTTATTAAGCGGTGTATCTTTCTCAACATATTCTATTTCCGTTTACTTCGTTTCGTCTTAAACAATCTCACTAAGTTCGAAACAACTGTTTTTGTTACCGCATAAGCTGGTACTGCTAAAATCATTCCGATAATTCCCGCGAAATTACCTACCCCTAAAATAAGGATGATAATTGTCAACGGATGGATGTTTAATTTTGAACTCATAATACGCGGTGAAATGATGTTACTTTCAAACTGTTGTACGATTGTTACTATAATAATTACGTACAGAGCTTGCATCGGAGATACGAACAGACCTATAATGACAGCTGGTGCTGCTCCGATAAATGGACCTAAGTTCGGAATTATATTTGTAAATGCTGCGATAATTCCTAAAACGAAAGCATACGGTAAACCGATGATTAAATAACCAGTAAATGTAAAGGCACCAATAAACATACAAACTAGCGCTTGACCTTGAATATATGCAGATAATGTTTCGTTCGTTTCCTTTATGATACGAAGTCCTTCTTCACGGTAAGACTCTGGTAATACACTAACAGCTTTTCCTGGAAATGCATGTCCATCTTTAAACATATAAAATAAAATGAACGGTACTGTAAAGATAACTAACGCCACGTTCGTGATAATACCAAATAAAGCCGTTGCACTCGACGTAAGTGTGTTTGGTATTTCCTTTAAGTATTCAATTGCATTTTTCTCAATTGTCTCAATGGAAACGTAGTTTTGTGTAGATAGCCATTCAAATAATCTATGATGGGATAGATCTTGTATGTATACTTTTCCCTCTTTTATGTAAGTCGGCATATTTTTTACTAAATCCATTAACTGTTGTGAGATGGTTGGAACGACTACTCCAATAGCAACTCCAGTTAATGTAATGATAAAAAGGTACAGTAGTAAGATTGCTAAACCTCTAGGTACTTTTTTATTCTCCAAAAAGACTAACACAGGGTTAAATATGAAGTATAAAAATAGCGCGATTAAAATTGGGAAAAATAATGTTGATATGAAGATACCAATCGGTTGAAATAGAAACGATATTTTTGTGCAAATAAATATAATTCCTACAACCATCAGCACTTCTAATGTCCAAAAGTGCACTTTCGATTTCAAAAAAACGTCCTCCTTTAAACTAGCACTTCTCTTCATTGTACCAAATTAAACTTAGATTTCACATAATATTTTCCTTTACAATATTCCAAAATCCCATTAAATACACTACAATGAGATTACAGACAAATTTGCAGGTAAAGGTGATAAATATGACACAATGCATCATTTGCAGAAAAGATACGAAAGAACTTAGTGAACAATATGTCATTCCAGAGATATTATGTGGATATTATTTCATAAACTCAATTTGTGATTCATGTCATGAACATATGACAACAAATATTGATCGTCCTTTAATTAGACATAAATTAAGTCAATATAAGATTGAGCAAATGAAAAAACAAATCGATTCCCCTCTCTATACGAATGAGCATGGTGAGGAGCTAGCAGCCGCTGAGACAGATGTAGTCGAAGTAAGTGATGAGATACTTTATTCCAATGCATTAATTATGAAACTATGTAAAAAGCACGATATTTCATTACATAATGAAATTTGGAAAGAAGAGCGCGTAACAAAAGTAGCTAGTTCTATTCAACGTGAATTGCTTTTAGATAACCGTAAATATAAAATGAGTGTATTAAAAATGGCTTATACTTTTGCTGTACAAACAATTGATGGCTACTTTGACGATCCAGATGCGATTGATATTTCTACCATTCTATTAAATGCCGATTTCATGGAATTAAAGGAAAAGAGTATCGTTCGTGACTTAAGCAAAAGCTCTTTATGGAATACATTAAATACAACGAGCGAAAACCATTACTTTATTTTACTTAGTGATAAAGACGGTCTATTCTGCTTCATTCGCCTATTTGATATTTTTGATGTTGTTGTTCATTTATCAGAAAAAAGATACAATCTTCCATCACCAATTGTCGGCGTAAATAATGTAGACAAAAAAGGATTTTTTGTGGAAAGTTTAAAACAGTATATGGATGGGCTATTTAAAGAAACTACACGTTCTATTTAATTGAAACCAGAACATACGGTCTCCTTTCTTCATGAAAAGACACTGTGTTATAATGAGTATGAAAAGAACAATACAATCACATAAAACAATTGAAACCTGTATATAAATAAAAAAGACTAGTGTGCGGCTACACACTAGTCCACGTAACTTAGCAGATTGGATTGTTCATTTATCCTATTTGTTTCGTACAAACACAACAACCCACATTCTATAGGCATAGGTGGGTTGTTATTTTTTGAGCTTGTCAATTAAGACGACAATAAACGTTAACAATGCAATGAGAAACAGTCCACCTTGCAATAACAACGAAATTTCACTCACTTATTATCACCCCCCTCCTACTCGGAGAAGTGATAATTGAACAACCAACCGTACCTTAAGTTACTATTTAATTTTACCATATTTTCTAATAGTTTACGATGAAAACCCGCAAGTGAAATACTTGCGGGTTTTTTATCCCGTATTAACAGGCAGTAAACAAAATGAAGCAAAACATTGGTGAAACTGCCTGTAAATGCCCGATTGGTTCAACCAATAATCCTTTGGGACAATTCACCCAAAGGATTAAAATTTCACTTTATTTCTCACTATTTTTTTAATGCATATGCATCCGCAATCATTTCACCAACAATTTTATTTTCTTGTTCCTTTTCGTCTTTCAATAATGGAAATAATAATTCTGCTACTTCATACGCTTCTTCTAAATGCGGATATCCTAATAAAACAAACGTATTAATTTCTAACGCTTCATATTCACGGATCTCCACTCCCTTGAGGAAAGCGAATTCTTTCGTTTCATTCATTATATTGGTCCGTCAGCAAATCTAAACAGAGCGAAACTACCTGCACTAAAAGTTTGTATTGCTCCAGTTGTATTTACACCATTTTCTATAGTTACTGAAGTTGGTGAATTATTAAAAATGCTTATTGTAGTGCCAGCAGCATAATTAGCTACCTGTGATATTGTAATCATACCTGCACCATTTGCATTTGAAGCTGGTACAATAGGAACACCATTAATTGCAATTGCAAAATTAGAATTTGGTGCTGTGCCTACATTAAAGTTTAATTGGGCACTAAGATAATAAAGACCAGGTGTAACTATTGTAAAGGTATCTACGTTATTATAAGTTATTCCGACAACCTGTATATTTGGCCCAGGGGCCGTAGGAAGTACTACAAGACCCCCACTAGCAATTGTTTGCGTATTAATACTACTATTTGCGAATGGTTGTAAAATAGCTGCAACTACTCCGGTTGGTCCCGTTGGGCCGGTTGGGCCGGTTGATCCGGCTGGTGCGGTTGGTCCCGTTGGCCCCGTCGATCCTGTTGGTCCCGTTGGTCCTGTCGGTCCGGTTGGTCCGGTCGTTCCTGTTGGGCCTGTCGGTCCGGTTGATCCCGTTGGTCCGGTTGGTCCTGTTGGTCCTGTCGGTCCGGTTGATCCCGTTGGTCCTGTCGGTCCGGTTGATCCCGTTGGCCCCGTCGATCCTGTTGGTCCCGTTGGTCCCGTTGGTCCCGTTGGTCCCGTCGCTCCTGTTGGTCCTGTCGGTCCGGTTGATCCCGTTGGTCCTGTCGGTCCCGTTGGTCCAGGATCTCCTGTTGGCCCAGTTGGCCCCGTTGGTCCAGCTGGGCCGGTTGGGCCTGTGCAACATGGGCCGGTTGGACCGGTTGGACCTACAACAAGAGGCGGAAAAGCACATGGGAAATGACATTTGTGTTTGTCAAATCGCTTCAAAATACTCACCTCGTATTACATGTTTTTACATCTCTCTACATAATAATAATCAAGGGTAAAAGAATGCATGTACAATAAGAGAAAAACCAAAAAACACCATAATTAATTCATTTATCCCCTTATATGTATTAGATCCTCATTCAAAGAATGAAACTCCTTTTATTTTATCGAATACATCTAAGATTGACATAACATCATATTAAAGGAACTTTTGAAACAACAAAAGAGGTACTATTTCGGTACCCCTACTCATTTGTATTTTGATTCACTGCTATTTCTTTGGAAAATAGGATATCTATGTTTTTTGAAATACAAATGCCTCAGACATTTTCTACAGCAGCTGACAAGTTTTGACCTAGCAAAATATAAGCTTCGGCGTCAGCGTCATGTATTTCAGTGCTCTGTGAAGTAGAAATATACTCATCAAACGCACGGGTAAGATCTCCCTTCATTATCCAACGAACCGTATGCGGAAAAATAGCTACTAAGTCGGCATTGATATTTTGGAGCAACGGATACTTTGTGAGTAGATTAGCAATTTGCGAGTTAATATTCAATTTTTTTAACGACAAAGGTCGCTTCTTTTTGATATCTAAAAAAAGCAAAAGTAGCTGGTCATCCGGCTTATTTACGGCTTGATAAGCAATAATTTCCATTTCAGTTAACGAAGGATCGTCTACATTACAAGTTTTATACCAAGACTGAAAACGCTCAATAATGCTATTGTAATCTTTTCGTAGAACATATGGGATTATATCAGGAATTTTCAATAGTAAATACTTCAGCGTTTCTTTTTTAATAAATTGAGATAAGTGTGGATATATGGTCACAAGTATTTCAACAGTCATTTCAGCGCTTTTGTAGGCTCGATATTTTTTTTGTGCAAGAAGCCAGTTTATAACTGGCGTACGCAGCTTTAAATCCAGCTCTTCATCAGAAATATCGATTTGTTGGAATAATTCTTTCGTTTTTTTGTGGGTTAATACATCATACAGACTTTGTAGTTTTGCATAGCTCGTCAAGGTTTCTTGAAGTATAACGGTTATCGTGTCGTTTATTCCGTTATAGTAGACAGCATGAATAAATTGGTTGTTCTGTGGGCTGATGAATCCGCACTTATCAATCAGAAATGCACGTGCTGTATCGTCAAGTATACGGTCGCAAGTAATACGAGTAGCATCCAACTGATGCGAAGAAGATTGTAGATTCATATAGTATTTATGTAACGAGTCTGCTAGGATACCTACACGTCTGGCATTACGAAAGTTTTCAATTGCAAACAGTGTATCTGCACCGTAGTGCATATCTGGCATACGTGAAAAATCAAATTTTCGTAAAACCGATACTTTGTAAAGTTTGCACCATACTGTCCTCATAAACTGATGATAATCCGAAAAATATGTGTTAAACATTTCTGGTGTATCTAATATGAGGTTTTGACCCAATCTGCGAATAGCAATTAGATCCTTGCTTGTTTCATCGATAAAATCATGTCCACAAGCGGCAACATCGAGATCGTAATTCGATATAAATTGCACCATGCTCTTCAAGAAGTTCGGTTTATATTCATCGTCTGCATCGAGAAAACAGAAATAATCACTTCCATCGTAATTCTCAATAATTTCTGTCCAGCTGTGCTCTCTTTCATGAACATGATTCTGCTTGTTTCTAAGCGCAATAATACGCGAATCTTTGGAAGCATATTGTTTTATGATTTCTCCTGTTCCATCTGTCGCAGCATTATCCAATAAATACCACACCCAATTCTGCTCAGTTTGGGCAATAACACTTTCAATCGCACGCGCCATCGTTTTTTCCGCATTATATGCATATGTGTAGAAAATACATTTTTTCAAGCAACATCATCCCCTAATCATATAAAAATATTTTTCATGAATTCATGGGGGTTTTTCCCAGTTATTATAGATTATGTGCATTTATACAGAATGTTTCTTTGTCCATAAAGAAGGACTTCTTGTAGTTCCCGAAAAAGCGTGTGCAATTTAAAGCGGCCAGCGTGCAGGCGCTGGCTATATTAATTCGGATGATTCGCATATCTTCTGGCGACCTCATTATATTACTGCCTCTTATGAGCTAGGTAATTCGTCATATATTCTAGTTGCCTTTCAAAGCCCTTAAAGCGGTTTGATGTGATGTTCTCACACATACTTTGCATAAAAGCGAACAAAGATTTTTCAATATCTTCAGCAATTTCCGGTGCGCGTTTTGATAGGTATTTAGCCCTCGTTTGATACATCACCAAATACTCATCGAGTAACTCTGGAGTCATCTGCTTGTTGTGTATAAACGCCGTCATGTTGGACGAGTGCTTCCTGAAATAATACATCGCGATATTCCATACAGCTATTCGCCCCGCCCGCTCAAATACTTTGTAGATAACGTGAATGTCATCCACCAGTACATTATCCGGAAATGAAAGTCCCATCCACAAACCGCGCCGAAAAATCTTGGTCGGCGGCGCGGCGTTGTAAAGCTGACGTTTTAATAGCTCTCGTAATCCCTGCAATCGGTCAAAAACGAACCTCCCATTGCAAACAAAGTATGGCTCTAGCCTATCCCCGAAATCATTATAGCTACCGCACATCGCAATATCGGCATTTTCTTCACGTACAAGGTCGGCGAGAAACGAGAGCATCGATGGCTCGCATCGGTCGTCGTCATCCACAAATACAACATATTCGCCCGTAGCGGCAGCAAGAACGCTGTTACGTCCATACGATGCTCCGATGTTTTTCGAAATTGTTAATAATTTCACCCGCGCATCCACTTCCGCGTAACCAGTACAGAGTTCCGCTGTACCATCGGTTGAACCATTGTTGACTAGAATCAGCTCATAATCACTGAATGTCTGATTCTGCAAGGATTCCAGCATGACTGGCAGATACTGCTCACGGTTGTATGTAAGCAATATAACGCTAATAAATGGCATAGACACCTCTCCAGATGTTAAAATTCAACGAAAAGCAAATCGCTTTCGTCAATACCAAGCCCTATAAACTGTCTCCGAAGTTCTTCCCTCACATTTTGGTATCCAGATACAATCAAGATTGTTATTGGCTTATCGTCAACTATCTTCGTTACAGCGGTAGGGAGGCAAACAGGAACTCCATCAGCTAACATTCCATTTTTTTGTACATCGTTATCAAAAAAACCAGAAAAAGAAAGGCCACTTGCCTCAAAAGCAGTTTTTAAATATAAACCAATATGGCCGGTTGGAGCAATATATATATTGCCCCCCTTAGCTAAAACTTTCCTGGCTATTTGCTCGATTATGCTACGGTATTGTACCTGCAAACGGGCAAGACCCACCGTAGCCTCCTCTGATAACAGAGTACTAATTTCAGAACAACCGTTCCTTTCTGAGGGTGTGATCGTATCTTTCAAATCTTTTCGGTTCAAGTATTTATCTATCTCGGCAGCGCTTTCGCTTATTTGTTCATTACTCATGGTGCATAACGCAGCAATGAGTTGGTAGCGAAATTGTTCCATATAGACGTGGACAAAACCGCGCTCTTGTTCCGTTTTTGCCACACGGCGCATCAACAACGACAAGGAGAGCAAAAGCTTGAAGCACTCCGAAATAGCCTTGGATGGAGTTATCCTTGTAATTGATGATGAATGCACACGGTACAAGTAAACCAACGTGTCAACGTAGTGTACCGATTGTGCCGATAGCAAAGTACGGACAGATATATAGACATCATGATAAATATTTGATGGCGTCTTTAAACGTTTTATGGGCACATTATAATGCTCCCGTAATTTTCGTGAAAAAATCAGTCGCCACGTTGCTACATTAAACGGCTGAGCTTCAGTTAAGTATTTAAGAACTTGATCTTTACTTTGACCGTTAATACGATTAGTTTGATAAATTGTATCAGTAAAATTGATGACATTATCCTCTAAAACCGTACTGAATCGTCCGAAAAGCACATCTGGAGCACTGTTTCGTAAAATTTTTACGATTTCCTCATATGCGCCCGGGGCCAACATATCGTCGCCATCTACATAATGTATGTATTGCCCCCGTGCTTTCTTTGTTCCGTATATAACCGCCTTGCCAAAAAGCGGCTCACCAGTTAGCGCGTAATATCGTATCTGTTTATTATGTACTGCGTACTCTCTGCAAATAGCATCGCTCCTGTCAGTAGAGTTGTTATTGACCAAAACGATTTCATAATCATCAAAGGGCTGAATAATGATGCTGTCCAAACACGCGCCAATATAACGCTCTAAATTGTATACACTTACGATAAAACTTACAAGCGGCCTCTGCCCAGATATCCGCATATTTACACCTCTTTTATGATACCTTTTTCATTATTTCCGTTCATCTCTAAATACCTCAAATACCGTTCTACCCCCGTACGGGTATCCACTGATGGCGTGTAATCCAGTACTGTTTTTATTTTGCTCAAATCCGGACAGCGGCGCTGTGGGCTGTCGGTATTGTAATGTTTGTCTGTATGCTCACTAAATATGATTCTCCCGTTATATCCAAAGATACAATTCCCAACGGAACGATATATCTCCGCTAATTCCAGAATTGTCATTTCTTCCGTGTCGTTACCGATATTGAAGATATCGTATCGCGCATACAACGCACATTTCAGTGACGCGAGTGTGGTATCCGAAGCATAACAGAAGGTACGAGTCGCTTTACCGTCGCTGTACAAGACAATCGGTTTATTTTGCAAAATATTCATCGCAAAATCCGCTGGGGCACGTTTATCATTTGTACGCAGTCCGGGGCCGAAGCTATTGAACGGGCGTAACACCGTCACTGGGAAGCCTTTCTGATAATGAAAATTATAACAGAGCGTTTCGGCGTACCGCTTTGATTCATCATAGCAGGAGCGCGGGCCGGAGCTGTTAACGTTGCCCCAATAGCTTTCTGGCGTTGGCACCATTTTAGGTTCAGGATCGCCATAAATCTCGCTAGTGGAGTAAAACAATAAATTGAAAATGCCTCTGCCACTATAAAAGTCAAGCAGGCGCCGAAGCCCGACAACATCGGCATCCATCGTTTCGATTGGATGCAATCTGTAGTATACGGGAGATGCCAGCGACGCCATATGAAAAATAAGGTCCGCGTCGCCGGCAAACGAAAAATCCTCTCGAGTGACGTCGCCCTCGTGCACCGTAAACAGGGGGTAGCTTTCTATTGCATGAATCCAATTGGGCTTTCTGAAAATATAATTATCAAGCACGTATATGCGTTTCACACCAAGGCTTTGCCCATATTGGGCAAAAAACTGTACCAGCATAAATCCAAGAGAGCCAGCAAAGCCTGTTATTAATATTTTCCTTCCTTTCAAAGCGCTGCGCTCGTACTCTGTTAATCCATCCATGATACGCCGTAAATCATCTAGTAGAATTCTGTTATCCGGCATATTGTTCACCATTCCTTATCTATACCAAATGTTTTGCCACTCCAGTCCAATTAACACTCAATTTTCTAAGAAATATCTGCAATCGACGAAGCGTGTATCCGAAAAGGTCTTATCAATTCCTTTAAATTCTTCCCAAGCAGTTACAAGCGCGACCGTGCCGCAAGATTGGCACACCTCGTGCGCCGACTTGCAATAAGTAATGGAAAGTCTGTACGTGTTTTGAAATTCCCGCATGGCAAGTGGATCATAGGTATAGATATTAACATAACCGTCGCGTATCAACGCTCTGATGATCTTCACCGCTGGGCTATCACGAACGTCATCAGTTCCTGGTTTAAACGACAGACCGAGTATACCGATTTTCTCAGTTTTCTTGCCTGCCGTACGGGCAATTTTCCGAGCAGTCAAGTTCGGCATTTCATTATTAAGAGAAATTACACCTTCCAGTATTCGCGGCGTGAATCCCCGGCTTAATGCTACAGCGTCAAGGGCAGCTGTGTCTTTTGGAAGGCAATACCCACCGTAACCACAGCCTGGATATATGTAGGTACTGATTTCTGCACCAGCAAACCGGCTGTCCTCATACAGAATGCGAAACGCCCTTGCCGTTTCGATACCGCCAACTGCATCTGCGAGTAGAGCCATCTCATTCGAGTAACTGATTAGCGTTGCAAGTAAGGAGTTTGATAAATATTTAATAAACTCTGCCGTGTTAGGCTCTACAAAATGAAGCGGTGCGCCAAACGGCATATAGAGCTCTGTGAGCACATTCTTTGCCATATCGTCTGTCACACCACAGACAATTCTGTCAGCGTTCATAAAATCATCCCAACACCTACCCTCACGCAAAAACTCCGGGTTTACCACAACTGGATTGTTTGCCCCCTTCGCACGGACATACGGCGTAACTCGTTCGCTAAGCGTTCCCGGTGGAATCGTGGATTTTACGACAAGCACACAGGCTTGGGAAACTGTTTCAAGAACTCTGTCAATTGCAAAGAGCAAATGTTCCAAATCCGCACTACCGTCAGCTAGACTCGGCGTTCCAACGCAGAAAAAACAGATGTCGCTCTTATACACTGCATCTATTGCACTGTTCACTAAGTTGAATGTTTTTCCAAGATTCCGCGCGAGCGCGGAATCCAATCCCGGCTCGAAAAACGGGATTTTTCCGCGGGATATCTCTGCACAGTGCTCTTTGTCAATGTCATATCCGTACACAGAAAAACCTTTGTCTGCAAAACCCAGCGCAGTGGTCAGCCCGACAAATCCAAGTCCAAATACGGCAATACGCATTTTCTCCTCCTCCTATCCCACATACAATATGGTGTCATAATAGCTATTCCCATGTTCACAGCACACAAATATATAATCATTCTGAATACCGAGCATTGTCTTCAGCAATTCTCGGTATTCCTTGTCTTCAAAATAATAGTCAAGTGAAATATTGAAACGCTATATTCCTCTATACTAGTTACGCTGTATATAAGTGACGATTCCGCAGTCCCTTTGGCACCAGTGTGACATTTTTTGGGGACGGACAGCCACCAGTTCATAATTACATATACGGTACTTTATACTATCTCCGCACTATCACCGAAAAGATTGATGCTTTAATCCACCCACACTTTCCACTTTGCCTTGCCACTCGCCCAATCCGCTTCAAGTACCCCTTTATCCCGAGCCGTATCCATGCAGGACCAGAATTTGTTATGCTTATATACACCAAGCTTGCCATCCGCGCTCAAGCGCTCAAGTGGGCTACGCTCAAAAATCGTTGAATCTCCATCTATATAATCAAAGACTTCAGGTTCCATCACCATGAACCCTGCGTTTATCCAAACACCGTCTTCTTGCGCCTTTTCATGAAACCCAGTTATTGTCCCGTCACGGTCGTTGATGTTAAGAATGCCAAACCGTCCACTTGGTTGAATCGCGGATAATGTGACAATCTTTCCTGAATTTTCGTGCGTCTGCACGAGTTTTGTCAAATTAATGTCACTGACTCCGTCGCCGTAAGTCATCATAAATCGCTCATTGCCGATATAGGGCGCGATGCGCTTAATACGTCCACCAGTCTGTGTGTGTAACCCCGTATCAACAACGGTAACTTTCCACGGCTCCGCAACGTTTGCATGTACAATCATCTTGTTCTCGGCTGTAAAGTCAAATGTCATATCGCTGTGGTGTATGTAATAGTTGGCAAAGTATTCTTTAATCATATGTCCCTTGTAACCGCAACAAATTATGAATTCATTGAAGCCATAATGAGAGTAAATCTTCATAATATGCCATAAAATCGGTGCATCGCCAATCTCTATCATCGGCTTAGGTCGTAAATGCGATTCTTCACTTATGCGAGTACCAAAACCCCCCGCGAGAATTACTACTTTCATATAAACCTCCATTCCAGCCTTGCCAGCACAAATAGAAATGAAAGAAAACTACCGGGCCACCTAAATAGTTGTATAATTTACTTTTGGAGAAGATAAACTACAAAATCCAGGAAGGTGCATGCAAGCTATCTTCTCAATTTAAAACAGTGTAAGAATCATAGTTAGTGGGTCTAAGGAACGAAAGCTAATCATAGTTTTAGCTTCTCGTTAAATGTATGATGATTCCGTCAATGTCTGCTCCCTTATACTTTAGTTCAAAGAAAGTTTTTTATATCCCACTCTGAGCATGTTGATAAAAATAGCGTTGACAGATGTAATGACCGTGAATAGGGGCTTGGTGAGGCCAACGACAAACATTACAAAAGTATGAATGTGGTCAAAGGTCAGTGTGGAACACATAAAATTAGATTCTGCGGATAAATTCAATTATTCTTAAATTATTTCTATGAAATTTTATATATTTTATGCATTTTAGAAATTATACGGACGATCTTCCCTATAACACGCAACTGTATAACTTCCTCTAAAGATTGTTAGTTTTACATCGTTCACAGTCATTGTAAAAGGATACTGTACTTTATGAAATAAAACTATATTTCGCGCTTGCTTTTCTAGTAATGAACAAGTGTGAGCAACTGTTGTAGAAGCATATCAGATTTCCTTTTCTATAATCTAAATTCCTAATGTTCGTAATCTATTCATGTTCTCTGTTTCCCCTTGTATGATTCAGTTCTACTTTTAATTGCATCCCCTTATTATAAGTAATTAAAAATTATTATGTTGCTTATTTTGTTAAGTTTGTCAAAACAACAATATAATTTCCATTCATAAAAAAGCTCCTTCTTATCTAGAAGGAGCTTTTCACTAACCATGATTCATATTTTTTAACTTCTAACGGAAGCTCATTCGTTTTTAACCACTCCACAGCTCTACACACAAGTGGAGATGAGTTTTCTTCTGAAATATTTACTATAGGAACCCAACTCGCTCCTAATGAATCCTGTCCTTCAAATTGTTTAGGTACAATGAATTCACCATCGCATTTTTCAACGCCGTATAAAACTGCGATATGATGTACATGTGTGTACTCCTTAAATTTTGATGGAAATTGAAAGTCAATTGTACCTATTTGTTTTACTACTTTCACTTTCAGCCCAGTCTCTTCTTCAATTTCTCTATGAAGTCCGGATAATAATGATTCCCCATCTTCTAAACTACCACCAGGTAAATCATATCGGTTTTTGTATGGCCCTTTAATTTTATCGATTACTAATATGCTATTATTTTCGATACAAATGCCGTATACACCAAACGCACGATGATATTTAGGAGCTTTACTCATGTTTTAACTTTGTCTTAACTACATCATAAAAATTCCGTTCATCATCTACATTCAAGTGAACACGACTTACTGTTTTAGAAAATCCATATAGCAACTGCGCTTTAATTGGCTCTTTTAACGTTATTTCAAAAGTTGGAGGTTCCTTTATAAATTCCATAACAGTTGCGTCAAGAACCTCTTTCTCTTCTTCTTTCTTTAAAGGTCCACCTTTATAAAACGCAATGTTATGAATTTGTGTAAATGGTATAACGATTTTCTTTCCTAATCCAATTTGAATAATTACTTTTTCTTCCGCAACGATAATTGGATTTTTACGCATCGCTTGTATTTCAGCTAAAAAATAAAACATCACATATATGTTTAAGATGAGTAAAACCCAAGCTATTACTGGATTCCATTGATGAAGTAAATAATGAAAACCGATACTTTCAATTAATGTTGCATGAATAATCATGATATAAACACCTATTGCACCGGTCTTTTTATGATATGAGTATGTGGATTCACTTTCTAATACTTTTTCACGCCACGATAAAAAAGCATAATATAGTAATTTACACTCTGTTAGAATGATATTTACTGTCTTACTTCTCTTCATATTAGCATCAAACGCTGCATCAATCGCATAAGAAAATGAAGAATACTCACTTCTATATTCTTTATATCGTTTTATTATTTTAGGAAGTACTCTTATAATTTTATATATAAGAAACAGTTCAAAACATACGAACACAATTTCTCCAGCAACTATTACATACGAAACAAATGAAAAAGCTTGTAAATAATCACTAGGAATTATAAATCTTGCGAATACATATCCAGCTATAACTATAGGAAACATATACGTTAAAGAATATCTTTTCCGTATAATAAAGAAATATGTGATGACTGGAATTACAAACATAAAATCTAATAATGAACCGAGGACTACTTCTTTCGGGGCATCTGGCACTATTGGAAGGGCATACAATAAATAGTTTGATAACATAATTAAAGATATGAGTCCAATCCAAATGCCTTTTTTCCTTCGTGAAATTGATGGATTCATTCCTTCTCTCCTCTATTCAAAAACCTCATTTAAATGGTCTTTATAAAATGAAATAGCACGTTCAAATTCTTTTACCTCATCTGCTTTCACGACTGTCTCTAACAGTAATTTCATCGCTTCTTCATGTTCGTTTACGTTATATTTTGCTAATGATAAAAATACTTTCATCACGTCATTTTCCGGGAACTTCTTTATCCCTGCTTCTAATACAGTAATCGCTTTATCATATTCCCCTATACAACGATACGTACTGCCAAGACCGATATACGCACCGCAAAGAGATTCACCATCAAGTCCGTTCGCAATTGCCTGTTCATAATACGGAACCGCCTCCGTTTCAAGACCCATTACATCATGTATCCAAGCGCATTGATATAGTACTTCTGCATCCCTCGTAAAATTTGTTAATCCTATAAGTATCTCTCTAGACTGTGCATATTTCTTTTCATTTCTAAGTTTAATAGCTTGCTTCAATAAATGTTCCATACAATCCACTCCTCACAAAATGTTCATTATGCATATAACATGTATTACACATTTACGAGCAGCTAATGGCCTATTTCATTGATTTGATTCAATTTAATAATTAGTGAGGGATACGTTCCCCCACTAATTTAATATTAACTCCATTATATACTATGCGACTGCATCTCTTTCTAAAAGCTTAAATTTGCATAGTAGTGATACGATTACATAAATGCTCTAACATATTGACAATTTCTTTTGCAGTTTCATCTTTCCCATTACATAACTTCACATTACCGTCTTGTCCAATAACGTGATGCACAGCGCCGCGAGAATATAAAGAATGCGGTGAGTTTGCTACCATTACACTTGCTTTGGCATCTTCCATTCTTTTACTTGCTCTTTCAATAAGTTCTGCTTCATTTACGTCACTTTCAAGCTTAAAGCCAACGAGTATCGTTTCTGGATCCCAACTCTTTATTTGTTTTAATACTTTTGGCGCTTTTTGAAAATGAATAATTGGAGCGATGTCACTTGAAATCTTTCCGTTCATATTAAGAACATTTCCATCTTGATCACAAATCTTTTCGACAACCCAATCTGATCCAGCAGCAGCCATAATAACTGCATCTACTTTTTCATGTGTAATAATACTTTTCATCTTATCTTGTAAATCAATAATTCCCTCAAATGGGTGCAATTCTAATTGGTTATTTACATCCATTGGCTTCTCAGCAAAATAGCCATGCAAATATATAACATTTGCTCCTTTTTTCATTAGCTCTTCTGCAATAATTCTTCCAATCGTACCTTTTGCTAAATTTGTATGTCCACGTACTTGATCCCATTTTTCTAGACAACCGCCGCTCGTAATTAATACTTTTTTCCCCTGCATAATAACCATCCCTTACTGATTTTTCGCACGAAACCACTCTGTTCCAAAGTCAACTGCATCACGCTGCCTCATAAAACGGCACGTCGCATTCCCTATCTTCCCACGCGTAACTGTTCCTTTAAGCTCATATTCAACTCCGATTTCTACAAACGTATCAGAATCGTAATCCATTTCAACGAATTCTTTCCATACTCTTACACCTTCTTCTATAATAGGTGCTCCTACCTTTATTAACTCGCGTGCACCTGTACGTACCTCAGATAAATGTATAGACGTATTAGAGTCATAACCGACACCAAGTAATAATATGTATCCATCTAAATCGTATATTTTTCGTAATGGCGATTCTTCACCAAAACTTATGGAAAGTGAATGATTCGCTGTAATTTCTTCTGCGTGTTGCCCCCATGCTGCAAAACTACTGAGTGGATGATTACTGCGCAATACATTCGGATATGTACGAAAACATTCAACTACTTCTCCCATTGCCCTTGTTGGTGTTATACGTGGATCAAATGCTGGGACGTTATCCCGAATAATTTGCCACCATTCTTCTGGTACAGGTGGTCTTGACCAATGTTTTGGATCGGATAAATCCGAAGATTGCGTCGGCATAATTATCGTTCCTTCTTCTGTAACAACTTTCATTAACGCTTCTACTACAGCAACTGCACCGCCTGATATCCAACCGATTGAACTTAATGAAGAATGTACAATAACTGTCATTCCCTTTTCTATCCCTAATGCTTTTAAATCATTTGTAATTGTTTCGATTGTATTTGGAAATTGTGTATTCGCCACTATGTCATTCATTTTCACGATTGTTCCCCCATTTTGCTTTAAACTAATACATACATATATTATCATATTTTTCTTAATTTTTAACTTAATCATTTCAATTACTATACCTCTGTCGTTTTTATCATATCGGAAACAGTTAAATTATGGTGTATTTATTTAAAATTAATAAAGGAAGGTGCACACAATGAAGAAAATTATATTACCCCTTTTCATATTATGGATTATTAGCTTAAGTGGCTGTACTTTTTCTAATAATGAATATGAAGATTTTTGGGTGTTAGAAAAATCTAGATATAACGAAGGTGGATATGGCCCTTCAAACTTATATGAAAAGGCACAGGAAGATCCAACTATGATTCATTACTCAAACGATAGCATTAGTGAAGGAAAAAGGATGGTATATTTAGCATTTGGAGAAAAGTATAAAAACGATAAAATTACAGTAAAAGAAGTTACAGACGAAAAAGATACATCAGTTATCGTCTTACGTATTGAAAAAAACAAAGGAAAAGATAAAAAACCCTGTTATGTATATCGGTGTGCCTAAACTTAGAGATTCTATTAACATTGTAGATGAAGATGGTATGAAAATTTTAGAAATGGAACAAAATGAAAGCGTTATATCAAAGCAATGATCACTCTAGCACTCTTAATTCAAGCTTTATACTCATATGAAAGAGCCCATCACAAATGATGCGCTCTTTGTTAATTACCTTTTAATTCAAATGTTGCTACCCTTCAATCGTAACTCCAGTAAACATCGATAAATTCCCTGTTATTCTTTCACCTACTCGTAAAAACAGTCCAGCGGCTCTTCCGCTAATACAATGAGAACCGATAAGTAGTTTACCAGTATACGGTCCATCCCACGTATCAATTGTATAGTCAGGCATGTCTACATATTGCTGATATATTTTTCGTTGTTCAAAATAATACTCTGTTTGATCTTCAGCTAATAGTTCATCATTGTCATAAATAGATACTCCGCCGCCTTCGCGACCAAATAACGGTTTTGAAACATATGATTCTTTTCTTTCTAAGAATCGTTTATTTGTGAAATACGTTGGAAGGAAGTATTTCTTAATGATCTCTCGCTCTTCTTTTTCAAAGAAAACTTCATCTTCATAAAGTTGCCAAATTAATGCGAGCATACCTTTATTTTGCATAACAAAAGCAGCCGGCGGGTTAATAATTTGCACCTTTCCTTGTGCGATATGATTTAAAAATTGCAGACCGATTCTTTTACCATTTTTATCAGTATCTGAAACTAAATATTCAATTGGATATAAACGATATAAGTATTTAATTTTATCGCCTGCCGGGGTGTATATTCCATCATCTGCAACAACGATATCTTGTATTCCTACATAATCGGTTTGTTGCTGTAAACAATAACTTCTTAAAAACTGAACGGTTTGATGATCTTCATCATGCCAATCGTAGCTTGTAAAATAAATCGTTTCGTTAGGACTTATTTTGTAATCATGTTTAATTTGTTCCCAAGCTTGAACGACGTGTTCTTCAATATGATTCGGATGATTCACATCGTGATATCGACACAATACTTCATTAGCGACAGATGGTTCTAAATAACCTGTCGGAGTATCGCAATTTACTTCAATTAATTTAATATCATCATGATTTACGATGAAATCAAGCCTTGTAAAATATGAAAATAAACCAGTATGTTTCATTCTTGCAATTTCCCACGTCTCTGGTGGAAAACCAAGTTTTTGAAATTGTGCTGGTGTATTTGTAATGTATTGATATGTTTTATATAACACATACATAATTTCTTCTGTCGCTTTAGAAATTGCAGTATATGTACGTACTGGCATACGATACATACTAGTTGCCATATATTGATTCCATTCTTCACTCTCTAACAAACTCGGCCATGTAAATCCATTTCTACCAGCCTCTTCCGCAAGAGAAAACCAGATTTTCATATACTCTTCCTGTTCTTTTTCTGTATACATTTCTCCATTATCCTTTCAAATTAGGATCCAGCTGGTGCTTTTGCGTTTCCAATTCCATTTGAACCAGAATTCACTTTTGGCGTTTGTGTAGTAGATGATTTTGACGTATTTGAATCTGGCGTCACTTTAGTTGAACTGTTCGGCTGTTGCTTATTCAAATCCACTTTCTTTGAAGAATCATTATTACTACTAGTGCCACCGTAATACCCACCACCACCGCTGCCACCACTTCTTCGCTCATCCTTTTCACGGTATGGGATAATATTATTTGCATATGGTCCCTTTGTAAGATTTGGTTTCGCAGTATTATACATATTCGACGTCTTACTTGCTAATAAATATCCAGCAACGAACGGAAGTATTGGCAAATGGGAACTCTCATTATTAAATGAAGCGGGTGAATTATTATCTCTACATAATTCTTCTTTTTCTATATTTCCCGTCGTTGGCGCTTTATCATCACAATTTAATTTTTCTTGTTCGCTTTCTTGCTTCGTACCATCTGTTTTTACCGCACTACTTTCTTTTTGTGCACTCTCTTCATCATTATCAGCACATCCTGTTAATAAAAAAGATGACACTCCTATTGAAGCTGCAATTTTCACAAATTTACTTTTATCCATTCTCATGGGTTATACACCTAATTTCTATTTATCTATATTTTTCCAATTATCTTTATTATATACTGTAAATATCATTTTTTTCAAACTAAACTAAATATGTAAAATTACATATTTCACATACTTTTAAACTGTTCATTCTCGAGATAGCAATGAAATCTTTCCACCCCTGGATGTTTTTCTCCTAGACTTTCAATCTTAAAGTTACTTTTCTTGTAAAATCCGATTGCCTCTGTATCTGTCTCAGCCTCAATATATGTTAACTCATATTCCCTAATTATTTCTTTAATCATTTGAAGTGCAATTCCTTGATTGCGATATTTTTCATCAACAGCTATGTGACACATTCTCGCTCTATTTGTATGAATTAGCGCTATACCTATGCAACCCTTATTCCCATATTTATATAGCACTGCCTGATCATTTTTATACATTGAAACTGCTTTAAATAAGCTTGCTTCACTCGGACCGGTCGCATGCTTTAATACTTTTTTAATGGGATCTATTTCTAAATACTCAACACGTTGTAACATCCTATCTCCATCCTTTCTCATGAAAAAAGATTAGCTCTTTATTGAAAAAGAGCTAATCTCATTACGCCGTTATTTTCTCTTCTTTTTTCACAACTACAGCTACATAACTATGAAGTATCATTCCGACAATTACAAGACTCATTCCAACCCACGATAAAGAAGACGGAATTGGAGCCGATAACCAGATCAGCTCTCCTACTAATGCAAATAAAACTTCACCAGACTGTGTCGCCTCGACTGTTGCTAATTTTTGCGGATCATCTTTTACAAGATCTGTCGCAAAGAAGAATAATACCGTTGCGATTAACCCTGAACTAACTGCTACAATAAAACATTGGAAAACTTGACTACTTGACGGTAGTCCGCCTGTTGATACTTCATAACCAGATAGTAAAAACCAAAATGGTAAACTTGCTAATGTCATACCGAGAACTCGTTGGAAGACATCTAATTCGCCCTTACATACTTGCATCATTTTTCTATTTCCAAGTGGATATGCAAGCGCAGCAATGAGTACAGGAACCACACATAAAATGGTTTCACGAATCCCTAAAGAAGACGCGTGTTCTACTTGCATAAGAACAACACCGAATAAAATAATACATGACATTACTAATTCCTTCATTGGAAGTTTTTTATGTAATGGGTCTACCGCAAAAAATGGTGTTAACAAAATCCCTGCAACTATTGTAATTTGCCAAGTTGAAGCGACAAGCCACCCCGGTCCAAACGCACCCGCGAAACTAAGTGGTGCATAAAAGAGACCAAATCCAACGATACTCCATAACAACCACTCTTTCGGATTGTTTTTCATATATTGCAAGAGTTGTTTTAAATTCCCTCTATACATGACAATAAGTAAAAGCATTGGAACCATAAAGTAATACCGTAGTGATGCACTCCAAATCCAACTCCCGCCCCCTAAGTCCATCGACCGGTTTAACACAAAGGTAAAGGCAAAGAAAAACGATGCCAATATCCCTACTGCAATAGCTTTCATTATAAAACCCCTTATATAGTTTCTTTTTCTACTATATAACAAAATGAATATAATTAATATTCAAAAATTTAATCATACATGCGGTCTACTTCTATATAACTTTCGTAATCGACTAATATGAGCTTGATGGTACCGATTATGATCGGCTATATGCCATATTCCCCACCTTATAGTCGCATTTTCTCCCTTTTCATAAAAAACTTCTCGTGTTAAATCATTTTCTGCTAGTTTCATACATTCCTCATAAAACATATGTTGCACAGCTTCATAATCTAGCATTAATTCTTGTAATTTGTACTTTCTTAAACTAGGCAATTCTCCCATTTCATTCAACATTGGTCCATATTTATTTTCAAGTTCAGGCGGAACTCCCTCTCCTTTTAAACGGTACACCCAGTGTAAATCGACTACTGCTAAATGCTGAATTAGCTGTCAAATGTTATTTTCATTATTTTCAGACCCTTTATAGGATAGTTCGTTCTTTTCAATACCTTCGACTAACCTTTGCAATCTTTCAAATGTATCCCGAACAGTCGCATACAAAATTGCCACGTTGGGGTTCATATCTTTTTCTAAATGGAGATCTTTCATGATAATATCCTTCCTTTAAAGAAACAACACCATATATTCGAAATCACTATATACACCATTCATCTTTGTAGCTCTCTTTTCAATTCCATACGTTTTAAAACCCATTGATTCATATAATTTTTTTGCTGGTTCGTTTGTAGATACAACACCTAAGTTCAACTGCTCAAGTTTTATTTCCCTCGCTCTTTGAATTGCATTTGTAATTAACTCACGCGCCAATCCGTTCCGCCTGTTTTGTGCATCTACATACATCGCAACGATATGACCTTTATGTTTATACGCCGCTCTCTCTTCTGTTAGTAAAGTGACAACTCCAACTAAATGATTTTCTTCATTAAATGCACCAAATGTACAACTAGTAGTAGCTGTTAAATTACTTTCCACTCGCTTAATAGGATTTTCCTGGCGAATCGCCTCTTCATAAGTTGTTACAAATGCCTCTGGATTTACTTGTAAAGCTTGTAAACGTAAGTCCCAATATTTTTCCGCATCTTCTTTCGTAAGTAATCGAATCATATTTATCCTGCCCCTTTAAGTTAACATAATATTTTTATAAGCTACTATTTAAAGATTGGTATTCTTCTCTTAACATACTATAGCGATAACAATGAATGAACTTCCCTTTACGTAACCGATCATTTCTCATTATTCCTTCACAAACAAATCCTGCTTTTTCATAACTCTTTCTAGCTTGTAAATTATCTTCGTCTACTCGTAGCCAAATTTTTTCTAATTCGAATACAGAAAAGCCACTTTGTAACATACTGTATAGTGCTGCCATTCCATATCCTTTACCCCAATATTCTTTATTTCCAATGGCAATCCCTAGTTCAGCATTTTTATTTGTTTGATCAAAGTTTTTTAGGTCTATCCATCCAATGTGTATACCTTCCTTTGTAACGATAGCTCGTTGTTCATAACCATTCTTTCGACTTATGCATGCTTCAATCCATCTTCTCGTATCTTCATGAGTGAACGGTGGATATTGATCTGGTACAACTAAATACTTTGTTACTTCTGTATCTAATGACCACCTGTGCCGATCTTCTACATCATCGAGTGTTAGTTCTCTTAATTGAATAGTTGGTACATCCATTTTTTGAACCCCTTCTCATTTCCCTATAGAAAATCCTTCGAACATTCTTCCTCCGTATTGATTTAGCGTGTTTTCTACAAAAGTAATTAATTCATTTTTCTCCTCTGTTTTATAAAAATGATCAAAAGCCGCTACAAAATGTTCTGCATATTGCTCGTCATACCTTCTTAACACCCTAATAAACCATTTTGAATTTCCAAGCCATTGACCATTTACTCTTAAAACATATTCATGTACTAAATCAGCTAATAAATTGGCGATGAACAATTCTTCTTCTCTCTTTGTTGCACCAATGAAGTCATCCAAAGTATCCGTAATAAAATAACGCTTCTGCTTCATCGTTTCTTCTGTCCATTTTTTTGGTCCTTTATTTAATAAATCATTCGCTTCTCTTTTAAGTATCTCTACAATTTCATCTTTTCCTTTTAGCACAATCCCTTCTGAAACTAATTGAGGTAATGAAGGTCTCCCGCGCTCACAATCACTTTTAAAAAAGGTTTTATACGTTTCAAAATTATGTACGAATACTTCAACAGGCCAGCCATTACTATAGAAAGATTCTCTATAACAAGATGACAAACTTTGGTCGAATATTACAATATCAAGGTCAGATGTTTTTGTAGCCTCTCCTCTAGCAACACTTCCCCCTAGTAAAGCAACATCACAATTCGAAAATTGTGATGTAATAATACTTTGTGCCGCTTCAATTGGTTTCATAATCTTATCCCTTCTTATTTTACTTTCTTCTTTTCAGCTCTTTCTCGTGTCTTTTTAATATAGGATTCTGCATTTGGTGTTTTGCATGACGTTTCACCGTGATCAACTTCTACTTTTCCAATTTCACGTGAGATTTTAATTGCTTGTTGTTCCAAACTTTCATTTCGAACCCCTACCGCAATTAAAGCTCTATTCATCGCTTCTCTTTTACGATTTTTTTCATTATGTATATGAACTTTAATCTCTTCTAAATACGGTAAGAAAAAGTCATCGTCTAACGTTTTATTTTTTATTGCGATATTCGCTAATAATGACCAACCAGCTCTTCCAATCCATTCATCATCAGACTTCGTCCATTCTTCCATTCTTTCTATCACGATTGGCGACGTACATATAGCTGTCATCAGAACGTCCATTAAACAATAATAATCAACATCCTGAACCCATCTATTTAGTTGTTCTGACGTTAGTTTCTTCGGATCTAAAATCATCGTTGCTAAAGTCATTGCATCCATATTTTTCGTTTCCCATAATGAGATTGCTAAATCATGATCCTTTTTTATCTTCTTTTTCAACAATTTTAAATTTGCAAAACTAACTCCAAATAACGGTTCTTTTGCCCCATGATTTTTAAAGATTTTACGGTTTTGTTCTGTTCCATATTCTTCTAGTTGCTGCATTACTTCTTCAAGTAACATAGGTCCACCTCTTTTATATATTTTGTTGCCTTCACATATGTATGTACGATATATTCTACATTATTTTTTGGTTTTCCTATATTTATTTTTTAAATACGGTATGTGAAATTTTATTGATGTTCTTTAAAACAAAAAACATCCTCTTCCTTATTTTTCACACGGTTGTTCATTCACACTCTGTATACAATACTCCACAAGCGCATTCAACGGATTTATTATGTTCCTCCTATTATATTTTCTACCCTTGTAGCAGCGTCTACCATCGATAATTGTGCAACTGAAAGCATTTCGTTTCTATCTTTCATAATTTCATATAAATACTTTTCTAATTTAACATCATGCTCTTCTTTACGACCTTGCATAATTAACTCAAATATCCCTTCTATCACTTCTACTTTTACTTGTATGGATTTATTATTCTGCCGAGCGTATTGTTTTAAACGTTCCATCGTTCCTGAAACCGTACGATTATTTGTAAAAAGTATTGTCTGTGGCTCTTCAACATGACAAATCATTTCAAAGAATGGCTCATCAATTTTCAATATAGGTATGTCTATTTTGAAATTCTCATCTAATAACGTGATATAATCTGTACAAGTTATTAAAAGTGTATCCACATCACTTTCAGCTATATACTTTATAATATCTTTTAAATTATTTCGTGCTTGTTCTCGTTCTATTTTTAGTCTGTGTGATAAGATTGGATCTACAAAATGGAGTATTTCGATTCCAAAAGATTGCAATGCTCGGTCAATGTATTCAATATTTGAATGATGAGCATGTAAACAAGCTAATTTTTTCATACTTATCCACCCTTTCTAAAACAAAAAACGTGAATGAACCATTTTACATGCAGTTCCATTCACTTAATTCTTGTTTCATTTTTTCAAACCTGCAAAACAGTGAAATCTTACATACTTTTTAACAAACTTTTTTGCGCTTGTAAAAAAGTTTTTTTGCATTTCCCCCTCTAAAATTGCTAATATAGTAGAGTAGAACTTTTATAGAGAGTAGGAAAATTATGCACAATGGAATTCGGATGACAACTTTAGTGAAAAGGGCTCTGTTGATTTGCGCTGGGGTATTATTTACATACGAAGCTGCTTACGGATCAACACATATCGCTCTAGCAAGTACAGAGGATGAAGCGAAATCTGTTCAACTTGTAAGTGAAATTCAAACGTCCCTTGCTCCGAAAGAAGCTCCAAAGCACTATAACGGGCAAGTTAGAAAAGTCGCTTACTTAACATTTGACGATGGTCCTGGAAAATACACAGCTGAGCTTTTAGATATGTTAAAAAGTGAAAATGCAAAAGCAACATTTTTCCTAATTGGTTCAAACGTGAAAGCTTTCCCTGATCTTGTAAAACGTGAAAATACTGAAGGCCACTACGTTGGGATGCACAGTATGACTCATAACTACAAGAAGCTTTACACAGAAGGTCATTACGTTGATGAAATGAAAGAAGACCAAGGCTTAATCGCTGGCGTTCTAGGAAAATCACCAGTATTAACTCGTCCAGCTTACGGCTCAATGCCAGGATTAAATGAAGCCCTTCGCAACAAAGTTGTAGAAAATGGTTTAAAAGTTTGGGACTGGACAATTGATTCATTAGACTGGAAATACAACAAAATGCCAGTAGACGCTGCATCTGCTAAAATCGTAGAAAACGTTCTACATGGTGCTACAAACCCAACAGAAGTTATTCTAATGCACGATATTCATCCACAATCAGTTAAAGCAGTACCTGGAATTATTAAAGGGCTGAAAGAAAGAGGATATGAATTAGAAGCCTATAATGAGAACGAACACTTCCCATTAAACTTCTGGCATGATAATCGTATGTAATAAAAAGACTTGATTTCCTCTTGTAGGTTATCAAGTCTTTTTTTATCGTTTTGGGAATTTCCTTTGTTGCTCTTCAATAGAACGAATCATATTCTCTCTATCCTCTTGAGTTATACTGATAGAAAATTCGTACTCCTCTTCCTTACACCATTCGGGTTTAAGTTCCAGCGATAAGCGAATAACAAGGTGAAACTCCTCTTCTTTTTCTCCCATAAATTCAAACGCTAAATTTGGTTCTATGAAATCTAGTTCGTTATATGTAGGGTTTGGTAAAGATTCAAACCATTTTATCATGTACTGTAAATCGTATGTTTGTAAAAAAGGATCCATCGTTTCAAAAACTTTATTTTCTTCTGATAGTTTCGCTTTTACTCTTAACCAATTTCTATCACACTCGTCTTTTGCATCTTTATATTGGTAATTTACAACCTCTAAATGTAATGATATTTTTTCATTTTGAAAATTCATGCATATCCCCTTCTATCTCTGAAGCTTTTGTTTTATTAATTTTTATTAATCCCGATACTTTAAATTATACTAGGTTATTCTAATCGTTTTTTAATACTGATGAATTGTTTAAATTTATTATCCTTTGTACATAAAATAAATTTGATTTGCAATATAATCTGAACTAAAGTGAAGTCCATTCCTTATCCACCACATGATGATACCTACCAAAGAGGCTGTTTTAATATCAACCGCAACATAATCATCAGGCAGATCCTTTTTCGTATTCTCTCTTCTCGTTTCTATTAACTCTTTTAAAAATAAAAATAGTTGCTCCTCAAATTGATTCATTTTAAATAATATAAATAAATAATTTCGGTGGATATATAAATAATCAAGTAATTGTGTTAGCTTTTGTTTTTCTGATAAATCTTTTGCATGTATTAAATCGGTTATTTTATTTGAAAGTTCATTTGAAATCTCATTCGTGATTTGGTCTAGTAAATCTTGAATATCTTGATAATGTAAGTAAAAGGTTGTTCGGTTTAATCCTGCTTTTGTTGCGACTTTCTGAACCGTTAAGCTTGAAATACTAGGATTCTCACATAGGAGAGAAAAAACAGCATTTTTAAACATTTCTCTTGAACGAACTGTACGAGGATCTTCTTTTTTAGGTGTAGACATTTTGAAACTCCTTTATAGATTTTCTCTTTACTTACTCGACAGTGCATACCTTCTATGTCGAGTAGTGAACATTTTCAACAAAACTGTTCATGGTCAAAGAAAATTTATTTTGTTACCATTAATTTTATCGACACAATGTCGATAAATCAAGACAACAATGAAGGAGTTTACCAATGCAAAAGGAAATATCAGAAAGAAATAAAAAAATTATATTAATTGTGCTCATTTCCGGTTGTTTTTTATCAACATTAAATCAGACGCTATTAAATGTAGCGATGAGTAATTTAATGGAAGTATTTGATGTTACGGCCGCTACAGTTCAATGGCTATCAACAGGCTTTATGCTCATAAATGGTGTTCTCGTGCCAATTACGGCATTTTTAATGAAGCGATTTACAACAAGGCAGCTATTTATTAGCTCGATGCTCTCTTTGTTTATTGGGACTGTTCTCTGCGCATGCGCCATGAATTTTGGCATTTTGTTAACAGGAAGAATGATTCAAGCAGTTGGGGCAGGAATTATTATGCCACTAATGATGACAGTTATTTTATATTTATACCCTAGTGAAAAGCGTGGAAGTATTATGGGAACCATCGGTTTCGCCATAATTTTCGCGCCAGCCATCGCTCCAACATTATCTGGCTTTATTATTGAATATGTATCATGGAGATGGTTATTTATTGGATTAGCTCCATTTGTATTAATCGTTATTATTCTCGCGCTAAAATATTTAATGAATGTTGCTGAGACAACAAAAGCAAAATTAGATATCGTAAGTGTCATTTTATCAACGATTGGCTTTGGTTGTATTATATTCGGATTTAGTAGTGCAGGAAGTAAAGGATGGGATCATCCAGTTGTTATTACTACAATTATCATCGGAATAATTGTTACAACCCTATTCTGTTTACGTCAAATAAAGTCTAGCGATCCACTATTAAATTTATCCGTATTTAAATATAAAATTTTCACTCTTACATCAGTCATTAACGTACTCATTACGATGATTATGTATGCTGATTTAATTCTTTTACCGATTTACTTGCAAAATGGACGAGGTTTTACTGCTTTTGAATCAGGCTTACTTCTATTACCTGGAGCTGTGATTAATGCCTTCTTATCACCTATCACAGGTAAAATGTTTGATAAATATGGGGCGAAACCACTCTTTATTACAGGTTTAATATGTATCATTATATCTATGTGGGGTGTAATTGATTTGACCGAATCCACCACTTATATGTATTTAATGGTTCGTACCATTATTCTACGCATTGGACTAAGTTTCATTTCGATGCCTTTAAATACAGCAGGTTTAAACGCTTTACCAAGAGAACTGGGTTCACATGGTTCTGCAGTGAATAATACCGTACGTCAATTAGCAGGTGCTATTGGAACAGCAGTTATTATCACGGTATACACAATTCAATCAACTTCACATGCTTCGCAGTTATCTAGTGAAAATGGAAACATTTCAGTTATGCAAGTAAAGAAATTATCTTCTATCTTCAGCTCAAGTGATGCCTACGTATTTATGTTAGTCTTATCTTTTGTAGCTTTGATTATCGCATGTTTCATGCCTAAAAAAGTAGCACTCCAAAAATCCGAAAGTAAATCTTAAAACAAAAAATCCTACTCGTTTTCTATACGAGTAGGATTTTTTATTATTTATTTTGTTTCCCCGTCTTCAGTCGTCTTCACCTTCGTTTTATTTTTATCACGATGGTTATAGTTGTACTTAGAACGCTCTACTGGAGTGAAGCCTTCTGGTGTGTAGAATCGTAATAAGTCGCCGTTAACAACTTGGTCAGAGTATTTTAGTGATTTTTGAACCATTTGTTCATTTTGTTTTATTTCGTCTGTAAATTCTACTGGATTTCCAGTCGCTGTATCATAGTATTTGCCGTTCAGTGCAGTCACTGTTGGACTTACATAGTTACCGTTACGGAAAGGAACGACTTGTTTATGATCTGGCGATAATAAATCTGATCCGAATTGGACATAATTCTTTGTATCTGTACCTAGTAAGTGTAATAAAGTTGGAAGAACGTCAATTTCTCCGCCATATTGATGTTGTATGCCGCCTTTCATTCCTGGTACGCGAATGATTAATGGTACACGTTGTAATTGAGCATTTTCAAATGAGTTCATTTCTTTACCCATTATTTGAGACATTGCTGCGCCATGATTATCTGAAATACCGTAATGGTCACCGTACATAACGATAATTGAGTTATCGTATAAACCAGATTGTTTCAAGTAATCCATGAAGCCTTTTACAGATTCATCTAAATAACGTGCTGTTTGGAAATACGTATCTACAGATGAATCACCTGTTTTCGCTGGTTCAATTGTCGCTTCCGCTTTATCAATTGGATAAGGGAAATGGTTCGATAACGTAATAAATTTTGAATAGAACGGTTGTTTTAACGTTTGTAATAATGGAATGGATTCATTAAAGAACGGTTTATCTTTTAACCCATAGTTTACTACATCTTTTTCGTTCATATCATAGTATGACGCATCAAAGAATTTATTAAAACCAAACGATTTATAAATTTCATCACGGTTCCAGAACGTTTTGTAGTTACCGTGGAACACTGCTGATGTGTATCCTTGTTGACCTAAAATAGCTGGTGCTGATTGATACGTGTTATTAGCTTTATTTGTAAAAACAGATCCTTGCGGTAATCCAAACATTGAGTTCTCTAACATGAACTCCGCATCAGATGTTTTACCTTGTCCTGTTTGATGGAAGAAGTTATCAAAGTATAACGTATTCGCATCTTTTGTAAATGAGTTTAAGAATGGTGTAACCTCTTGACCATTTAGCTTGTAGTTTAGTAAAAAGTTTTGGAATGACTCTAAATGAATATAAATTACGTTCATTCCTTTTCCTTTACCGAAATACTCAGGATTTGGACTTGCATAAGTTGATGTAAGATAGTTTCTAACTTCTGTCATATTATCTCCATCCGCTAATGCTCGTTCTGTTGATGCTTTCGCACTTTGAATACCATCATAAATCGTAAAGTTGTACGCCCCTA
Source organism: Bacillus cereus group sp. BfR-BA-01331 (assembly GCF_022663915.1). Classification (NCBI taxonomy): domain Bacteria; kingdom Bacillati; phylum Bacillota; class Bacilli; order Caryophanales; family Bacillaceae; genus Bacillus; species Bacillus cereus group sp. BfR-BA-01331. Next base: position 216,718 of record NZ_JAKUGJ010000004.1, read on the forward strand.
AATATTTCACGATATAATTGCGGTCAAATGTTCTTGTTAACAATTCAGGACGGTCAGATTCTGCCAGACCTAAGTTAACGCTAAAGAATAAAATACCTGCTACAAATACTAGCGATAATTTATGCTTCGCAACACGGATTGGTTTAGGATTTACAAATTTCGTTGCGACTAAAACAATTAAAATGATTGTATCTAAGAAATATAGTGGGTCATATAAGTGTAGCAATGCAAAAATACTACCACCTAAATCTCCAAAGTTATTCGTTTGTGTTAATGTCGGGAACGTAATAAAGTCGCTGAAAAAGCGATAATATACTACGTTGGCATATAAAAGTATAGACATTAGCAAATTAATAATAATTAACCAAATGTAAGCTCGTTTCCCTTTCGCGAATAGTGCGAGCCCTAAAAATAGAACTGCTGAGCTTAACGGGTTGAAAAACAGTAAGAACTTTTGGATTGTGTTCGATATCCCTAAATTAAATTCTGTCACATATGCTGCATATGTTTTTAACCAAAGTAAAATAACGGCAAATACGAAAAATCCAAAATGATTACTTAATACTCGTTTACTCTTTAATAAAAATTGTTGCATCTCTCCACCTCTTTTGATCATCCAAGGCTTATTTTATATAAGTCTGTCTCTCTATTTAATTTTTCTTCTTCAAATAGATTTTATTTGTTTAACTATATGAAGAATATTAGTAATTATAATTTGTAGCTTTTATTTATTCAACTATTTCTTTTTAAACATTTTGACTTTGGTTTCTATTTTACAAAATACATTTGTAACATTTCCTGTTTTCTCCCAGGGGCTCATCCACTAATTATGACTCCACAAACTATAATCCTTTATTTCCTCATTTGCAAACTAATCTATCTCCAATTTTGGTACATTCATGTAAACTACCCAATTTCATAAAATAAAAAGTGTAGTTTGGGCAATTTGCTCAAACTACACTTTTTCGACTACCGTTTATCATCCTTTGTAGCTATTCCCTCTTCTTTTAAACAACTCTTTAAGTCCCATGAACATTACATTCCAACCATGTTCAGAGCCATCATGACACCCCTTTAAAGCTTTTTCAACATCATATTTTGTCCAATCTTCTTCATGAGCAACGATTATATTTTGTGAAAATATCATTTTAAATCCTTGTTGTTTCTCTTTTATTTCAACTGTGTTTTTATCTAATAATTCACTAAACTGCGGCGTTTTTAATATAAATACTAATTTTTTTTAGGACGATTCATTTCGATATATTCCCCAATTGCTCGATAATCTTTTCCGCCACGATGATCAATAATTTCCCAACTCCCTCCTACTTCAGGAGTATTTCCCGTTACTTTATCCGTCCCTTCCAATGTAAAAAACCATTTCTTGATCATTTCAGGGTTTATCCACGCTTCAAAAATTTCTTACCTTCGCTAATGTTATTTTTGAATAATTATTCATTTTAATCCTTCCCCCACTTTATATTAAAACGAATATTTGTTTACTTAAAAAACCCCCGCTCTCATAAAAGAGAGCGGGGGTTTTAATCATTCATTATTGACCTTTGTACATTGCATCAACTTGTTTTTGAAGTTCTTCATTTTCTAAGAACTCATCATACGTCGCTACCTTATCAACTACACCGTTTGGCGTTACTTCGATAATACGGTTTGCAATTGTTTGTACGAACTGATGGTCATGAGAAGTGAATAGTAATGTTCCTTTAAATGTGATTAAACCGTTGTTTAATGCTGTAATAGACTCAAGGTCTAAATGGTTCGTTGGATCATCTAATGTTAATACGTTTGCACCGCTTAACATCATTTTAGATAACATACAACGAACTTTTTCTCCTCCAGATAAAACAGAAACGTTTTTCTTTACTTCTTCACCAGAGAATAGCATACGGCCTAAGAAACCACGTAAGAAACTTTCTGATTCATCTTGTGGAGAGAACTGACGTAACCAATCAATTAAAGTGTAATCACTGTTCTCGAAGTACTCAGAGTTATCTCTTGGGAAATGAGCTTGAGATGTTGTTACACCCCATTTGAATGAACCGCTATCTGGCTCCATTTCACCCATAAGAATTTTAAATAATGTTGTCATTGCAATATCGTTACGGCCGATAAATGCAACTTTATCACCTTTATTTAAAGTGAAGTTCACATTATCTAATACTTTTTCTCCGTCGATTGTTTTAGAAATACCTTCAACCGTTAATAAGTCATTTCCTACTTCACGCTCTGGTGTGAAACCAACGAACGGATAACGACGTGATGACGGTCTAATATCATCTAATGTAATTTTATCTAATAATTTTTTACGAGAAGTTGCTTGCTTCGCTTTAGATGCGTTTGAGCTAAAGCGCGCAATAAAGTTTTGTAACTCTTTTACTTTCTCTTCTTTTTTCTTGTTAGAATCTTGCGTTAGTTTTAATGCTAATTGGCTTGACTCATACCAGAAGTCATAGTTACCAACGTATAATTGAATTTTACCGAAATCAAGATCAGCCATGTGCGTACATACTTTATTTAAGAAGTGACGGTCATGGGATACAACGATAACTGTATTATCAAAGTTCATTAAGAAGTTTTCTAACCATTGAATCGCTTTTAAGTCCAAATGGTTGGTAGGCTCATCTAGTAATAGAATGTCAGGTTGACCGAATAAAGCTTGAGCAAGTAATACTTTTACTTTCTCTGCCCCTGTTAATTCAGACATCTTTTTATCATGAATATCTTCGCCGATGCCTAATCCTTTTAGAAGGATTGCAGCTTCTGACTCAGCTTCCCAACCGTTTAGCTCAGCGAACTCACCTTCAAGTTCTGCAGCACGCATGCCATCTTCATCACTAAAGTCTTCTTTCATGTAAATTGCATTTTTCTCTTGCATTACTTTATAAAGACGTGTGTGACCCATCATTACTGTTTCTAGTGCAGGGAACTCTTCATATTCGAAGTGATTCTGTTTTAATACTGCTAGACGCTCACCTGGCGTAATATGTATGTCACCTGTTGATTGGTCAATTTCTCCAGATAAAATCTTTAGAAATGTTGATTTACCAGCACCGTTTGCTCCAATTAAACCATAGCAATTACCTGGCGTGAATTTTATGTTAACATCTTCAAATAATTTGCGATCTGCGAAACGCAAACTAACGTTACTTACTGTAATCATTTGTGTCCTCCTACTAATACCGCTTATTTCAGCGTTTTCTCACCGATTGTCTTAAAAAATCGCATATTACGACTCAATTATTGTAGACTATAGCTATTATATAGTAGAAGCTGGATGAATAGCAACGGTTGATTAGCTTTCTACAATGAAATCGAATAGTTTTTATCCATTCCCCTAGTTATTTTTTGTATATCATCGACCTCTTTCTAATATCCCCATCCGCTTCTCATTCTGTAATACATTAGATCATTTTTTCATTTCATATTTTATATACAAAAAACCTGTAGAGAAAACATTCCCTACAGGTTTTTCTTATTTCGTATTTATTATTTTCTCTTTATAACTCTTCAATTTACTCGCCAATCCTATTAAAGCTGGTAACAATATCGGCATTACAATTAAAGCTAATAGTATAAGGGCAATGCCAACAACTAATGCCACTTGTATTAGCGTCAATACTCCTGAAGGGATTAATGCAGCAAATGTTCCGCCTAAAATAAGTGCCGCTGATAATACAACTCCCCCTATGTGACGAGATGCATTTACAATTTTCGTTACTGAATCCCCTTCTAGCTCATTGTATCGCATCATTACGAAAATGCTATAATCCACACCTAGAGCGACAATCATTATAAAGCTAAAGAATGGAACATTCCAGCTTAATGACTCTACGTTTAATAAGTGTGAACTAATTTGTTCACTTATACCAAGTGAAGCAAAGTAAGCTAATATTAATGATCCAATAATAAAGATTGAATTTAAGAATGAGCGTGTAATCACGATTAATACAAGCGAAATCCCTAATAACATAATCGTAGCAGTACGTAAGAAATCTTGCCCGGTTACTTCTTTTAAATCAACGTTTCTAGCTGTTGTCCCGCCAATTGCTTTTTTCGCATCATTTAGTTCTGTTCCCTTTAACGTACCATCTATCGTTTTATTAATTTCTTGAATGATAGGCATCGCTTCTTTTGAATACGGGTTTACGTCTAAAATAATTGTCATTTTAGCAGTCTTTCTATCATGTGACATGTACGTATTCAATGCTTTTTGGAAATCTTCTCCTTCTAAAACTTCTTTCGGAATATAAAATTTCTCAGAGCTTTTCGACTCATTTAGCTCTCCTAAATATTTTTGAGCGTCACCTAGACCGTTACTTACTTTTCCTAAACCCTCTGTACTTTTAGATAAACCTGATTGCAATTGCCCCATCTTTTCTTGCAAATCTTTAAGCCCTGTTAAAAGTTTCCCTTGCCCATCGTTTATTTTCGTTAATCCGGATTGTAACTCAGTTGATTTATTCGCAATTTGTTTTGAACCTGTAGCCCCTTCGCTCAATCCTTTGTTCAGCTCAGCAGCTCCTTTTTGTAACTTGGTAACTCCATTGTTCATTTCTTTTAAACCGTTATCTACTTTCAGTAACGATTGATTCGCTTCTTTAAACGAATTCATCGCTGCTTTATGCTGCACCGCCAATTGATTTAATTCTTTTGAAAGTCCAGTTAATTGTTTTTGAGCTTCTTTAGCAATTCCTAATGTTTGCTGCACGTTAGGGTCATTTGCTAATTCTGGTTTCGTTTGAATGAAATTGTTCATTAACACTTCAATTTGTTCATATCCTTTTTTCGCACCATCAATTGCTTGAGAAATGCTTCCGAAATATTGATCGTAAGAACTTAAACCTTTTTCTAACTGTTCATAACCAGCATGAAGCTGTGAAGTTGCATTTGACAGGGCATTGATATTTCCGTTTAATGATGCTAGCTCATCCTCTATTTGCTTCGCTCCTTGTGCTCCATTGTTTATTCCATTCGATAATTGATTTAAAGCTGTCCCTAATGCTGATACACCATTTTTCGCTTCATTTGTTCCATCAATTAACTTTTGAACATTTGCAAGACTATTTGAGTCATTACTACCCATTTTATCTTTCGCATCAGTTAATCCTTCATTAATTTCTTTTATGCCACCATTTGCATCTCCTAAGCCTGTATTCAATTCTCCGGCTTGTTTATTTATATATAATTCTTTAATCTTATCTCCAGTTGGACGCGTCGGTGAATATACTTCTGAGACTCCTTTAACTTTCGAGATTTTATCAGTAAGTTCATCTAAAGTTTGTAAAGAAGTCGCCTCATCTAACTTTTTATCCGATTGAATAACTAACGTACTTGGTGAAGAAAAACCGGGCGGAAAATGCTCTTCTATTACGTTAATCCCCATTTTTGATTCATATTTATTATCCACTTCAAATAAATCATTGTAATTAAGCGTGTTAGAATATTTTAATACGAATGGAATCGATATCACGAATACGATAATTAAAGCGATAAATGGTCTTGCTACTGAATTTTTCGCAAAGAATCCCCATAAACGACTATCCTCATGTCCTTTAAATGTTTTAACTGGATAAAACATACCTTTTCCTAATAGCACCATGAAAAATGGATTTAAAGTAGTTAATACGAGTAGTAATACTGCAACACCAATTGCTACTGCTGAAGTAGATTGATATAATTTAAAACTCGCTAAAGCAAGAGATGCAAAGCCAATTAGTACTGCTATCCCGCTATATAAAACGGTTTTACCTGCCGATTTAAACGTTTCTTTCGTAGCCAAAAATGCATTTTCTTGTTTACTTAATTCTTCTTTAAATCTTGTATATAATAAAATGTTATAGTCTGTTCCCACTCCAAACAGGACGACTACTACAAACACTTGCGTAAAGTTTGAAAACGGAAAATTAAATTGATCTACAAGATGGGCAATAATCCCCATTGAAATTAAATACGAAACACCAACTGTAAGAAGAGAAATAATCGGAACAACTGGTGAACGGAATACAATGATTAATACTACAAGAATGAAAATGATCGAAATAACTTCTGTCTTTTTCACGCCCTCTTGAGAGGATGTAAGAAAATCACCCGCTATTAAATCACTTCCTGTTAAGTACGTTGTAACTCCTTTCGTTTGTACTTTTTTATGAAGATTATTTGCAATTTTTGATATTTTACCATGTTTTTTATCTACCGATATTTGCGTTAAAATAGTCGTATTATCTTTAGAAACTAATTGTTTCTCCAGTTCTTTATTATCTAAATGTGAAACGACTTCCTTAATTCCTAATTGCTCTTTTTCATTTTGCAGCGCGTTGATCGTTTTTGTTATTTCCTCTTTCTGTTCATTCGTTAATGCGTTTTTATCTCCACTATTAAAGACGGCTATAATTTCATACTTTTCAGCCCCTTCTTTATCCATTTCTTTTATCATCTTGTCAGCAATACTGCTTTGTTCTGTTTTTGGAATCGTGATTTGCCCTTTTTCCTTCACTAACTGATCCATATTAGGCATCGTTACGACCATTGCAATAGTAATAACTATCCATAATAGAAAAGATAAACTTCTCCAACTTTTTAGCTTGCTCATTTGAATCATCTCCTGTTATTAGAGTTTCATGGTGCATAGGGAATGAATATTCATTCCCTATTTTTGAAAATATCACTTAGGAATGAACGTTCATTCCTATTATCCTATTAAATTATTTTTCAATTCTATTGAATCACTCCCTGCGGAATGAATATTCATTCCTTTAATTGTACAGATATATCATCTCCTGTAATCGTTTTTTATATTTATTTAGGAATGAATGTTCATTCCTGTCCTTATAAAGCTATAGAATCAAATGATTCTAATAGCATTCCAAGAGCTCTCTTCCAATTCTTTTACTAATTCTTTTGAGTATTCTAATTGCCCTGTCGCCATTACTTTTATTAATTTTTCAAGCGGTTGATATACAATAATAATTAAAGCAATTATAGGCAATGGACGAAGAAAACCTTTTTCGATTCCATCTTCAATAATATTCATAAAGAAGCCTATAAAATCGTCAAATATTTTCTTACTCTGTTCATCAAGAAAATAACTATCACAGTGAGAATTTGTAAAAAGAAAAGCATCCACATTGTTTCTCGCAAATTCAAATAAACGGTTATACGTATGACTAAACTGTTCTCGAATATTTGCTTCAACAGGAAAATCAGTTTTTATTGTTTCAGATAGCTGTAGCATGCTTTTTGAAAATAATGAGTTAACGAGTGCCTCTTTATTTTCAAAATAGCGATAAATAGTACCCGCGCCGACATTTGCTTTTTCAGCGATCATCGGAATTGTCGTACCATCGTAACCACGCTCTGCGAAAAGTTTTATAGCAGCATCAAAAATATCCTCTTGCTTATTTTTAGCCATTTTTCTCACCTCAATTTTCAGGAATGAAAATTCATTCCGTTTATAATTATAAATTACAAGGATTAAAAGTCAAGTGTGTAAATACGCTATTGAAGCATTTATCAAATAACACACTCAATTAAGATATTAATACATTTTTTGCGTTATCCCATCAAAAAATTTCTTTGTATCATCATGACTTAAAACCCTCAATACATCTTGTATCTTAAAAAATTGAACTTGACTTATTTCATTATCTTTTGGATGTAAATCTATTCTGTCACCTATATATTCTACATAAAACATAGTAGTTTCTTGCTCTTCATATCCAATTTTCATTTTGAGCTCTTCAGGAAAGCCAAAGCAAATTTTATCTTCAAATTGTTTTATAACTTTAAACTTTGTAGATCCAGTTTCTTCTTCCAGCTCTCTCAAAATAGCACTCTCTAAATCATTATCTGTATGTTTCACTCCACCTTTAGGAAAATCCCATTCCCCCTTTGACATAGCATATTCTCCATCTATGTCGCTAATTTTCACCTTATGTACCAATAAAAATTCACTGTGTTGGAATACGACCGCACCTACGGCTTGCCTAATCATTTTACTTTTCCTCCTAAAACAATGATTTCACTCTATTAAATAGAAAAGTACTATAATAAAAAGTTTATCATTATAGTACTTTGTTACTCATACATAGCACATGACATTAATTAAAAGAAATCATAAATAAACGGCTTACGCACCGGCACTACATTCTCAAATGCACGTATCTCCTCTTCGCTACCGCTTATTAAGTCTATTTCATTTAATTCTAGCGGTCGCTTGTAACCAAACATAATAGTAGATAACGCATTAATATCGATTTGAATTCCATTTTCTTTTGCTGTTTCTTCTTTAACGATTGTTATTTCATTATTTTTAAGTTGAACCGTTACGTTATTCCACGGTGCAAATGAATCTGTAATATGTAAAATTACTTCTTGCTCTTCGTTGTTCCAGTTCCATTCATATTGTTTGAAAAACTGTTCTACATCTACAATTCTTCCCATGAAATATGGAGTTACTTCTGCTTTTACTCGTGGTTCTTGTAATGTGTAAAGAAGTGGTTCTGTCTCACTTAGTATCATTTCTAGATTTTTAATCATAGAATCATGTTGGCAGATGAAGTTCCAAAGACCAATTCTTGCTTCATTATGTAATGGGACAAATTCTTCTACTTTCATTTTAGAATTCTCTATTTTGTATAAAATGTAACCAGCCGCCGTTTTATTTTCATCATAGTAAACTGCCAATGTTAAATCATGATACACCGCTTGTAGCCACCATTTACGTCCGCGAACTAACATACCAGAAAATCGTTCTGCAAATGTTTCATATAGATTCTCTACTTCTTCTGGATGATTATCTTTACTAAAACGTTTCACTGTACCATTCACTTGTTTTTTTATTATTAAATCGCTCTTTGTCATCTGACATACGATTCGATTCGCACAAAGTTCCCAGCCATATTTACGATAAAATGAAACGGCAAATGGATGTAACATCGATACACTATATCCATCTCTTTTCATAGTTTGTAGTGAATGCTGAAGTAACTCTTTTACATATCCACTTCTTCTATATTCCGGATACGTCGCTACCCCCGCAACGCCGCCCATTTTAAACTTTTCTTTTCCTATGTAAATATGAAAAGGAATTAAGTGCAACTTTGCAGCTAACTCTTCTCCTTCCATAATACCGTATATTTGATGGCTTTCCTTCATTCGTGTAATTTGCTGCTCTACTCGTTCTTCATCTGCTTTATATTGAAAAGCATATTCTGATAAACGTAATGCTTCTCTAAACTTATCTTCTTTTAATTGTATAACGTTCATATATTTCTCCTCCATTCCTCGTTTGAATTATATCATAATTCAAACTATTATAGTTCGGTAAGTGAAATTACGAGGATGTTTCAACAAAAGGTATCGATTTAGAAACACTCTAACATAAAAGCTCTTTTCAACTGCTTTCTATTGGCGGCATAAGAATATTAAACACCTTGCGTTCTCTTGGGTTTGCGAAGCTAAGAGGTACCATTGAAAGTGATGAAACTTATGACAACGGCAACATTACGGGCATAAAAAAAACCAGTTGATTGAGAGAAACTGGTTCAATAAAGGTTTTATATTGGATATTCATTCAACCAAATTAACGCTTGTTCATAATCATCGAAAAATTTTACGGATTTTTTTGTATTGGATTGTTGTAAATAATTCATTATCTCCCCTTCTTCAAGGAGAAACGCAATTGCCTTACTGTGATTCAAAATGTTTTCATTGAAGAACTTATCTTTCCATGCTTTTTGAACAGAAAAATGATCTGGCGTGTATCCTTTTCTATCCACCAACAATTTGTATTTCCGACCCTCGGAAATGAATTGCTGACAAACCTGCTCGAAGCCATTAAACCATTCATAAACATCAGCTGTATTAATCTTGCCAATTAGATGGGTAACAATTAAATCCCCTGAAACTGTTGTGCTGATATTCTGTTTACTCAACTTGGAATCCTCTCCCTTAGTTACAATTATGCGTAAAAATCTCATAAAATCAATAAAGATAAAATTCTTACACAATAAAGCAACATTATTTACGAAAAAAGCCAACATAAAAAAGCAGATACATTGCATATCTGCTTCTCATCACTTTATTTAGCTAACGTTTGTAGTTCTTCAAAAAATGTAGGATATGATACACCTACTGCTTCTGCATCTTCAATTGTTGTTTCTCCCTCAGCAATACAGCCGGCAATCGCAAGCATCATTCCAATGCGGTGATCACCATGACTATGTACTGTAGTTCCTTTTAGCTTACATTTACCGTAAATAATCATTCCGTCATCGGTCGCTTCAATACGAGCTCCTAGTTTCGTTAGTTCAGCAACGACTGTATCAATACGGTTCGTTTCTTTTACTTTTAATTCGTGTGCATCTTTAATGACTGTAATTCCATCTGCTTGTGTTGCTGCTAAAGCGATAATTGGGATTTCATCAATCAGTCGTGGAATGATATCACCACCGATTTCGATTCCTTTCAGCGGGGATGTTTCAATTGTAATATTTGCAGCAGGTTCTGATGCTCCTTCGTTAATCTGCTCTACAGTAAACGTAGCGCCCATTTTCTCAAGAACATCAATAATACCTGTACGAGTCGGATTCATTCCCACATTTTGTAATAGTAGTTTACTATTTGGGATAATTGCACCCGCTACTAAGAAAAATGCCGCTGATGATACGTCACCTGGCACATGAACGTCTGTTGCTGTTAACTTCTGTCCACCCGCTAGTTTTACAGTTTTCCCCACGCGAGTTACCTTTACACCGAACGCTTCAAGCATTCTTTCCGTATGGTCGCGGGAAATATGTGGTTCTGTAACAGTTGTTACACCTTCTGCACGAAGTCCTGCAAGTAAAATAGCTGACTTTACCTGTGCGCTTGCTACAGGTGAAGTGTACTCAATTGCTTTTAAATCTCCGCCACGTATTGTGAGCGGCGTAAATGTTCCTTCTTTTCGGCCATCAATTTTTGCGCCCATTTGTTTTAATGGATTTGTAACACGTTTCATCGGTCTTTTTGCGATAGACGCATCACCTTGTACGCAAGAGAAAAATGGTGTGTTAGCCAAAATCCCTGACATTAATCGGATCGTTGTACCAGAATTACCAACATCTAATACAGCTTTTGGCTCTTGCAAACCTTCTAATCCTTTTCCAATTACCGTAACTTCTTCTCCATTTTGCATTATCTCTACTCCCATTTCTTTAAAACAAGAAATAGTACTTAAACAATCCGCACCAGGAAGAAATCCTTTAATTGTTGTTTTACCTTCCGCGATTGCGCCAAACATGACAGCGCGATGGGAAATTGATTTATCTCCAGGGATTGTAATTGTGCCATTCAATCCGTTATTTACAGTTTGTACTCTTTTTTCTTTCACGTTGTCACCCTCCTCATTAAATTGTTTCATACGTTTGGTATTCTTCTTTTCCGAGCGCAATTTTTGCCTGCGTTCGATCCTCTTCTCTTTGGAAACTAATTCGTAAAACTCCGAGCAATCCTTCTCGCGCTTCTAATATTTGCAAGTTCGTAATACTAATTTCTTCTTCTGCTAGAATGCTCGTGATATGGGCTAATGCCCCTACTTTATCTAAAACGTCGACGTATAAGTCGTGATAGGCAGGAATCGCCCCTCTTTTTCGAACTGGTAAAGAGTCACGATATTCTTTCGCATCTGCAAAATAACTTTGTATTTCTCCTGCATCTCCTTTAGAAACCGTCTTATATAGCTCTTCCATTTCTGAAATCCATTCTTCTAATAGTTCCAATAAATGCCCGCGATTTTGCTTTACGATATCACTCCACATTTTCGGACTACTTGATGCAATACGTGTTATATCTTTAAATCCGCCTGCCGCTAGTTGATGAATAAGCGGATTATCACCAGCATGTTTCTCAACTTGTTTTACTAATCCTGCTGCAATTAGGTGCGGAAAATGACTAACTATTCCTGTTATATAATCATGTTCTTTTGTATTTAATACAAGAAAATGAGAGCCTGTTCCTTTTAACCATTCTTTTAGCTCGTCTACTTGATCCGCCTGTACGTGATTCATTGGCGTTAAAATGTAAAATGCGTTTTCAAAAAGGTGTGCTTTTGCACTTTCAACTCCAGTTTTATGAGAACCTGCCATTGGATGTCCACCAATAAAAGAAACTTCCTTTGAAAATAAAGCTTCCGCTTCGTTCATAATCGTTCCTTTTGTACTACCAACATCGGTCACTATAACATCTTCTCGTAAATGAAATGATGCAAGTTTGTGTAACAACTTTTTCGTTTCTTCAACTGGAGAGGCAAATACAATTAAATTTGCCTCCTCACATGCACGCTGCAAATCTACTGCTACTTCATCAACTACATGTAATTCTTTTGCGTGCTCTACTTGCTCTTTAAATATGTCATAACCGATAATCGTTACATCGTGCTCTTTTTTAATCGCTAATGCAAGAGAGCCTCCTATTAATCCAGTACCGATTAATAATACCTTTTTACACATTTGCCTCATCTCGAGACTTACCTTTTTTATTTTCAAAGTGTTGTTTTAACACTGAAATCACTCCTTCATTTTGTTCCCTAGTTCCGATTGTAATACGGACACCATTTGGGAACGGACGAATAATAAATCCTGAGTGTGCACAAGCTTCATAAATCTCTCCCCCATTATCTACTGGTAAGAAGATGAAGTTTGTTTGCGACGGATAAAATGGAATTTCATTTTCCGTACAAAAACTCTCGTATTGTTGTAATCCCTCTGTATTAACACGTACAATTTCTTCAATAAATGCTGCATCGTTAAAAGCAATCGTCGCTGCTTTTTGCGCTAATGAAGATACGTTAAATGGCAAACGTACGACATTTAATTTCTCGATTAACTCTTCCTGTCCAATCGCATAACCAACGCGGAAAGAAGCTAATCCGTACGCTTTAGAAAACGTTCTAAGTACAAGAATGTTGTTATGTTTTTCTAAAAGCGGTAATGTCTCAGGGAAATCTTTTGCTGTTACGTATTCATAGTACGCTTCATCAATGACAATTAACGTATTTTCACTAATGCTTTCAATGAATTGAGTCAATTTTCGCTCATTCACATATGTGCCTGTCGGGTTGTTCGGATTACAAATCCATACGATTTTTGTATGTTCATCAACTGCTGAAGAAATTTCATCTAGATCATATACACCGTTCTTTAAAGCAATTTCTTTCACTTCACAGCCTTCAATAATTGCATGATGACGGTACTGTGGGAATGTTGCACCAGCCGTAACAATATTATCTCCTTTACATAGTACTGCACGGCTGATAATTTGAATTACTTCATCAAGACCACTACCACAAAGCACTTGTTCCATTTGAACTTGTAATTTCTCTGCGATAGTTTGACGGAGTACTTCAGCACCTCCGTCAGGATATAAAGCATGTTCCTCCCACGATTTTTGTAATTCTCCTAAAACACGAGGTGAACAGCCAAATGGATTTTCATTTGATGCTAACTTAACAAATGAATGATTCCCGTATACTTCTTTCATTTGCTCTGGTGATTTACCTGGTTTATACGGTTGTAATGATGATAGTTGATCTTTTACTCGCATGTTAAATCCACCTTTTCATTAAAATTCTTTTGCGTATTTGTTATGTTGCGAAATATTTTGTTTTAGTAATTCCATGCGATCTTTTCCGAATTGCTCGACTAGTGCACCGGCAAGTTCCCATGCAACGACAGCTTCAGCTACAACACCTGCTGCTGGTACTGCACAGCTATCAGATCTTTCAATACTCGCTTGGAACGCTTCTTTCGTATCAATATCTACGCTTGCTAACGGTTTATATAATGTAGGAATTGGCTTCATTACGCCTCTTACGACAATTGGCATACCTGTTGTCATACCGCCTTCTAAACCGCCGGCATTATTCGTATTTCTCGTGTATCCTTTTTCTTCATCCCATAAAATTTCATCGTGCACTTTACTTCCTGGCTGTCTTGCCGCTTCAAAACCAATTCCGATCTCAGCACCTTTAAATGCATTCACGCTCATAATAGCACCGGCAAGTTTTGCATCTAATTTGCGGTCGTAATGAACGTAGCTACCAACTCCAATTGGCATTCCTTCTGCAATGACTTCGACAATACCGCCTATAGAATCTCCGCTACTTTTCGCATCATCAATCGCATTCATCATCTCTTGTTCTACTTCTTTATCTAAACATCGAACTGGTGAGTTTTCAGTTATCGTTTGAATTTCTTCAATTGGTAAGTTTGAAATACGCTTCGCTTGTACCCCACCAATTTCAAGAACATGCCCTGCAATTTCCACGCCTAATTCTTTCAAAATTTGTTTCGCAACTGCACCAGCAGCTACACGAACTGTCGTTTCTCTTGCAGAAGAGCGCTCTAATACGTTTCTTATATCACGATGGCCGTATTTAATTGCCCCGTTTAAATCCGCATGTCCTGGACGTGGTTTCGTTATAGTACGTTTCATTTCTTTACTTTCTTGCTCCGAAATTGGTTCAGCACCCATTACTTTCGTCCAATGTTTGAAATCATCATTTTTTACGATTAACGTAATTGGCGAACCAAGTGTCATTCCGTGACGTACACCACTTGCAATTTCAACTGTATCTGTTTCAATTTGCATGCGTCTTCCGCGCCCATGCCCTTTTTGTCTTCTTAATAATTCTTTATTAATATGTTCCGCTGTTAATGTTAAACCTGCTGGTACACCTTCTAAAATAACTGTTAACTGCGGCCCATGTGATTCTCCAGCTGTAATATATCTCATTTCTCTTGCCCCTTTACTATTTTTTTGTACAAAAAAGTCCCTACTGAGCGCTCAGTAGGGACGATGTTTATCGCGGTACCACCCTAGTTGTAGACTTCTTTCGTCTACCTCTCTTCTTCTTTAACGATCGTTTGACCGTCTTTCTCTCCAAAAGTTGGCGGGAAAGATGCTCCAAGGCTGTAATTCATGCTTACCTTTGTACTGATTCACACCGGCCATCAGCTCTCTTTAACAGTGAGATAAGCACTACTGTTTCCTCTTCAGCGCATTTATGATATGGAATTAAGATAATTTATTTTTGAAACCTTTTAACTCATCCATGAATCTATGGAATTCTGGAATATCCATTTGTTGCGCAGAATCTGATAACGCAACTGCTGGGTCTGGATGTACTTCCGCCATTACTGCATCTGCTCCAATTGCAAGTGCCGCTTTCGCTGTTGGTAATAATAAATCTCTACGTCCTGTTGAATGTGTTACGTCAACGATAACTGGTAAATGTGTTTCTTTCTTTAAAATCGGTACTGCTGAAATATCTAATGTGTTACGTGTCGCTCTCTCGTATGTGCGAATACCGCGCTCACAAAGAATAATTTGGTCATTACCTTGTGCAATAATGTATTCCGCTGCATTAATGAACTCATCAATTGTTGCTGCTAATCCACGTTTTAGTAATACTGGCTTATTAACCTTACCTACAGCTCGTAGTAAATCGAAGTTTTGCATGTTACGTGCACCAACTTGAATTACATCAACGTATTCTAGCGCCATTTCCACATCGTTCGGATTTAAAATTTCACTAATAATCGCTAAGTCGAACTCATCTGCTACTTGGCGTAAAATTTGTAAACCTTCTACTCCTAAACCTTGGAAATCGTATGGAGATGTTCTCGGTTTGAAAGCACCACCGCGCATTAATTTTAAGCCTTGGTCTTTCATAGCTTGCCCTACTTGGCGAACTTGCTCTAAACTTTCTACCGCACAAGGTCCCATGATGAACGTTTGTGTTCCGTTTCCAATCAATTCACCTTTAACATTAACAATTGTATTTTCTTTTTTCTTTTTACGTGAAACTAGTAATGCTTTACGGTTATCATCTTCTTGTAATTCTAAGCTTGCTTTGAAAATCGTTTTGAAAATATGTTGAATCGTTGACGTTTCGAATGGTCCTTCGTTATGCTCTGCAAGCATATCAAGTACTTCACGCTCACGTACTGGATCAAAGCGTTTCGTACCTTGTACTTGTTTTTGCTCTCCAATTTTTTGAACGATTTCACCGCGTTTGTTTAATAGGTGTAATAGTTGTAAGTTAATTTCATCTACCTGTTTACGTAATTGATCTAATTCGTGATTTGCCATTTGGAAATCCTCCTCTAATGTTTTAAAAGTATAGTAAGAGAATGAAAAATTCTCTATTTTCTGAACTGGTTAATTATACAAATTTAAAGTGGAATCGATACCTCTTCTTATTTTAAACTAATAATTACCATAAAGACACTAACTACTAGTTAATAAGCCACTTTTTTGTACAAAAAAGCCCTACTGATTCAATCAGTAGGGACGATATTTATCGCGGTACCACCCTAGTTGTAGACTTATTTCGCCTACCTCTCTTCATTGTTAACGATCATCTGACCGTCTTTCCCTTCATAAAGACAATAACTATCTTTACTACGAAAAAGATGCTCCAGGACTGTAATTCGCTCTTGTTTTTGTACTGGTTCACACCAACCACCAGCTCTCTGTTACAGGGAAACAACAACTACTGCTTTTCCTTTCAATGCATGACTATTTTATTTTCAAGTTGGACCACTAAAATACAAAAAGTCCCTACTGAATAAATCAGTAGGGACGATATTTATCGCGGTACCACCCTAGTTGTAGACTAACTTTCCGTCTACCTCTCTTCACTGTTAACGATCAATTGACCGCTTTCCCTTCATAAAGACAATACTATCTTTACTACGAAAAAGATGCTCCAAGACTGTAATTCATGATTATCCCTGTACTGGTTCACACCAACCACCAGCTCTCTGTTACAGTAAGACTAACCACTACTGTGATCTCTTCATTGCACTTTGTTTATTCAAATGTGTTTGAAATTGAATAAGTATGATTCGTATTATAGAACGCTTTTCAAAACACTGTCAATAACTTTTTATATATTTTTTTAAAATTCCACTTCTGCCCTATGATTCCTCTTGTAAATTCTCCGTTACGATTCCGATGCGAATTATTTCATTTTCTATTAAATTTAATACATGTCTTTCTACTTCATACCTGGTTAATAGTTCTTTTATTTGTATGATCTCACTTTCAAGTAAATCAGCTTCTTGACACGTCTGAAGTAAAGTGAAAAACACATTTGCATACAATTCTTTATACGCTTTCATACTCTCTTTCTTTTCAAGTATCTCTATAAACAACTGTTTCATTTCTTCTTGGTTATATTGTCCTTCCACACCTTGAAATTTACTCGAAATAATATTTAATCCTTTTTCTAAAACCTCATCCATGCATAAAACAATACGTAAAAGCATCATATATTCTCTCGTTGTTATTACGCCCATTTTCGGACGTTCTCTTAAAAACACACTAAGCCACGCTGTCCAAAATTTTTGTTGTTCCTTACCACTTAACGTTTTTACGTAGTAGCATACATACTGCATAAATCTAATTTTATTCTCTTCGTTTTCTTGCATCAAAAGTGGATATAACCAATCTGTTTTTTGCTCCCAATATAATACGCATTTAATAAATACAAAGCTAAGCCATTTTAAAAATGCTTCTCTCGTATATGGATGTAGTGCATCTAAATGTTCTACTGCATACTTAATATATCGTCTTATTTCTGTAAACAAAGGTAGATTAATTTGCGTATAACATAATCCCGCCCACGCATATTTCGTAAGCTCACTTTCTTTCTTTAAATCTAAGTAAGGTAATACATTTTTCCGACACCATTGCTTCTCAATATGGTATAAAAACGTAATATCTGCTGTTAAACGCGCAAACATGAAGTTCGTTCTTTCCGAAGTAACCCTTACCTGCTCCTCAAATAAAAATAAATATTCATACACGTTGCGATCGTATAAATGATCATATGCTAACAGTTTTAGTAATACAGCAGTCATCTTCCCAACAGGATGCTGAATAGATTCATTGTAAAACTCTTGTTTTCCAATCTTAAAATCCGATTCCCCTCTCATAACTTGTGGAAGTACAGAAAAAGCAAAGCGTTTTACAATCCTTATACTATTTTCATCTAACTCTTCTAATCGATTACTAATTTCATATAGAAAACTACTAATTAACCAATGAAAAGCAGTATTTCTAATAAATTTCTGCAATAACGGAATGATTTTTTGAATTTGTTCATTCGCCAAATTCCGGTTATTTCGCCACTCTCTAATACATACAAACCATACTTCATTACTAATTTCGTGCACGCCTACTAGTTGATAAGCAAACGAAATACTCCACTCTACATTCAATTTACACGCTTTTGATAACATCTCTAAAAAATGGCGTTGTTCAAAAACACCGTCTCTTGAAAATTGCCGAACTTGCTCCATTATTTCATCGTCTTTCAGCTGCAGTAATCCATCAGCTGTTACATTGCATGTAATACGTTGTTCATTTGCCTCTTTCTTTGGAACACTGTATAGATCTGAAGAAAAATGGGGGTGTTTCTGTTTCATTAGCTCGTATCCTTCCGCCGTACACTTACTATTCGAATCACACGTGAATAGTAAGTCTAATACAAGACAAGCATCAAACGCCCTCTCTTCTGCAAGATACTCTAATACATGTTGAATTACTTCTTCTTTCGTTTCCTCTAAAGCATCTGCGTAATAATTCTTTAAAAGTTGAAACACTTCATGTTTACATGTGAAATCTAACAGAACATCCACATGTAACAACCACTTCAGTTTGTCATCCGCTGTAACGAATACATTATTAATCATTGCTTCAATTGCAATTCGCTTTTGAAGTACACTATCAGTTTCTATCATTTCTGTAATATAATGATTTGCTTTTTTCTCATTGTTTTCACATAAATATGTAAGACACTCTTTTACAATTTGAATTAAAAATGTAAAATCATTTTGCTGTAACTCCTGCTCTGAAATTTCTCTATCTCTTCTTTTCAGTGCATTTTGTCTTAATGACAATAGTTGTATCTTTTCTAACCCTGTAACCATAATCGGATTTGCGTAGTAAGCGATATGAGGTCTCATTTTCTCTTTCCAAATTCGCTCCACATGAGAAAAAATAGGCATCGGTATACGACTCGATTCCTCGAGTTCAATCGACTCTTGCGTATCATTTCCCCATCTTCTTACACGCTTCAATTTAAGTTTCCCATCTAAAATAAACGTTAATAGCAACAAGCCAATTTCTTTATGCTCAGGGAAAGAACATTTTTGCAATAAATATGTGATCATTTCAATAGAGCTACTATCTTTCTCTGCTGTTTCTAATAAAAGCAATGTCCATCTTGCAAACAACAAAGGGTCCATCGTTTCTTTCGTTTCGTTTAAGTAAGTACAAATTGTTCGCCACCATAACGGGGATATTTTAGAATGATTTTTAAAAATCAATTGAAATAGTTCTTTTTGATGACTAAATAGAAATTGCTCCACTAACCATTCCGCAAGCAATTCATCTACTTCATCATAATTTGCTGTAAGCAGAAATAAATTTCTTAGTTTCCCTTCTGCTTCAAGCCATTCCACCCATTCATAATCACGAGCAAATTCAACGAAGTACCGAACGGTTTCAATTTTTTTTATTGACTGTTTTATATAGGATAATTGCTCCTGCTCTACTGATGGAGGAACGGTTACAATATCACGAATACGCATTCTTTTCGTAATATAATTATCCCCCATTAATTCCGCCCACCGCTTCACCGCTTTCACAAGCGCCTGATGATTATTTGCTTTATTCGGATACACAATCGGTCTTATCCCTAAATGCTCCCAATGATATGTATTATCACCTTGTGCGACGAAAGCATAACGCCTTGTACTCGGTGGTAAGCCTGTTGCTAAATATTTCATTACAGGATCATTATGACTATACCCAACGAATAAAACAGTGTAATTTGAGAATAAATCAACTAAAAATCGTCTCGCCCATCCTTCTGTTAAGTAAGCCCTTCCAAAATCACCATCCGTTAAAATTAAAGCTTCTTTCTCTTGTTCTACATTCCCATGTATGTAAGCCAACCCTTTAAACGCTCTCCCTGTCGGTAAAGCAGGTGCATAATAAATATTCAGCTCTCTATTCATTTCTGTAATTACAGACGTAAAATGTTGATCAAAGTTTGTCGTTACAATTCGAACATCCGTATCTAACGGAAACAGCCTTGGAATCGCATAGTGTAATGGATTTGGTTTTGATTTTTCTATATTAACGAGGTCTCTTGCAACTTGATGCACATCTTTCGTTTTCGCAATTTTACCGAGATAATAATCGTGGGGTTCTGTCATCTCACGCCTTTCGACATATAAAGCTTTCGAAATTTCATCAACTAAATCATCGAAATTCGGTAAGTTTGATTTCCCCTTCATAGAAACTCCTGCTCCAACGAATAATACTAACTTACCTTGTTCAAGGTGATCGATTAACTCATCTGGAATTTCTACTTCTGAAGTTATCCACATCCCGGATTCCCCCTTACCTAAAAATGTCATACGCTCTCATTTCACTATAACATTTTTTGATTGTTTTTTTAATATTTAGATAAATTTTCAGCATGATAAAGTTTTATATAAATTAAACCGTTCCAATGTATGAACTCCTGAATTTATTGTAAAACTATGTATAAATGGGAGGTGTAAATATTGAGTGATATTACTGTAATACTTATCAAATTTATATCATGCATCATCGCTTTTAGTATCGGACTAGCTCTATTTTTCCCAGCAACGCTCGTCCAAATCATTTCTTTTAGTCTCTTCGTCACAATCGTTTCTTATATGTTTGTTGATAAAATTATTTTAAATCGAATTGGCAATTCCGCTGCCATTATGACGGATTTCTTACTTGCGTATTTAAGTGTTTGGATTTTCGGTAATATTTTATTAGACAACTACATGCAAATTGCATGGGGCAGTATCCTTTCTGCCATCGTCTTTACATTATCAGAAGTAATCGTCCATCGCTTTTCTAATTCCCACACAAGGCACAGCAATGATAACATTCGAATTAATCGCCGGTTTGCATATGGCACGGAGTTTGCTGAAGAACAGAATGTGTTGGATAAAGATAAGAAGAAATAAAGCCATAATTACTGGTGCAAAAAAGTAGCTGTCTCATCAGTCGAATTTTTGACGATGTGGCGCTCCTTTTTGTTTTTTGTACTATCAATACGGTGAATGAAATTATATCAACGATTCGATAAGAAATATCGATTTATCGACAACGTTTGATAGCCTATCTTCAAATAAAAAAGCTGCCCCATTAAGAGACAGCAACTTCTGTAATTACGCTTTTACTTTTAAATCTTTTAACGTAATAACATCTGCAAATGCCCCAAACACAACATTATGATGTTTTACAATATCTTCAGCGCGTAATACATCTGTGTCAAATGTACTATGTGCATCACTTACTAATGTTACTTTATACCCTTCACTAAACGCTCTTCGTGTTGTCGTATCAACACAGTACTCTGTTTGCATTCCTGAAATAATAACATGCTCAATCCCTTTTCCTTGTAACACTTCGTTTAAGTTTGTCTTATGGAATGAGTCTGGAGTCGTCTTTTCAACGACAAGCTCCCCTTCTCGCGGAGCAATCGCCGCATGCACTTTCCAGCCATCTGTACCTTTTTCTAACGGATGACCTTTTGGCCCGTTATGTTGTACATAAATAACCGGAATACCATTTGAACGACATTCCCCAATGAGCTCTTGCAACGTTTCTAAAAACTTTTCCCCATTATGTACTGGGATTCCTGCTGTATACATACCCGCTTGCACATCAATAACTAGTAATGCCTTTTTCATTTCACACAGCTCCCTTTATTTTTATAAGCCCCTGCATATTTATTATAATTGTTTATATTCTACCATCCAACAATCTTCTAATTTCCCCTCATGCAGTTCATGTTTCTTTAGTATCTTCACCTTTTTAAATCCGCATTTTTCATAACAGCTTATCGCACGTTCATTATTTACTCTAGGATCCATCGCGATTGCTTCCGCACCCAATTTCTCCATAATGTATGTAATTGCTGCTTGAACAAGTTTTGTTCCAATTCCTTTTCCCCAAAAGATCGGTTCACCGATAAATTGGTCCATGCCCCATACATTCTGCGATTCTTCATATCCATATAACGCTTTCCATTCAAAATCAACTGGATACATTTGAATGTAACCGATTGGCATTTCATCAAATTCTACTAAGCATCTTTTTTCATTACTGTTTGGATTATGTATAAAATGGGCAAGTACCTTTTCTACAGATTGCGGATTATCTCGTCCTTCGTAATACTGCAGGACTTCTGGGTCTGTTAGCCATTTTGAAATGATAGGTGCATCGTTTTTTATTACGTATCTAACTAATAAATTTTCTTTTTGAAATAACATGTAGCACCTCGTTGCTAGTATTTTATAAACTGCTAAACTTTATTTTACATCATCATCTTTCTTATTTAATTACCTCTACTCCCCCCATGTATGGACGCAATACTTCTGGGATTATAATTGAGCCGTCTTCTTGTTGGTAGTTCTCTAAAATAGCTGCTACTGTACGCCCTATAGCTAACCCAGAACCATTTAATGTGTGCACAAATTCTGGTTTTGCACATGGTGTACGACGGAAACGTATGCTTGCACGACGCGCTTGGAAATCTTCACAGTTTGAGCAAGAAGATATTTCACGATATCCCCCATAACTTGGTAACCAAACTTCAATGTCATATGTTTTCGCAGCTGGAAATGCTATATCAGCTGTACATAATACGATAACTCGATAAGGTAATCGTAATAATTGTAGTACTTTTTCGGCATTCGCAGTTAATTTTTCTAACTCATCGTATGATTCTTCTGGCTTGGTATACTTAACCATTTCAACTTTGCTAAATTGGTGCTGGCGAATAAGCCCTCTCGTGTCACGTCCTGCACTACCAGCTTCAGAACGGAAACATGGCGTATGAGCAGTAAAATTAATAGGTAATTCTGCACCATTTAATATTTCGTCACGATAATAGTTCGCTAATGGTACTTCCGCTGTTGGAATTAAAGAGTAATCTGTGTCTTTTAATGTAAATACATCTTCTTTAAATTTTGGGAATTGTCCTGTTCCTATTAAACTATCGCTATTTACGATAAACGGTGGAATTACTTCCGTATATCCATGTTCTTCAACATGTAAATCTAGCATAAAGTTAGCTACCGCTCGCTCTAAACGTGCTCCCAAGCCATTGTAATATACAAAGCGGCTTCCTGTTACTTTTGCTGCTCGCTCAAAATCTAGTAATCCTAATTTTTCAGCAACTTCCCAATGTGGTTTTGCTTCAAATGAAAATTCGTTTATTTCTCCCCACTTACGTAATTCAACATTATCGTCTTCTGATGATCCAATAGGCACTGTTTCATTAGGTATATTTGGTAATGCCAATAATATAGAATTCAATTTCTCTTCTACATTACGTAACTCATCGTCTAACGTTTTAATACTTTCTCCTACTTCACGCATTTCACTAATAAGTTCATTTGCATCTTGTTTTTCACGCTTTAACTTCGCAATACGCTCAGATACTCCATTACGTTTACTTTTTAATTCTTCTACTTCTACTAACAGTTCACGACGATTTTGATCTAATTCTTCAAATGTATCCAATTCAAGAAACTCTCCACCGCGATTAATCAATTTTTTCTTTACTTCTTCAAAATTAGCACGTAATACTTTTACATCTAACATGTCTTATCTCTCCTTTAATAAGTGACTAATGTCATCTTCTTCATTCACGTTAAGCTTTTAAGATAGGGAATTTCACTAAAAAAACACAAAAAACTCCCGTCCCTATAAAAGGGACGAGAGTTAACCCGCGTTGCCACCCTAGTTGAAAGCATAGAATATAAAAGCTTTCCACTTAAAAAATTAACGGTTTTTAACCGGAAACGATTACTAACTTCACATTGAAGGGTTTCACATTGAAGGGTTCCACATTTCGCTCAAGGACGGATTCACAAGCGCTTTCTATCGGTTTACACCACCCACCGACTCTCTAAAAGAAAAGATACTTGTTACTATTTCCTTTCATAGCTTTTAAACAATATAAATTTTAATTATCATTACTTTACAATAATTCTGTTTATTTTTCAAGAAAATATTGTATCTTTAAAATAAAGTATTCCTATAATCAAACAACAAATAAACTGGAGGTTATTTGCGATGTCCCATATCACTTTGAAAGCAATAGCTTCTATAAACTGGCGAGAAGCGCTTACTAAAACAATTTTCAATGTAACAAAGCAAAAAACTAAAACAATTTGGAGATGAGAATTTGAAGTCAACATTAATTATTCTTCGAGGAAACTCCGCAAGTGGCAAAACAACAATCGCAAAAGAACTGCAAGAGCATTTTGGCCAAGGGACACTACTAGTCTCTCAAGATGTCGTACGTAGAGATATGTTAAAAGTGCACGACACAATGGGTAACTTATCTCATGATTTACTATTTGAAATTACGAAGTATGGAAAAGAAAAATGTGAATTTGTTATTTTAGAAGGTATACTAAACAGTCGTAGGTACGGTGATATGTTAAAAGAATTAATACATTATTTTGAAGGAAATGCCAATACATATTATTTTGATTTATCACTTGAAGAAACGATTAGACGGCATAATACAAGAGAAAAACGGCATGAGTTTGGTGAGGATTTATTAAGTAAATGGTATAACCCTCACGATACAATTGAAGTTGATAGAGAAACTATTTTTACAGATGATTTCACGCAAAAAGATATATTCCATGCGATTGTTAATGATGTGACACATCAAAAATAAGACTGATTTTTTATGTCAGTCTTATTCTTTTATGTTCCTTGAATTTCAGTTTTCATAACGGAACAATCTTTACATAAGTAATAATATATATTCATCTCACCGAACAGAAAATCAACTACTGAAATAAGTTCCCGTTCTTCAAGATCTTGTGTAATTGTAGCAACATATTTCATCTCTTTCGAACAAGTTGGACATCCTAAATCTTCTGGAACATCACCATATAAAGGCGCTCCTAACAATCTACATATATATTCCGAACCGAATAAGTCAAAAGCTTCCCAGTAACTATCTTCATCAGTAGGTATATCTTCATTTTTCATATTCGTGAGCTTTACATTAGTTTTTGGAAGATTGACCGGTAGCTTATCCTCAGCTTCCATAATCCACTCTTCCGTATTGTCTTGTTTTATTATTTGTACCGCCTTGCCCCCATTACTTAATTGAAAATATTGCGGCTCCCACACCATCGCACAATTCAAGCAAGAGATGAATGGTAATACAATCAATTCATCATTTTTAAGTTCAGCAAGTTTCTCATCTTTCAAATCAAAACAAAAAATTTGATGCATTTTCTCACCGCATAACTTACACAATGGTACTTCACAATCTTGACCACCGAAATAATGATTATATGAATCTTTCCCTTCCATTACTCTATACCCTTTTATTCCATCCCAATGTTCGCCATATAATTCCATTGTCATTTTTATTCCTCGCTTCATTTAAATCTGATCCACTTTATTATAAGAAAATAAACATTACAAGTCGTCATCTTCCTGAATAGTTTCTATAATAAAACCTTTTAAATTTGGGGCTATTTCTTCAATTTCAGCATCTTCGTGATACCAAATATATATTTCATCATCCATTATTCCGTTATTTATTTTAAAACACAATTTATCCCCTGAACCATCGTCACCAATTATAATAAGATCTTCAGGCATATGCTCATCGCTCAACTCAACGTTTTGTCTAACTATATCATCCCAAGTTTTCACTAAATTTCTATTATCTTTAATAGGATATAGTATCCATTCTCCTATTTCGGCGTTATTAACTAATTTAAAAAGATCCCTATATTGTGCTGGAAAAATAGCACCTAACTTTTCTTCGGTTTCTTTTATATGTAATTCAAATACTCCTTGTTTCTTTGTTTCAATATATCCTCTTACTTTTTTCATGAAATACACCTGTCCTTTAAACTGAATTACAATATTGTAATTCAAAATATAATTGCCAATAAACCGCAACTTCATCACTTTCAGCCTGATTACTCCAACAATTATGTTATATAAAAATGCTATGTAAATGATTTAATCGGTTTTATTTGTATATTTCATTATACGTTAACTCTTCATTGCCATCATACTAGTATTCTGTATTTCCCGATAAATTTCAGTTCCACACCAAACCACAAACTCACTTAAATAAAAATTAAAACTCAGCTCGTTCTTAATATATTTGTATTTTATAGACATAATACAAGTTTCATGTTTAATTTAAGTTTTGGTGCAGATTTAGCAACACATCCCTTAAAAAGCCTATGTCAGATCAACAAAATTCCCCAATGAATTACACTAACTCAAAAACAAAAGCCAGTCTCAATATTAGAGAACTGACTTCTATTTGGATAACTATAATTATTATAAAACTTTTACTTTAACAGTTTGTCTTCCCCAGTTCATAGCTTTACTTTTTGAACCCATTAAAACATCAATACGATTTCCTTTAATAGCACTACCAGTATCACCAGCAATAGCTTCTCCATAACCTTCTACCCATACTTTAGATCCTAATGGGATTACCTTCGGATCTACTGCGATAATTCTCATATTAGGATTTGCCGTTAAATCATGACCCATCGCAGTTAAAACGCGTCCACCATATGTACCATTTTCACTTGGATCAGCAGTATATGCTGTCGCTACTACCGTTAATTCACGTTTAGCAGACTGTTTGTTATTTTTAGATACTTCTTGTGTCTTTGTTGCTTCTTTTGCTTTCGCTTTTTCTATTTCTCGTGCTTGCGCTTCTTCCTTAGCCTTTGCTATTTCCTGCGCTTTTGCTTCTTCTTTTGCTTTTTCTATTTCTCGTACTTGCGCTTCTTCCTTAGCTTTTGCTATTTCTTGCGCTCTTGCTTCTTCTTTTTCTTTTTCCATTTCTCGTACTTTTGCTTCTTCCTTAGCTTTTGCTATTTCTTGCGCTTTCGCTTCTTCTTTTACTTTTTCTATTTCTTGCACTTTTGCTTCTTCTTTAGGCTTTACTATTTCTTCTGCTTTCGTTTCTTCCTTAACTTTTACTCTCTCTGTTACTTTCGCTTCTTCTTTAGGCTTTGCTATTTCTTCTGCTTTCGTTTCTTCCTTAACTTTTACTCTCTCTGTTACTTTCGCTTCTTCTTTAGGCTTTACTATTTCTTCTGCTTTCGTTTCTTTCTGCTCTTTTGTTGTTTCTTTCGCTTTTGCTATTTCTTGTACTTTTGCTTCTTTCTGCGTTTTTACTACTTCCTTTGCTTTAACTGCTTTTTGTACTTTCGCTACTCGCTTCGTTTTCTCTTCAGCTTTCTTTTCAATTGGCGCTGTACTTGATAGGAAAGAAACATTTGCATAAGCTGTTTTTCCTTTATACTCAAATTGCAGCCAGCCATCTTTTACTTGATGTGTTGATTCAATTACATCATCTTGTTTCAGTCTGCCAAGAATTTCTGATTCTGTGTTTGCTTCAGTACGTACATTTAACAAATTTGCTGTTACATGGTAAATATCTTTTGTAAACTCCGAACTTACAAATACTTCTTTACCATTTAACTCAATTTTTGACCACCCATCTTCGGTATTTATGACTTTTAACTCTTGCCCATTTTTTACTTTTTCGACAACTTTTGATTCTGTAGTCGGTTTTTCACGTACATTGAGTACATCTGCTGTTACGATCGTTTCTGCGGTAACAGTTGTAGTAAATGCCCCCAATCCAAAAAACGTTGCTGTTGCTGCGCCAATTATTTTTTTCATAATAGCCTCCATTACATTTTTTTGAATTCTATGAAATCCTTCCATTAAATTAGGGAATTCCACAGAGTATCAAAACATTTGTAACAGTATATTAATACCACTTAATATACTGTTTTTAAAACTTCCTACTCCAATATTATCAAATTTTCATTTCTAATTCTATACATTATAAATCTATTTATCTTCTATAAACTCTTCATGACCTTCTACTTCACACTAGATCGTTGTCGCAATTCCTGCCAAGAATAAACTTACAATTGCTAAAAATGGCGTTCCAGCTATTGCACCTCTTAAGTGAAACTTATAGTCTTTATATCCTTTCATTCCCTCAGTACTAGGAATAACAACAAACCGCGGAGTAATCCAGCAAAATATAAGCCAATCGATTATTAATAAATCTACTAAATTGAAAATCATTACAATCCCAAAAGTATATAAATAGGCTTCAATATACAATAATTTTCCATGGTGATGTAGTATATATGTAGAAACTAAAGGCGTTCCGAAGAGAATAATATTGTAAATAATTCCGAAATAAAATGTTTGTTTTTTCTCATTTATTGATTTTGGCAAAACTACTTTTTGAATATCTTTCGGATAATCATTTAACCAAAGGCGAGGATTATAATATGTAGACCCTAATATCATAATAGACAGTATAAAAGACATGGAAATACCGACAATCACCATTTGTTCAAATTGCCCCACAAATGTCCCTCCTTATTTGAAATTTTGACGTACGTAATTCACTTAATTAGACATTGTATGCATGTTATGACTTAAAAATTATCTAATACCATTAATAAAATTTTTTCATTACAATCCGCTTTTTCCTAACGTCCATTCTTATTTCTTGCAATATGCATGCAAATTTAATAAAGTGAACATCTAATTAGTGTTGTTGAATTTCGCTAATTATTACAGAGTACATATTTTCAAATTTACATAAAGATAGGATTGGTGAAACGAATGAAAATCGAACATATAGCACTTTGGGTAAATGATTTAGAATTAATGCGTACTTTCTATACAAAGTACTTTAATGGTAAAGCAAACTCTTTATATCATAACGAAGCAAAGCAATTTGAATCTTATTTTATTACGTTCGAATCTGGAGCAAGGCTTGAACTTATGCGTAAAAAAGGTATAGAAAATGAGCCTAACCTTAATATTACTGGTTATGCACATATGGCATTCTCAGTTGGAAGTGAAGAACGTGTAAATGAACTAACAAAAACGTTAAAAGAAGCTGGTTCTCCTTTATTAAATGGACCACGTTTCACTGGAGATGGCTATTACGAAAGTGTAATTAGTGATCCGGAAGGCAATCAAATAGAGATCACTATTTAACTATCGTTTATCTTTTCTGAAGAACAAATAAAAATTCGTTTGGAGGAACCCTATGCATAAACTGCATTTCAAAAAATTTGAAGCAACAGATTTTAGTCCATATTTCCAGCTCGTATCAAATGAAAGAGTGATGGCACAAATTACAGAGCGTGCTATTCCGCTAGAAGAGGCACAAAACGACTATGAAAAATTGTTAAGGCGCAATGAAAAGCATAAACTGTTTGGGTCTTATAAAGTTTATGACAGTGCAACAAATGAATTTATCGGCCTTGGACATGTAACAGTGAATGAAGATAATGTAAAAGAAGCTGAAATTGGGTATATGATTTTGCCAGAGCACTGGGGAAAAAGATATGGTAGTTATATTGCAAGAGAATTAATTGAAATAGCGAAGCAGACAGATGTAAACGTACTAAAGGCAATTATCGATCCAAATAATATCCCCTCTCGAAAAATATTAACAAACGTTGGTTTTACATCAGATGTAGTTTGTGAGATTGATGGATTACCTGGGGAAATTTTAAGTATATATATTTAACTTTATTAAGGCAATGCTACATTTGAGATACATGTAGTGTTGCCTTTTATTTATTATCTCGATTCCCCGATAGGCCCGAAAATCCCATTCTAGGAATAATCCCCCTCACTCATTCATCTACTTATAACGTATAGTCAGTTCTATTTTTCTATTTGATTTTACACCTGACGACTAACATTTTAGCTATTTTATTATGTGACAAGGAGAGAAGACTTAAATGAGTAATCAAAATATTGAACTTACAGGACGTATCGTAACTCCCGGAAATCCAGAATATAATTCCGCTAGAGAGGAATTCAACACATTTTTCAACAAATTCCCATTAATCATTGTCTTTGCTCAAAATACACAGGATGTAGTAAATGCAGTTCGCTGGTCGAGACAGCATAACGTACCTATGCGCATGCGCTCTGGTCGTCATAATTACGAAGGGTTATCCGTTAACAATGCTGGAATTGTAATTGATGTAAGTGAAATGAAGCAATTAGAAATAGATCATAATGGTGGGACTGTTACAATCGGAACTGGATGGAGAAACCTTTCTTTAACTGAAACGCTCGCAGCTGAAGGGTTAGTTGTGCCAAGCGGCGTTTGTCCTACTCCTGGTATTGCAGGTGTGACATTAGGCGGTGGACATAGTATACTCTCCCGTCCATGGGGATTAACTCTTGATCATTTAATTGAGCTAGAGATGGTTGACGCGAACGGTTGTATTATACGATCCAACGCTAATCATAATTCGGATCTCTACTGGGCATATCGAGGTGCGGGTGGTGGTAACTTTGGAATATGTACTTCCTTCAAGTTTCGAACACATAAAATTAATACAGTGGGATTTGCGGAAATAAGCTGGGACTTAAAAGATTTAAAATCTGTACTAAATTCTTGGCAAGAATACACCCTTCCTTGCGCTGATAAGCGATTTACAAGCACCCTCTTCATGTCTTCAGGGGTGGAACCATCGTTATTGATGCAAGGAGTATTCCTAGGTTCAGTTCAGGAATTGCAAGCACTTCTGCAGCCATTATTACAAGCTGGTTCACCGTTAACAGTAACTATAGAAGAAATACCTTGGGTAGAAGCTGCAACACGAATTGCTGCAACACAACCTATAGCGCCTTTACCATTTAAAAGTGTAGGTCCATATTTGTATGCACTATTGCCTGAAGAAGCACTCACGATCATCGAGCACTTTATAAACAATTCACCGCAGCATGCAACAACCTCTCTATTTTTCCATGGCTTAGGCGGAGCCGTAGCAGACGTATCGAACGATTCTACAGCATATTTTTACCGAAAAGCACTTTCGAACATGTCAATATTCTCCACTTGGGATCAAGAAGAAGGTGCTGCCGCAAGCATTCGATGGACCGAAGATTTCCGATTAGCAATGTTACCATACACAAAAGGCGTTTACGTTAATACACCTGACCTTTCCATTAAAGATTGGCCAGATGCTTACTATAGCTGTAACTTTGATAGGTTAATGGAAGTAAAGGCTAAATATGACCCAAAAAACATTTTCAACTTCCCGCAAAGTATTCCGCCCTTTTAATAGTCGATACTGAAATTTATAGTTTATATTTCTAGCAAAAAAAGAACGATTTTCCCCATAAAAATTATGGGAAGAATCGTTCTTTTTCTATGCTGGATGTATTTCATTTCTTTTTTCATCTTTTTTTAATGTTCTTTTCATCCTAATTTCATCTGAATCTCATTCTTATTAGTTACACTCAGTTTATACATAAATAACTAGTAAGGAGGAATCATATATGAAAAATTATGAGACGGACCAAAATAAGAATAGAGATAATATCCCTCTTCCTGATGAAGTCACTTCTGTTTCATCACGAGGTTGGCAAATGCTGAGCAAAGTTCCAGAAGTCACGATTTTCTTCTGGATTATCAAAATCATGGCAACTACAGTGGGCGAAACAGGCGCGGACTTCTTAAATACAAACTTGAACTTCGGCTTGACTAAAACGACCTTTGTTATGAGTGCTCTCTTGCTCATCACACTGTTCTTCCAGTTCAGGTTGAAGAAGTATGTTCCCTCGGTTTACTGGCTCACTGTTTTGCTAATTAGTGTTGTTGGTACGCTAGTCACCGACAATCTTACGGACAACTTCGGGGTCGCTTTAGAGACTACAACCATCGTTTTCACCCTTTTGCTACTGGCAACTTTTACTGCTTGGTATGTGAGTGAGAAGACACTGTCCATTCACTCTATTTACACAACAAAACGTGAAGTATTCTACTGGTTGGCTATCCTATTCACCTTCGCATTAGGTACTGCAGCTGGTGATCTCGTAGCAGAAAGTCTCAACTTAGGTTACTGGATTTCAGCGCTCATATTTGCCGCTTTAATTGGGGCTGTAACCGTCGCTTACTATCGCTTCAAATTAAATGCAGTGTTGGCCTTTTGGATCGCTTATATTTTAACTCGTCCTTTCGGCGCCTCTTTTGGAGATTATTTATCACAGCCTCACGATGCCGGTGGTCTTGGTCTCGGTACAGTGGGAACAAGCGTAATCTTTCTCGTAACAATTTTGAGCTTAGTTATTTATTTGACTAAGACGAAAAAAGACGCGAACCCGAGCGTACATTAATATATATTTTATCTGAACCTTAAAATAGTTGACATGATTTCATAATCGTTAGTACAAATTTAAAAAGGCAATACTACTGGTCGTATTGCCTTTTTATAAAACAAATCTACTCCATCCGGAAAAAATGCTTCTAGAGCTTTTTATATGTTTGTGTTGGATGATTCTTCCCTAATACTGTCTGAAGTCTCTATGATTTTTTTGTGTTTACTTATATAATCCCTCCTGCGGACACCATACTTTTGTAACCATAGTAAAAGTAAAAATATTTAACTATGTGTACATTCGTCATTTTGTTTACATAATAATATTATGTGAATAAAACTAACCTTTTAACGAAATTGTACCTTTTTTCCTACTAACATACATACTAACTACATTACTAATGAGCGCTAAAGTAAAAATAACTGCACCCATTAAAAATGTTTTATTAAAACTATATACAATTCCTTGTTTATGTTGCTGCTTCATCTGTTCGTATAACTTGTTAGCCTCTTCAGACTTTAATATGCTGTATTTATTTTTATCAATTCCTTTCATCGCTTGCAACGCCTGTTCTCTTTCTATAGTTGTTACATTACTTTTTTCAATCACAGTCATTACTTCTTTATTTACTTTTTCTTTTTCAACTAACAATTGATGATTCAAAAACATGACCAGTATTGCTACCCCTACAATACTTCCGACCGTTCTAGAGATATTACATACGCTTGAAGCAACACCTGTTTTCTCCGCTGGCACACTTAAAACCGCAGTTGTTGTATACGGTGCTAATGTGCACCCTGTTCCAATTCCAACGATCACTAATCGCCATATATAATCCCATGTAGTAAAGTTTGAATCTATATGACTAAATAAATACGAGGCTATAATAAAAGCAATCATCCCTATACTACCTATTAATAAACTACCTCGTTTCGCCGCAATTGGTGTTACTAACCCTGTAACAATCATTGAAACAATTGCTAAAGTACTAATAATTAAGCCTGACTGTAGCTCAGACATACCTTCTACTTGAACGAAATAAAAAGCAAGTATAAATAGAAAGTTCATTAATCCCATACCAACGAAAAATAAGGAAAGATTTGAAATTGAAAACTCTTTATATGAAAACAACTTTAAAGGTAACATCGGATTATTACTTTTCTTTTCGATAATGAAAAATAATATAAAACTTATTAATGAGAGCATAAAAAGAAGAATTAAGCTTAACGTGCTTAATTGATTTGTATTTACTTGTATAAGTGCATATACAAGTAAGCATAGTGCAGATGCAGAGGTAATCATACCCGCCCAATCTATTTTAGAA
Organism: Bacillus cereus group sp. BfR-BA-01331; assembly: GCF_022663915.1. Lineage (NCBI taxonomy): Bacteria > Bacillati > Bacillota > Bacilli > Caryophanales > Bacillaceae > Bacillus > Bacillus cereus group sp. BfR-BA-01331. The sequence goes on from NZ_JAKUGJ010000004.1 coordinate 250,340, forward strand.
CTTGCAGTATGATCATACGATTCTTTAATACAAAGAATCACGAAGATTAAAGATAATATACCTACTGGGACATTTATAAAAAACACCCAGCTCCAATTCAATTTATCAGTTAAAACACCACCTAGTGAAGGCCCAATTGCCGCTGCTAACCCTCCGAAAGCCCCCATAATACCGCCTATCATACCTTGTTTCTCTTTCGGTACTAACTTTAGACCAAGAGGCATAGCAACTGGTACGATAACCGCTGCTGAGATTCCTTGTATTATCCTAAAGGCTATTAATGTATGAAAAGAAGTGGCAATACCGCACATTAGTGAACTAATAGAAAACCCTAATAAACCGATAATATACAGCTTCTTGCGACCAAACTGGTCCGCAAGACGTGCTGCAATTAATAAACACGATACAAAGGCAACGTTATAACTATTAGCAATCCAAGAAATGGTGTCAATTGACGTATGAAATGTCTTTGTCATTTCTGGTAATGCGATATTCACAATGTTTGAATCTAAAATTGCCATAAAAAACCCTGCAATTAATGCAATTAATGCAAATGTATTCCTCAATTCCCCTACCCCTATTCGTTTTCTTTATTTAAAATCCCATTCATAAATAAATTTACACATGTCCCTATATACTCTTCTAACTGAATTTCTTCTTCCGCTATACTAACATTCATAATGTATAAAAACAGTTGTCCATAAAACATATTCGCTATTAAACGATAGTTACATGAAGCAATATGCCCCTTCTCTCCAAGTTGTTTTAAATAGGTTTCTAAATGATCTACTAAATGTGAATTCAACTCATGCAGTAACGTTTTCATTTCACTATTTTGTCTTGATTCTATTAACGCAGCCCAAATATAATTTAGCTTCGGCAAATTGATTTGAATATATGTTTCTGCCACTTTCGTAAGGTCCTTTTGTAAATCGCCAGTAAATTGCTCTTCTATTTCCTCTAACAAAGCCACTGGTGTCGTGCGTAAAATAATACTTTCTCTAAATAGGTTCTCCTTATTTTTAAAATTACGGAATATCGTTAATTCGCTTACCCCAGCTTTTTCTGCCACTTCACGAATTGTTGTCGCTGTATACCCCTTCTCACCGAATAATAAAGTAGCAGCTTCCATAATTTTTTCTCGCGCTGTTAATTTCCCCATCTTTCTTCCTCCATTCAATATGTAAGTAAGTGATTACTAACATATTATCATAAAAGAAAAATGAAAGTAACTACTTACTTTCATTTTTTATGGAATTTTATTATCTATTCAACAACCGAAAGTAGAACTTTCTCAAGTTCTTTTTTTGATAATGTAGTACCATTTATATAGACTTGATATGCATTTTCCCCTTCTTTTGCAGGAACCACTATTTTCATAGCTCGTACATTGGATTCTTTATATTCCCCATACGTAATATCGTATCCTTTTAATTGATAAGTCTTTATATCTTTATAATAATGTGGACCTTTTTCAGTTGCTTGGTCAAACGGTTTATCCATATAATCTTTATTATCATCAAATATTCCAGATTGGTATAGTCTAAACCCTAAATCCACATCTGATGTAGTTTGTCCTTTTTTCACATTACTATCTTCATACCTCATTGTAATAAGAGGTCTTGGTTTTCCTACTGTGGCATCTGCTTTTGCCTCTTCTGAAATAAGAACATGGTATTTCGGAATATAGCTAGGACGCTTTATTGGAAAACCAGTTACACAAAAATTTATTTATTACAATAAAAATATAATATATATTTTATAGAAAGGAGGATTCGTATAATGAACAAAGAAGACAAAATTTATGCAGAAAAGGTATTAAAACATCTCTTCATAGGAGCACAAGTTGATGGATTACAGTTTGGTATTTCTCCAGCAACTATAAAGATTCTTTTTACAGATTTTGAAGCTGCAGTGGATTATGATGGACAATTACATGTCAACATTGAATCGAAATGGTGTTTATTTAATACTCCACCTGAAAAATATCCATCTAATGAGGATGAATTTGACGATTATACTGAGGAAGAAGAATATAAGAGAATATTTGAAATGAGAAGAAAAAAAGTTACAGACATACAATTAGGTAAGGCAACTCCGCATTTAATTATTACATTTGAAAATGGGCAAATCATGTTTGTAAATGGTTTTCATGACTATTATGAATGCTGGCAAGCTGGGGTCCAATTTGAGGATTGGCTTGTAGTTGCTGCACCTGGAAATGAAATCGCTACTTGGACTCCTGATGAATTTACTAATAAATAAGCCGTCAGAAATCACAATAAAAAAAGTATATCTTGCACAAGGGGAAACAAATTTACGTAAATCAATTGATGGACTAGCGACTGTTGTAAAAGAAGAATTTGAAATTTAAAATCACCCCGTTTTAACAGGAAAAAGTGGCATTTTTACTATTTCTAATGTTCGTTAATGCTTATTGCGTGATTTGGTTTCATTGCTACACAAACCCCAATAGCCACTCTTAGCTTGATGGGCATGTATAGTGCCCCCTATTAGCATCAACGAGAAGGAATAGACCTTGTAAAAAAATATTTATAATTCCACTGATACGCAGAAAAATAAAAAGAGAATAATTCAAAAATCCCCTATGAATCATTCTCTTTTTATTTTCATATTTTAACATGTTGGATATGTCTTAGAACCCAAATAACGTTCTTTTATAAGTTGACGATGATGAAGCTCATGACCAGCAATTATGTTTGCTAATGCAAGAACCGTGATTTCAGAATTGTTCGCAATTCCCCTTTGTAACCAAGCTTCTTTATCTAAACTTTTAAGCAAATGCATAGTAGATTGGCGAACAACTGTTAAATTCTCAAGAAGATCTTGCATAGATTGCTTATCAAAAGCTGCTCTAAGAACATACATATCATCGTTATATCCAGGAAGTTCTGCTGTCTCGCCTCTTGCTATGGAAAGCAATCGATACGCCATAATACGTTCAGTATCCGCAATATGACCGATTACTTCTTTTATACTCCATTTATTAGGAGCATATCTAAAATGTCCCTCACTATCAGAAATATCCTTCAATAAAAGATTCGTTTCCTTCATTTGTTGCTCTAAAATATGTATGATATCTCCATCTGGTATTAAGTTTATGTACGTTGAATAATACGGGTTATATTCATTTGCTTCTGGTCTCTTTTGCATGCTTATCATCCTTTTTATTTTATCCTTATATACAACTTATCATAAATTATTATCATATTAATCAAAAAAATTAATTTTAAAACAAAAGGTCCCCATCCTATAGGATTACATTAACAAAGCGGCTTATCCCCCAGCTTCCAACTAAACCACCCTCCATGCCCTTCCGTTTCCCCAACCGTTTCACAATATTCGTTTCCGTTAATATAATAATCAATATGAAGGTCCCGGTCCCACATGTTGTTATATAGGTGGAATACATCACGTTTTGCACCAATTTCTTTAATTTGTTTTTCTAGCGTATGTTTTACATTTTCAGGTATTTGATTTGCGACGTGTGTATGGAAAATGCAGATTACAGCATCTTCCCTTATTTGATCTACAATGGATGGTAGAAGCACTACACCATCTCCTTCAATTAATTGCACTGATTGTTCTTTTACAAGTTCTGCTGCTTGATCGAATAGTACCAGTCTTTCTTTATGTTCTGGCCAAATAAGCGCTCGTAACCATAAATAGTCTTCGTCATCATTTAAATCGTTCACGTGTAAATCTAGTCCGATTCTTTCTACGACAGGTGGACTTTGTTTTAGCAGATTCGGCATATTCTCCCCTCTTATTTCAGAGGTTAACTGAACATTCGATTGTGTATTTCCATACACTTCTTCCATTCCATATGAATAACTATATTGATCACAAAATAGTTGTAATCCTGAACTTGTACCAATTTCTATTAACGCTAACGGTTTGTTCACTTTATTAAATATGTAACAGAAACTTGGATATAAATAGGCACATCGTCTTACTTCATTCGTTTGAACAAGTTTCGTTTGTAATAAAGAGATAATTTCTTCTCGATATACATGGCAAAAATCTTTAAATTGGTAAAAGGCATTTTCAAAATTTATATCAGCATTTTCAACTAAACTTTGATAATAGTTTTTTAAACTGTGCTCTTTTCCTTTTAACAATAAATAATGGACTGCACCTAATAATAAGTTTGGGACTGGTTGACCAGGTTGTGCGTAGGAAGCTAACGTAAGAACTTCCTCATCTTCAGAAATTTTTATTGATAAATATTCGTATAAGTCACTAGATCCTTTACATTCATTCACAGAAAAGTTTCGAAATAAGTTTGCGACTTGTTCTTTTGTAAGCATTGGTATTCCTCCTTAATTATTTTCAGAATAATCTTATCATTCATTTGTTATTTTTTTCAAATAAGATGTAATAAAAACATATTTTTACAAATTTCCAAAGATTAAAACTTAAAAATAAAAGTATTAGTAAGTTTTTTTGAGATAACATCAAACTGGAATTCTTCTCCAAATTCCGCTTTACTACAATGCTTTTTACCCTTATGGCAGAAGAATTCTACAAAATAAAGCGTTAAATAGTTTAAAATTATCAGATAACACTAGATATTTTAGTCTATTAATTATTATAATAGAGTATGAGATGGTTATATAATTGAGACAAAAAAGGTAAATACCTAGGTGGGGCCTAGGCGGTGTTTTCTTTTTACGGCTTAGATATAAAAACACCTACTCTTTTTTGCCAATATAGGGGATGGAGAGATTATCATGAGCAACATGCAGCAAAAAACAGACGTTATCTTAATTGGCGCTGGAATTATGAGCGCAACGTTAGGATCATTACTTAAAGAATTGGCACCTGAATGGGAAATTAAAGTATTTGAAAAACTCACAAATGCCGGAGAAGAAAGTTCTAACGAATGGAATAATGCTGGTACAGGACATTCTGCGCTATGTGAGCTTAACTATACATCCGAAAAATCTGACGGGTCTATAGATATTGGTAAAGCTGTAAAAGTAAATGAGCAATTTCAACTCTCAAGACAATTTTGGGCGTATCTTGTTAAGAAAAACTTAATTCGTAATCCACAAGATTTTATTATGCCACTACCTCATATGAGTTTGGTGCAAGGGGAAAAAAATGTAGAGTTTCTAAAAAATCGTTTTGAAGCGCTTTCAAAAAACGCTCTATTCCAAGGAATGGAATTTTCTGATGCTCCTGACACATTAAAAAAATGGCTTCCACTCATTATGGAAGGCCGTAACTCTAATGAACCAATGGCTGCAACGAAAATTGACTCTGGAACAGATGTTAACTTCGGTGCGTTAACGCGCATGTTATTTGATTACTTAAAAACTAAAAATGTTGAGCTAAACTACAAACATAGTGTTGAAAATATTAAACGCACGAAGAATGGTTTGTGGGAAGTAAAAGTTCACGATATGAATAGTGGCAAAATCGAACATCATACTGCGAAATTCGTCTTTATCGGCGGCGGTGGCGGTAGTCTACCTCTACTTCAAAAGACTGGTATTCCTGAGTCAAAACATATTGGAGGATTCCCAGTAAGTGGACTATTTATGGTATGTAAAAACCCAAAAGTTGTAGAGCAGCATCATGCAAAAGTATACGGAAAAGCTAAAGTTGGTGCTCCGCCAATGTCTGTCCCTCACCTTGATACGAGATATATAGACAACAAAAAAGCTTTACTGTTTGGACCATTTGCAGGCTTCTCACCTAAATTCTTAAAAACTGGCTCAAACCTTGATTTAATTGGTTCTGTAAAACCGAATAACGTCTTAACGATGTTAGCAGCCGGTGTAAAAGAAATGGGATTAACAAAATACTTAATCCAACAAGTTATGTTATCACACGAAAAGCGTATGGAAGAATTACGTGAGTTTATTCCGAACGCTAAAAGTGAAGATTGGGATACTGTCGTTGCTGGACAACGTGTGCAAGTAATTAAAGATACTGATGCAGGTGGTAAAGGAACACTTCAATTTGGTACAGAAGTTGTTAGTGCAAATGACGGATCAATCGCTGCGTTACTTGGCGCTTCTCCAGGTGCTTCTACTGCTGTTCACGTTATGCTTGAAGTATTAGAAAAATGCTTCCCAGAACGTATACTAGAATGGGAGCCAAAGATAAAAGAAATGGTCCCTTCTTACGGCGTATCACTAACGGAAAATCCAAGACTGTTCCAAGAGCTTCACGCTTCAACAGGACGCACACTTGGGTTAAATGAAAAAGAAGCTGTTCACAATTAATGAATAGATTAAAAAAACGACATAATAAAAACGTCCGATATATTCGGACGTTTTTATTTTCTACTAGAAATTATACTTATCGATATTATCTTTCGTAAATACAACTCGTTCAGGTAATACGATAATACCATTTCCTTCTGCCTCATAGTCATACCCTTGAATAGAGTTCGACTCTACTTTCACTTTTCCGATTCCTTTTACTTCAAAGCTATCCCCGACTTTTAACTTCTTCCCTTTTACAACAATTTCATTTGCAACATACGTTGCGAGGGCACCTTGTTGTTTTACATCCCATAATCCAAATTGTTGTACTGTTCCTCGTTTTACATAATCACGCATAACGTTCGGCGTTGAAAACCCAGTTACGACTACTTTTTTATCCATTTTTAAGTTCTCAGCCGCTTGCGCCATTGCTGGGAGTGCTGTTGCATCTGGACAAATAACTGCGTTAATATCTGGATACGTTTTTAATATATTCTCCCCTACTGACAAAGACTTTTGTGCATTATTTTCACCGTACTGCGTCGTTACAATTTCCCAGTTCGGATATTTCTTTTTAATAATTTCTTTCGCTTTCGTTACCCATTGGTTTTGATCTGTTACTGTTGGGCTAGAATAAAAGAATGCTACTTTCCCTTTATCTCCAATTTGCTTGGAAGTCATTTCAATTAATAAGTTTGCAAGTTGGTCTGGTGTACCTTGGCTAATATAAAACGAACGGTCTTTCGGATTCACATCAGAATCCCACGTTAATACGGTCATCCCCTTTTTCTTTGCACGTTGTAATGATTGCGAGAGACCATCAACTGACGTAGATGAAACCATAATTGCATCGTAGTTTTGATTAATAAAATTGTTTATATATTTTACTTGCCCTGATACGCTCGCTTCAGAAGGTCCATCATATTTCACTTGTACACCTAACTTATCTCCCATCTCTTTTGCACCTTCACCGCCTGATGTAAAGAAGCCAACTCCCGTTAATTTCGGAATGAATGCAAATTTCACATCATCTGCTTTTTTCTTATCCGCTGTTTGGCTAGAACAAGCAATTAAACCGATTAAACAAATACACATAATAATAACAATCCCCAGTTTTCTCTTCATGACATTTCCCCCTTATGCAAATTCCTTCTTTTCCCCGTAGTGAATCGTTGTAATTTAAAATGTCTCATAATAACAGAAACAATAAGGATAATACCTATTACTACATTAGATTGTTCATTCGTTAAGCCCGTCATTTGCAAACCGTACTGCATAAGTCCTATAAAAATACTCGCTAGTACTGTCCCAATAATACTCCCTTTTCCGCCTGTAATAAGTGTGCCGCCTAATACAACTGCCGTAATTACTGGCAAAATCGTTTCACTTCCAATATCTGCACGAGCTGAACCGAAATACGCTGTTAAGAAAGCTCCTCCTAATCCACCTCCTAACCCAGAAAGTACGTAAGCAATAATCACTACTTTCTTCGTTCGAATGCCGGAATATCTCGCCGTACTTTCATTTGCGCCAGTTAATTTTGTGTAGCGACCATATGTTGTACGGTGAAACAATATTGTAAATACTATCGTTAAAATGACAAGGAGCCATAATAGATTAGGTATACCGATAAAACTACCATTTGCCATTTGCACATACGAATCTGGTAAACCACTTATTCCTTCATAGCCCGCTGCACCCGAACCACCTGAAATAACAAGGGCGATTCCTGCATATAAAAACATCGTTCCAAGTGTAACGACAAGAGGTTCTACATCTGTCATTTTTATAATAAGTCCATTTAATCCGCCCGCTATGCAACTTATTACGAGCGCAATGATAACGGCCAACAGTATAGGCATGCCATTCATCCAAAGTGCTCCGATAAGAATCGAAGTAAGCCCCATAATAGATCCTACTGATACATCAATTCCACCAGTTACAATGACAAATGTCATCGGAATAGCCGCGATTGAAATAATGAGGAAATCGTTCATACTAAAAAGGAGGTTACTAATGTTTAAGAAATCACTATTTATGAAACTAAAGAGAATGAGTTCTACGAGAAGCAATATGAGAAGAACCCCTTCCCATCTATACAAGCTACGTATTCCCCTCATAGATTCACCCTTCTTTCTTCTAGTTGCCGGAGTTTCTTCCATTTTTTTAAGACACTATCTAATATGATGATGAGTAAAAGTAAAAATCCTGAAATAGCACTATTCCAAAATGCAGGTATTTTTAAAAAGACGAGTGAACTGCTTATCACTTCTAAAAAAAATGCACCTAATGCCGCTCCAAATATAGAACCTGTTCCTCCTTTTAAATGTATACCACCTAAAACAGCAGCGGCGATAACTTGCAATTCTATCCCTGTACCTGTTTGATTTGGAACGAATCCAATATTCATTACGAATATACATCCAGCGAGCCCAGCGCTTATGCCTGATATGATAAACGCGTATATTTTCACTTTATCTACATGTATTCCAATAAGCCTTGCACCATCTTCATTATCACCGACCGCATAAAAATATCTTCCAATTTGTACTTTCATTAAAAAGAAATATAGTAGTAGTAATATGATAAGAACGGTCCATACCGTTACCGGAATGCCTAACATCATAATAGAAGAAATTTGTTTATACTCATTCGGAATATCTTCAATCCACTTTCCGCCCGTGAATAGTAACATTGCACCTCTAATAATACCGAGCATTCCTAATGTCATAATGATAGCTGGCACTCGAAATTTCGTAACGCCAATTCCGTTTACCATACCAATAAGAGCACCAAGTATAATTGCCGCAAATATTGAAATAAAGGCACTGTATCCATCTGTTAACAACATCCCGCAAACCGCAGCGCTTAATCCCATAATAGATCCTACTGATACATCTATATTTTTCGTAAACAATACGAAAGATTGACCAATTGCCAAAATAACTAAAATAACGCTTGATTTCATAATTAAAGATAAAGAGCTAAACTGAACAAAACTAGGATTCATCACTCCAACGAAGGCTATGTAAAGAAGTAATAAAATAATAATAGACGTCTCATGCATTTTAAATAAACGGTTCACTCGGTTACACCTCCATTTCCTCCGTACGCAAGGCGTGTAACTTCATCAATACAAATTTCCTTCTTCTCCAAATGAGAGACGAATGCTCCGTTTCTCATCACATAAACACGATTCGCTAATTGAGCGATTTCTTCCATATCTGAAGAAATTAATATGAGCGCAAGTCCCTTTCTCTTCAAACTTTGTATCGTTTCATATACTTCTAATCTTGCTTTCGCATCAATACCACGGGTCGGTTCATCAAGAATAATCACTTTCGGATTACATGCAAGATATTTCGCTAGCACGACCTTCTGTTGGTTCCCACCTGATAAAGACGTCATTTTCTCATTCATATGAGGGACAACAATTCTAAACTGTTTTATATACAATTCGGATAAAGCGCTTTCTTTTTTGTTATTTAAAAAGAAGCTACTCATACTGTTTAAAGATGCAGATGTTATATTTTCCTTAACAGACGCAATTGAAAAAATACCATTCCCTACCCGGTCCTCCGGTACATACACCATACCTTCCTTTATTCGCTTATGTACCGAATACTTTGTAATGGATTTCCCATCTAATAAAACAGAACCTGATTTCAAAGGCTTTAATCCACATAACGATTCAGCTAGTTCAGTCCTACCTGATCCAACGATCCCAGCAATCCCAACAACTTCTCCAGCGTGTACAGTAAATGATACATTTTGAAACGCATAGCTTGACGCATTCGTGACATCTAATATTATTTCCGAAGGCTCTATTTCTTTATGTGCAATTTCTTTCTTCTCCTCAAGTCTATAACCTTTCGGCAATAACCCCTCCATTAGCAAGTCATATGTATAACTCGATACATTTCCTTGACTAACAATCATACCATCACGCAAAATCGCTACTTTATTTGCAATTTCAAAGATTTCTGGAAAACGATGCGTAATATATATCATTCCAATTCCTTTTTCTCTTAAACTTTTTATCAATACAAAAAGACTCTTAATTTCGTGAGTTGTTAATGTCGATGTTGGCTCATCTAAAATAAGAATCTCAGCTTCCCTTATTAATCCTCTCAATATTTCTACTAATTGTTGCTGGGCAATGGATAACGATAACCCTAGCTCATGAAGTTGAATGTTCCACCCTAATTCCTCTAGCAACTTATTAATTTTATTTCGCAGTTCTTTCTTGTTCGCTTTCATTCCGATACAAATGTTCTCTTCAATTGTCATATGAGGAAAGATGAGCGGCTCTTGTGGTATTAAGTAAATACCATGTTGATGCGCCTCTGCTGTGTTTGAAAACTGTTTTACTTCCCCTTTCACAAACATCTCACCTGAATCGAATGAATGCAAACCCGTTAATATTTTCATTAATGTTGATTTCCCGGCACCATTTCCACCGACTAAAGCATATACGTCTCCACGCTCTAATTGTAGATTGACTTCTTTTAATACGAGTTGATTTGCAAATGATTTACTCATCTTTGTAACTTGTAATAAGGGCACGTTCTCCACATGATGTCACCTGCCTTTATGCAGAACATTTTTTGAGAAAATGATTTTTTGTTCTACTTGTTTTGTAGCATTGTATATTTCTTTTTTCATATCTAGAACACTTTTTTCACTGGACTATTTATCGCTTCAACTGGAATAAACAAAATAACGAACACATATGTTTAAGCAGTGGTCAATTGTTGAAAGGGATGAAGAGCATGTCACAGCTGAACTTTGAAGACAATTTGTTAACAAAAGTAGCTTGGTACTATTATAAAGATCAATTAACCCAGCAAGAAATTGCTTCACTTCTTCACATTTCACGCAATAAAGTCGTTCGGTTGTTAGATAAAGCACGGACGGAAGGTGTCGTCACCTTTCACGTAAAAGGTACTGGTTTGCACTGTTTAAGTATTGAACGTGGCCTTATGAAAAAGTTCCATCTAAAAGATGCTTTCGTTATCCCAACGCCAACAGAAGATTATGCATCTTCACTCGGAAAAGCTGCCGCACAATATTTAGAAACTCACCTGCAACAAGGCAATTTACTCGGCATTGGCTGGGGAGAGACGATCAGTAACATGTTAGAAAACATCCACTTTGAAAGTTCTATGAATCTTTCAATCGTTACTCTTACAGGCGGTGTTAACCACTATATTCCGAGGAAACAAAACTATTTGAACTACATGCAAGGAGATCTTCACATTATCCCTACCCCTTTTCTAGCATCCACAACCCAAATGGCACAAAGTATTCTATCAGAACCGAGCGTGAAAGATATGCTTCACGTCGCTTCACTTGCTCATACAGCAGTAGTCGGCATTGGAGGTTTATCTCAAGATGCCACAATTGTAAAAGAAGAAAAATTAACACTACGTGAAATGACTTATATACGTAGTCAACACGGGGCTGGAGATATTTTAGGGCAATTTTATAATACTAACGGAAAACAATTAGAACTTCCCCATCATAACCGTCTTATCGGCACACCACTCTCTGTTCTTCAAAATATGAAACATGTCGTTGGTGTAGCTGGCGGTACGGAAAAGATAGCTGCAATTTACGGCGCCTTAAAAGGAAAGTTCATTCATACATTAATTACCGATGAAGAAACTGCCCTCTCCTTACTAAGAAAGGAAGGTGACTCTTAATGTCTACTCTATTAGCTTACGACGCTGGTACAGGGAGCATTCGAGCAGTTCTTTTTGATTTAAACGGTAATCAACTTGCTGTTAGTCAAAAAGAATGGATTCATAAATCAGATAGTCGTTACCCTGGTTCTATGAATTTTGATGTAACTGAAAACTGGCAGCTCGTTCAACAATGTACGAAAGAGGTTCTTCAAAAAAGTAATACGTCCTCCTCTTCTATTAAAGGTATTAGTGCAACGAGCATGCGCGAAGGCTTTGTTTTATACGATAAAAACGGGCAAGAAATATGGGCTTGTGCAAATGTTGATGGCCGCGCATCAGCGGAAGTTAGTGAACTAAAACAAATACGTTCCGAAATTGAAGAAGATTTATATAGAACATCCGGTCAAACTTTTTCGTTAGGTGCTTTACCTCGCTTACTTTGGATTAAAAAACATGAACCAGACGTGTACAAAAACATTCATTCCTTTACGATGTTAAACGATTGGATTTTATATAAATTGTGCGGCGTACTGCAAATTGATTCTTCAAATGGATGTACGTCCGGTATATTCGATTTACAAAATAGAGCTTGGGATAACTCCATCGCTGAGCAATGCGGTCTTACTCTAGCCTTTTCTCCAAAAGTAAATGAAGCTGGTACAACTATTGGGAATGTCACAAAACGAAGTGCTGAATTAACAGGATTACATGAAGGAACTCCTGTCGTTGCTGGCGGCGGAGATGCACAAATGGCATCACTCGGAACTGGAGTTGTTAAGCAAAATCAAACATTAATATGCGGGGGTAGCTTTTGGCAACAAGAAGTTAACATTACTGAACCAATAACGGATCCGCATGCTGCGATTCGCGTAAATTGCCATGTCGTTCCTAAACTTTGGCAATATGAAACGATCGCCTTTTTCCCAGGCCTCGTTATGCGCTGGTTTCGAGATGCTTTTTGCCAAGAAGAAAAGAAACTCGCTGAAAAACTCGGTGTAGATGCATATGAATTGTTAGAAGAACAAGCGAAAGACGTACCTGTCGGCTCACATGGCATTATCCCTACTTTCTCAAACGTCATGAACTATATCTCTTGGCGTCATGCCGCACCTTCTTTTTTAAATTTAAGCTTAGATGCTGACAAATGTGGGAAGAAAGAAATGTTCCGCGCTATTGAAGAAAATGCCGCCTTCGTTACACTTGGAAACTTAAAACGAATTGAAAATCTCACAGGTACATTCCCTTCTGAAGTTGTTTTTGCTGGCGGTAGTGCTAAAGGAAAACTATGGCCTCAAATTCTATCAGACGTACTCGGCATTCCTGTAAAAGTACCCGTTGTGAAAGAAGCAGCTGCTTTAGGAACTGCAATTGCTGCTGGTGTTGGCGCTGGAATATATTCATCTATGGAAGAGACTGCCAAACAGTTTGTACAGTGGGAAAACACATTCGAGCCAGTCACTGAAAATCATGAACTCTATAAGGAGTTCTATGAAACATGGAAAACCGTATATGACAGTCAGCTCGCTTTAGCCGATAAAGGGCTCACCTCACATATGTGGATTGCGCCAGGTGCGCTGTAACACATTACATAAAGTGAAACTTTAATCAGTGGGGGTTTTGTTCCTCCCCCACTGATTATTAGTTGAACCAATCGGGCGTTTACGGGCAGTTGACCTCCCCCTAACTTCTTTGCTCCAGCCAAATTTTGAGATGGGAGTTTTACTGCCCGTTAACGCGGGATAAAGGAGTGATTTCTATGCTTAAAGTGAATGAAGATGATTTCACCTATCGCTTCGGTGATAACGGGCCTAAATATTTAATACAAGGTCCAAATATCGATCTTGGCCTAGTCGTTATTCAGCCTGGACAAGAGTTTCAAAATCACTATCATACAACGTGCGAAGAAGTCTTCTATGCGTTAGAAGGCGAAATAGATTTCTATGTAAATAACGAAAGAATTCCAATAAAACAAGGAGATGTCTTGCAAGTTCGCCCTCATGAATCTCACTATCTTATTAACCATTCCGATAAGCCTTTTAAAGCTGTTTTTATAAAGTCACCACATTTACCAAATAAAGATACAGTGCAAACTGAAAATCCAACATTAACGAAGGAGTGATTTCGAATGACTTGGGGATTTAAAAATCGATTAAACACAATTTTACCTGATGGCAGAGCGGTTATGCTAGCGATAGATCACGGTTACTTTTTAGGACCAATTCACGGACTTGAACAACCGTTAGAAACAGTTAAAAACTTACTTCCATATACAGACTCCCTCTTTTTAACACGAGGTGTACTCAGCTCCTGTATACCTGAAAATTGCAGCACACCAATGGTTATGCGTGTATCAGGTGGGGCAACTGTAGTCGGTAAAGATTTAGCGAATGAAACAATTGTTACACCTGTGAAAGAAGCAGTAAAACAAAACGCAATTGGCGTCGGCGTTTCTGTTTTCGTTGGATCAGACTATGAAACACAAACTGTTTCAAATCTCGCAAACGTAGTCTCTGAAGCTCACGATTACGGCCTGCCAGTACTCGGTATTACCGCCGTTGCGAAAGAACTACAAAAACGTGAAGCTCGCTTTTTGGCACTCGCCTCCCGCGTATGTGCTGAAATGGGAGCTGACATTATTAAAACTTACTACTGCGAAGGATTCGAAAAAATCACGAGCACATGCCCTGCTCCAGTCGTAATCGCGGGCGGCCCAAAACTAGATTCAATCGAAGACGCATTAAACATTACTTACAATGCGCTGCAAGAAGGTGCAATTGGAGTAGACATGGGCCGAAACATATGGCAATCCGAACATCCAGCTGCGATGATTCAAGCAATTCATGGCATTGTGAAAAATAGATTGAATGTGAAAGAGGCGCTGGAACTATATAATGATGTGAAAAATTAAGGTGAAAAGATGGACCGTTTATTATAACGGGTTCAGTTAAGAGGAGTAAAACTTGTTTTGACACTCAAACTACACAAGGAAAAGGATGGCACTTGCCATCCTTTTTGACATACATTGAACTTTTATTGTTTTCAAGTTTCCTTCTTCGACTAACGAGCCAAAAATTTTAATCAACCTTTAACTTTATAGCTTTTGTAGTAATAAAAGTTTTAATATGCTTATCTAATATCCTTGTTCCACCAAAATCATCCTCGTAAAAACCCGTTATAACAAAACCAGCTTCAACTTGACCTTGGATTTGATCTTCTAGAGTATGTGCGTATTCTATTGTTTGATTTAAATTAATATAATCTTGAACTTCATCCTCTGTTAAATAATCCAATGTTGATGAAGGTATTGAATGTTTAACATCCAAAATACCTTTTTGTTCTTGGTTGTCATCAAAAATCCATAGTAAAGGATTTGTAAATCCAGAAATAAGAATACCTTTATTCTTTAAAACCCTTGAAATCTCATTCCATACAAGATAAACATCTTTTACAAACAAATTAGAAACAGGATTTACGACAATATCAAAATATTCATCTTCAAAATCACTAAGGTCTGACATATCTCCTTGTACTGTTTTTAAAGTTAATCCATCCCGTTCCGCTACCATTTCATCTTGTTCCAATTGCTTCTTAGATATATCAGTAACTGTTACATCTGCTCCAGCAGCAGCCAGTACTGGTGCTTGTTGCCCTCCACCTGATGCTAAACAAAGTATCTTTAATCCCTCTAATGACTTTGGAAACCAATCTCTAGGAACTGATTTTTCTGTGGTGACTGTGATTTCCCATTCACCTGATTTACTTTTTTCAATAACCTCACTACTTACAGGTTGAGTGTATCTAGAACCTTCTTCAACCTTCTTATCCCATGCATTACTGTTTTGTTGTGTAGTATCCATTATAATGATTCCTCCTAACTATCTAGTTGCATTTTAATTGTGACATTATTAACTATTTACACCCTTTTTCTATTAACCTGCCGATAGTTAATAAATGGTTTTCTATATTTATTTTAACACATAAACATCCTATTTTTCGAAATATTTAAATTAATTGATTATATTGTAAAAAACGAAAATTGTTTCAGTTATAATAAAATATGAAAACAAAATAAAGGAAAAGAGGAATGATTATGCAACGAATGCCTTTTGAACGCCCTACTGATCATTATGATGAACGCTTATCTTCTATTGATGAAAAAATTTGCTCTTTATTAAAAGAACGGAAAGAACTTTCGAATGGGAATCCGGGTTTCCCACCAGATGAAGCCATTTCTAATTGGGCAAAGCAGAACGGGTTATATCCTGATTATTTAAATTCATTATTCTCATCTATGATGGACGAAGATGAGTTTAAACCTCGCGTCGAACCGACTAAGTTTAAAAAACATATACCCGTTTTAAAAACTTATGAACATAAAGAAACTGTGTATACTGTAACCTTTATTCGTCAATATTCTAACGCTAGTGTAATTAATTTATATAAGGAATGGGATCCAAAAAACAATACACTTAATGAGAATCATACACATAGCCTTGTTGAATTATCGATAAATGATACATACGATTGCTGGGCAGAAGGATGGACTGGAACAGATGGACATGTGAGCTACCAATTTGTAGTTTCCCCTGCTCTTCCTGATAATTTGTCTGGATTAAGCTTACGATTTAAAGAGCAAAGTATGCCATTTATGAAAGATCCAGATGTGCTTGAGTTTGAAATTCGGTTAGATTAATAAATAAAGGAGCTGTCTCATAAGTCGGATTTCTGACTAAAAGATGCGTTATTTTATCCCTTTTCATCTATTTATCTAAAAGCGCGTATTTATAGCGAAAAATGAAAAGAAGATCGGAACTGAAAGGCTGATTAAGGAACTATTGGGTAGTAATAAAGTTACTCCACTAAAGGGCCAGATTGTGTAATTGGAATATGATTAATAGAGAAGCAGAATGTTTTATACTAATGTAGAATGCTTATCTTGAATCTTTGCGAAAGGAATGTCTATATATGTCTAAAATGGTTAACATGCTTTCTATTTTATGGCTCCTCAAAACGAGAAAACAATTGACTGCTAAGGAATTAGCAGAGGAATTAGAAATCAGTATTCGTACGGTGTACCGCTATATTGATGCTCTGTGTGCAAGTGGAGTACCAATTATTTCAGATGCAGGGCATAATGGTGGGTACAGTTTACTGAATGAGTTTACAAAGGCACCCTTGTTTTTTAATTTGGATGAGCAGAAAGCGCTTGTCCATGCTGCAAAATTTGCAATAGATGCAGGGTATCCCTTTAGTGAAGCACTAGATACATCAATTTTTAAATTGAAAATGTATACAAATGAGGAACAATTGAATCATATCAATCGTCATTTAAGAGGGTTTGAAGTCATCCATCCTACTGTCGAACCCTCTTTGAAATCTATTCTTCAAGATTTAGAAATTTCTGTTGCCGAAAGTTATAGGTTATTTATTGTTTATCGTAAGGGTGGAGAAATCGAACCTCAATCACGTCATATTGATCCTTATGGTCTTGTTTATTGGAAAGGCAAGTGGTACACAGTTGCTTATTGCCATCTGCGTAAAGAAATTCGAAGTTTTCGAATCGATCGTATTCAATCATTATCCAGAACAGATAAAAAATTTGATCGGCCCTTGGAATTTTCAGCGCGTTCTTTCTTTCTAAAAGACATTTTACCTGATTCAAACCAACTTAAAGAACTCATTTCTGTCCGTATCCAAGGCATGCCACATGCGCTTGATGATTTATGTCAGCATTGGTTATTTAACCATGCTTTAATAGAACGAAAAAACAATCAAGCCCTTTTTAAGGTTGATATAGAGTCTATTCATACTTTTGTACCTTACCTCCTTCTCCCTTATGGTAAATCTATTAGCATTCTGGAACCAACTTTATTACAAGAAAGATTAGCAACTATCAGCTTTGAATTATTCAATCATTATAAAAACCCTTCACTTCACTGACCGTAATTGTCAGTGAAGTTTTTTTATAATGTACATGTAGCGAATTAAATTTTTAGGAGGCATAAAAATCATGAAGAATTTGATGTATGAATTTTATATTGCAGGCTCACCAGAGGCAGTTTGGAAGGCATTGATTTCTCCTGAGGGCACAAAACAAATTTATTATGGGTCCATCATTCGATCTACATTTCAAGTGGGCGATCTCTTGGAATATGTAGGTCCTGGATTAGATGGAAATGAAACGGTGCATGTATACGGAAACGTATTGGAATATGAACCAAATCAGTTACTTCGATTTACTCACTATCCTGGAAAGTCTTATATGAAAGATGATCGTGCATTTGAGTCAAGAATTTCTTATATTCTAAAGCCTATTGGATCATGCACGAAATTAATACTAATTCATGACCAATGGAAAGAAGATGATCCTTATTATGAGAACAGCAACAAGGCCTGGTGGATGATATTAAATAATACAAAGACTTTAGTAGAAACAGGAAGTACACTAGACTTTGGTGAAATCTCATAGGTCCATCATAAATGATTTAACAGAAAGAAAATATTGGATTTCAGCTCCTGAACGAATTTGTATTTTAAGAATTATGTTTTTTGGCCTAGCTCACTGATTGTGAAGTAAATAACTTAAATGTGACTTAAAAAACTTAACCGTGACCTAGAATTTTTCTATATAACTGATTTCTTTGAGAAAATGATTAAACTTTTTTATAACACCATAACTGAAAACTGCTAGAGAATAATCCATTTTAATTAATCTCTTTTCAAAATGGATTATTCTTATTTACCATATAATATGGGTTTGTGGAGTGTTTTTGATTAAACTTTATTTCAAGCCAACACATTGATACCTCCATATTTCCCCTATTATTTACCTTAACTAAAAAAACAGCTAGTTAACCTGTTAAATGAGAGTAGTTCAAATGATTAAATTTAGCTTTTTGAATAACGAGCATTATGATAACAAGCCCCTTTCCAAACTGGATAAGGGGCTATATATACACCTTCAAAGAATTATTCTTGATGAGTGCCATTCAGTTTTGAGACTTTCTTACCATCTCTATAGTCAAGGCAAGATACTTCAATTAACAATCCATTAAACATTGTAAAATAAAAACCATAACTACTACCTCTCATTGAATACGGTTCCTTGTCTATTTCAATGCCACCAGCTACTAAACGATTATATGATTGATCAACTTCACTTGAAGTTTCCACTAAAAAACCAATATGAAAAGCTTCAGGATACATAACTTCCTTATTCCCCTTAAATGCTTTTGGATCACTTAGCACAAGTATAAATCCACTCTCATCACTCATTACTACAAGTGCCTTTCCCTTTTGCTCCAAAAATTGAAAATCAAAAAATGTTTCAAAGAAATGTCTAGCTTCTGATAAATCATCAACACATAGATTCATATGATTTAACCTCATTTACTCATCTCCATTTAAGCAGAGGGTATATATACTCATATTGATAACACTTACATATGTAAAGAAAGATATACCGTCTAAGACTTTTTTATAGTCTTATGCTTTTTCCTATAGCTTAGAACGTTTTTCGAAATGAATGCAATCATATGAAAAATTCGACATGGAGTATCGATTTACCTATATAAGTTGACAAGTGTTATAGCCATATTATTTATTCTCCAAATTAAGTAAAATCCACTCAATCAAGAAAACTGCTGAAGAGATACGCTCTGTCGTATCACCTAAAAACAATTTATTTATAAAACCTGCAAAATTCGTCGGTACTTTAGATAATGTTTCAATATATTTCAAAGCAGATCCAGCTGGAGGTGTTGGTCTGTTATTAATAGCCCATATTCCCTCTAGCAATGTCCACATTGATGTGTGAACTATGTATGAAGCTTTTAACTCATCGTTTGCTTTCAAAGCAGCCTGAATTTTAATAAGCGAACTATGTAACCAATGAGAAATGCCTTTTACTTTATCACTAGAAACAGAATAATTTTCATATTTATGTTGAGCTATTTCCTTTAACCTTTTCAACTCACCGTTACTATCAAATAAAATTTCTCCTTCTAGAAAAGAGTATAATTCCATTGGATTATTTTTAAAGTTTAATTGAATTCTATTAAAATCTGCATACTTATATTCAATTAAAATACCTTCTCTCTTTTCAGAATGAAAATCTTTCTTTTGTCCATTCTCTAAAAGAACGTATAAATCTAAATCGGATTCGGGGTATGCGTCACCTCTTGCTATAGATCCGATGAGCATTAATCCACACTCTTCA
The DNA here is from genome assembly GCF_022663915.1 of Bacillus cereus group sp. BfR-BA-01331. NCBI lineage: Bacteria > Bacillati > Bacillota > Bacilli > Caryophanales > Bacillaceae > Bacillus > Bacillus cereus group sp. BfR-BA-01331. The sequence goes on from NZ_JAKUGJ010000004.1 coordinate 270,484, forward strand.
TTCCTAGCTATATATTCATTTAGAATTTTATGTACTAACTCTTTATGGTTTTCATATGTAATAAATGAAAGATTTTCTATCATTTTTATCCTCCAAAGTTATTGAGCACGTAATAGAATTCCTATAAGAATATATCGATATTTCTCAGTTTCTAAAATACGCAAACACCTTTTAAACGATATTGAATTATATTTTTTCTCATACATTTCCATTATAAACACTGCTAATTTTTACATACCTAGCTCTATTTTATTTTCACATACTTGTGAAATGCTTAGTCACATTGCTTACTATTAATTCTTTGTGCAATTGGGTGATCATCCTTTAGTTGCAACAGATCCCATAAATTCCCGTATAAATCCTTAAATACTGCAACAATTCCGTATGATTGCTCTTTCGGTTCTCTCACAAATTCTATTCCTCTTGAAATCATTTCATTATAATCTCTCCAAAAATCGTCAGTATTTAAGAAAAGAAATACTCTACCGCCTGATTGGTTACCAATAAAGGGCTCTTGCTCAGGTTTAGATGCCCTAGCTAGTAATATTGTTGTGCCGACTGAACCTGGAGGAGATACCACTACCCACCGTTTGTTTTCTTCTGGCTGATAAATATCTTCAACTAATGTGAAATTTAGTTTCTTTGTATAAAACTCTATTGCCTCGTCATAGTCTTTTACTACTAATGCAATATGAACTATCGATTGAACCATTATTGTCCCTCCTAATCTTACTCACTAATCGAGTTTATATTATAACATTTCTAGTTTTAACCTGTCCGTTAATTCTTCTTACATCGCATGCGAATCATTCTCTTTATTCAATATAAATAACCATCTATCAGTAAGCAGATAGATGGTTATTTATTCGAAAAAATATAATTAAACAAATGTATTTTTACGACTGTTGATAAGCCGATTTCGATGATTTCACATAATAAACCCCGTGCTCAACCTTAATGATATGATCTGGTTTTGGCTTACCGCGGCCCGCTCTATGTCCAGCTAAATGCTCTTCACTCGTTTCCCAGTTTTTCCATGCTTCTTCCGATTCCCAGCGAATCATAACTACTACTTCTTCATCTCCGCGTCTTATTTTTTTAACGAGAACACTTAAGTCGATGAATCCTTCAAATTTTTCAATAATGCCTTCTCCTGTAAAACGCTCTACAACTATATCTGATGTACCTTCTTTTACTGTAAATGTTTTCGTTTCGATAAACATATATTCCACTCCCTCTTTGTAATACGAATACTAGTATTCTTCTATTATAATTGATTATGATAATTATTTTCAATTATAAAGTTTCAAATCTTTAGAATTATGCTGACTTCTCTTCAATCGCCTCATCTAAAAATTTGAAATACGGAAGCAATATTCCTATTAAAGAAGTGACACATATAATCGAGCCAATGATAAAGTATAGTACTCTCACTCCCCACATTTCACTCAGTATTCCCCCTAATAACACACCTAATGGCATTGCCGATCGTATGAAAAATAATCGCACTGAAAATACTTTTCCTATCATATTATTTGGGACAGTTTGTTGGCATATCGTCGTATTATGAACATTGAAAAATGAAATACAAATACCAGCAATTACCTCGATTACAATCGCAATAATAATACTATTATTTAAACCTAGTGAAATGTAAGTAAGGCCCCCTACGAATAATCCTCCAAGCATAAGTAATCTACGGCTTCTATACTTCACTTTCCCAACTAACATGGAACCAACTACATAGCCAAGTGGGAATCCTGCCATAAAATAACCGTATTCAGCATACCCTGCCGATAGTTCGTCTTTAATATAAGGAAGATTCGTAACCATCGTTACTCCTACTCCAAATTGAACGAATGTTAGAAAGATACCAAGCCAAACGATAACTGGTTTTGTGAAAAAGTATGTAAAGCCGTGAAGAAACTGCTCTAGCCACGTTTTTCGAAGTTCTTGCTGTACCCTCTTTTCTTTTATGAAAAGCAATAATCCTCCGCTTATAAATAAACACATACATACGAAAGATAGCGTAAGTTCGATTCCAATAAATTTAATGACGATACCACCTATTACTGGCGCGAGAAACATCATAAGACGAGTCATTCCATCAATATACGCATTCGCGTCTTGAAGCTGCTCTTTATTCACAACAGTTGGTGTAATCGCTTGGCTCGCAGGGGTATAAAGAGGCGTAATGAGACCAACTATAATTTGGACAACGTAAATGTGCCAAACTTCTATACCGCTAGTAACTAGCATCACCAAAGGCAGTAAGAAAACAGATGCCCGCATCCATTGCGAAAAAATCATAATCCACTTTCGGCTCCATTTATCAATAAATGGGCCACTTATAAGTTGCAGTATGAGAGAAGGAATTAGATATAGTAACCACATACTGCTTAATGCTGTTTTCGATCCTGTTAACTCATATACAAGAATTGAATTACATAACGTCCCGAAAGCCCCGCCTAATTCTGAAATTGCACTACCAATCCACATATAAAAGAATGAACGGTTTTTCAATACACTTTTCACTATAGCTCACCAACTTTTCTATTAAATTCCTCCCTTTATGTACATTCTCGTTGTATATTATCTATTCAAAAATGCATCTAATTCTTTCGCTAAAGACTGCACTGCTTTCTTTCTCAATACATATTTCCCGTCTTGAATATCAACTAACTTTGCTGAACGTAACAATTTCAAATGATGATGTACTGTCGATTTTCCTAGTTGTAATCTTTCCGTTATTTCTTGCAGCGTACGCTCTTGTTCAAAGAGTAGTTTTACAATACGAAGCCTTGCCTCGTCCCCGAGCGCCTTATGTTTATGAACTAAAAAATAACTCGGCTCATACGGATCTTCTGGATGTATACTTTCATTTGCGACTGGATAATGAAACACTTTCGTATCTTCAATATCAGCTTCTATGTTCCACGGTCTGTATGTAATTTGCGGGATAAGAAGTACGTGATGAACACTTGGCTCTGGCATATATGTAACGCCACCTGTTGCCCACTCTACAAACTCTTCCGGTTGCATCTTTTTATTCATTTCATTTTTCGCTTCATAATCTCGCTCTAGTATAGAAACAATTTCTTCTGCCTCTTTTTTAACAACACTGTCATACCACCCTGTCATAACGGCAATTAAATGCGTTTTTAGTTCACGCACATCGGCATGACATACAAACTCTATATACGTAGAGAAAAACTGATGATCATGTGTCAGCTCCTTTAGTTCGTGTATTACAGATGCTTCTCCGCTTGCGGCTAAACGTCTTTTTTCTTGATGGATTTCTCCTAAAAACGGTAAGCACACATATTTAAAATCTACTTCCGATAGCGAATTGATATTATGAATAAACTGAGTTAAATCCGTAAAATCTCCATCATACAGTAACTGAAGCAACGCTTTCCACGTATTATGCCTCTCGACAAATTGTAAATGTTCTATCATTTCATGAGGTAACGATTTTCTAATTTCTTCCCATTCACTTTGAGTCTTTTCAAGAGTATCGATTAACCTCTTATGAGTAATTGCCGCAATGCCAAGTGCGCATTCGAAAAGTATCGAATACTTCATTTCAACGTTGTACGTTTCCCTCTTTCTACTCGTCACGTGAAAGACTTCCATTTTATCCCCTCCTTATTTGCTATGTATTTAATTCTATTTTTATCGAATTATACCTTCTAATTTTTTAGAATTTTAAAACTTTCTGAAATTTTATATTGCTACAAGTTTTAAATTTAAGCTGCAGTTAATTTTCTTGTTCAACTATGAGGCAGGTTTATTGAAGAGAAAGGAGAATTTATTACGTTTATAAAAATGATTTTGAAAGCATAAGTTTATTTTTGCAATTGCTACAACGGCGCCGTATTGTTCTTTTAGAAACTTCCAAACATCAATCAGATGATAAGTAGGTACGTTTCTACCTAATTTCTCTAACACTTATTGCCGGTCTATCTCATAGTTAAGGAGGCTATACGAATGAGTAAAAAAGAAATGTTGCAAAATGGAGTCAAGCAAGTTTTTTACGAAGAAGAATGGTACCCACCGATATCAGAAGCGTTAAAGAATCTTACCGCTGCACAAGCATGTTGGCACCCAGAAGGAAAGGCCAGTAATACGATTTGGGAAAATGCAAACCATTTACTAACCTTTAAAGAGCGCTTACTTTCCCGCTTACATCAAGATGACACATTTGTTGCTCCACAAAATAATGATGACACGTTTTTCCAAGGTGGACCTAATGATGATGATGCTTGGCAACAAACAGTGAAGCGAACACTCCAAGTACATGATGCCTTACAATCTTCATTAACATCCCTTCAAGAAGCAGAACTGGATCAACCAAGTCCGTCTCTACCAGTTTGGCAACAATATATGAATATCCTATTGCACGATGCATATCATACAGGTCAAATTATACAACTTCGTAAACTCCAAGGTTCATGGCCATCTCATCGTTCATATTTATAAGCAATGATTAAAGATGATAGATAAGCATATGATTCTACATTTAGCAAAATAAGTACAAAAAAAGCAAATGAGTTTCTAACTCTCATTTGCCTTTTTGCGTGCTGGAGAAACATCCTGCAATGAATTATTAAGCTTAATTAATATTCAACAAATAATGTTCAATGGATAAAGTAAAACTTTAATTAGACATTTCCGGGCCATTATCTCCCGACTAACTTCCTCGCATTCGCCGCTTATCAATTCATCTGCGCATCGTTCAATATCCCAATTATTTCACTTAACATTTCTTCTGTAAAAGCACCTGCGCTAAAGTTCACTAATGCTCGTAATGGCATATAGTTCAGCATAGCGTCCATCATTTCAGAGGCATCACTATCCCCTTCAGTCATACTACCAAACGGACTGTCTTTTAATGCTTTTTCCATAAGCCCTTTTGCGATTGGTGCTAAGATTGGGTCCGTAAATATGTCCCCAAGTAACGTATTACGATGCACTGTTTTTTGAATTATAGCTGTTGATTGAACATACATACTATCGTGTAAAACAATCTCTCTTGAAGACTTTCCTACTAAAATCTCAAATTCACCTGTTTCAACATGCCAGTCCTTCAATTCAACATTATAATAAGCAAATGATCTTTTATTTAAAGTAAAGTTAACCGTTTTTTCTTCTCCCGGCTGCAATTCTACTTTTTCAAATCCTTTTAATTCTTTTTCAGGACGAATCATTGTACTTTCAACATCTTTTATATAGAGTTGAACAATTTCTTTCCCTGCTATACTGCCAGTATTTTTCACGTTCACACTGATAGAAACAGTGTCCGTATCCGTTATCTCTTTCTTATTTATTGAAAGATTACTATACTCAAAATTTGTATAGCTTAATCCAAAACCAAATGGGAACAACGGTTCAATATTTTTCGCATCGTAGTAACGGTATCCGACGAACACACCTTCTTTGTATTCCACTTTGTCCCCTTCACCAGGGAAGTTTAAGTAAGAAGGATTATCGCTTAACACTTTCGGGAATGTTTCCGCTAATTTCCCGCTTGGATTCGCATCACCAAATAATATATCGGCAATCGCCCCGCCTAATGCTTGGCCACCTAAATAGCCTTCAAGTATTCCTTTTACTTTACCTATCCATGGCACTTCAATTGGAGCACCGTTACTTAAAACTACAACGACATTACTTTGAACTTCAGCGATAGCCTCAATTAATTGCACATGATTTTCTGGCATTTGTAAATGTTTTCGATCAAAGCCTTCAGATTCATAACGATCTGGAAGTCCAACGAAAAGGACCGCTGTATCTGCTCGCTCTGCTATTTTTTTTGCTTCATTAACCATGCTTTCATTTACATCATCACTGGCAATGTCATAGCCTTGGGCAAATAATATGTTCGTTTTTTCACCTGATACCGTTTCAATTTCTTCGAGAATACTTTCAAGATTTGTTGGATTAATATGAGAGCTTCCGCCACCTTGAAAACGTGGTTGCTTTGCAAATCCTCCAATTACTGCTACCGTTCCCTCTTTTTTCAGCGGAAGAATGGAAGCTTCATTTTGTAACATAACCATACTTTCACTTGCAACTTCTCTTGCAAGCTGATGATGTGCGTCCTTACTATACACAGCGTTTTCTAATTGGTTATCATAAGCCTTAAAAATAATGTAAAGAAGACGCTCTGCTGCTTGATCAAGCTTTTCTACAGCTAGCTCACCACAGTTAACTGCGTCGACAATTTTCTTCTCACCAATTCCAAAGCTTGAAGGCATTTCTAACTCCAAACCGTTCGCTAGACTTGCAACACGCTCATTTACTGCACCCCAATCAGAAACAACAAAACCTTCAAATCCCCATTCATCTTTTAAAATATCATTTAATAAATAGTTATTTTCCGAAGCGTATTCACCATTCACTTTGTTGTAAGCGCTCATTACTGTCCAAGGCTGTGCTTCCTTAATAACATCTTCAAAGCTAGCAAGATAGATTTCACGCAATGTTCTTTCATCAACAATTGCATCTACTGACATTCTGCGATGCTCCTGATTATTAGCAGCGAAATGTTTTAATGACGTTCCAACCCCTTGACTTTGTACGCCTTTAACATGGTTTGCAGCCATTTGTGATGATAAATACGGGTCCTCTGAAAAATATTCAAAGTTTCTTCCGCATAACGGCGAACGTTTTATATTTGCACCTGGTCCAAGGAGAACTCCTACATTTTCAGCCTGACATTCTTCTCCTAATGCAACTCCTACTTGTTTTATTAATTCTTTATTCCATGTACTTGCTAATCCTACTGCTGAAGGGAAACAAGTCGCTGGAATACTGTTATAAATCCCTAAGTGATCTGCTCCCTCTGCCTGTTTTCTAAGTCCGTGTGGTCCATCAGTTACCATAATTGAAGGAATTCCTAATCGCTCAATCCCTTTTGTATTCCAAAAGTCTAATCCAGAACATAGACTTGCCTTTTCTTCTAATGTCATTTGTGAAATGATTTTCTTAATATCCCTTTTCATGATAGCCCTCCTAAAAAATAATTAAGTAAACGTTTTCTTAATGTCATTATAGTTATTATTTTTTAGATGTTATGGTATATTTTTTAGAATACTGGTAAAAAATTTAGCTGATTTTTAAAGAATAGAGGTTAAAATAATGAGTTTCTCCAAACTAGAGGATTTATATTATATTTGTAAATTAGTCTTTGACGTACATAAAACACCTGTCTATTTTCTTAATAACAATGGAGATTTAGTATTTGAAATCTCGTCCAATATTCAGCATAACCCTATGTATTCTTCAAAAGAGGCGATACTTAATGAAATATTTAAAGAACAGCCTCCCTTTACTTTTCCGTCATTAGAAGAGACAGCCTTTCTTGAAAATTTTTTCGCAATTAATCTGCGTTTGAACGACCAAATTAGTGGGAACATCATTGTTGGACCCGTCCTTTATTCCAGGCTATCAGAAACATCAATTAAAGGTATCGTTAATGATCTTCAACTAAAAATAGACAAAGAAGAAATGATTCGATATTATCGTTCTCTACCCGTATTAAATAATTTGAGTTTTTTAAATATAAGTTTAGTGCTTTATTACATGCTGTATCAGAAACAATTGAACATAGCAGATGTTCTGCAAAAAAACATGCTTGTAAAAAAGGTGGAATTTAAAATTGAACAGCCTGAAATACATATATCGGAGCAACGACAAAGTACATTAACTCATATCGATCCACTAGCTGAGAGGAAAATATTTGAGTGTATTAAGCAAGGGAAAAAGGATGATTTAATTAAAAATCTAAGGAGATTACCTGAATCAGGAGAGCTTGGGGTGTTATCAAAGACGAGTCACCTGCGAAGCCAAAAAAATTCTGCCATTGCAGCTATTACACTTGCAACTAGATCTGCGATAGAAGGAGGACTTTTCCCTGAAATCGCATATACTCTTAGCGATTTATTTATACAAAAACTCGAAGAAATACATAAAAATGAAGCCATTGCCCCTTTTTTGGAGAATGCTTTACTTGAGTTTGCAGAACGTGTCAAAAATGGTACAATGCAGCAACATTCCAAACCTATAAACGAATGCCAAAATTATATATTTGCTCATCTTTATGGTGATATTACACTAACTATCCTTGCAGAAATAGTCACATTAAACCCTAGTTATCTATCTTCCCTTTTCAAAAAAGAAGTTGGAATTTCTCTAAATGAATATATTCAGCGTGCCAAAGTAGATGAGTCAAAAAAGTTAATGACTTATACGAGACATTCTATATCCGAAATTTCTACATTATTAAATTTTCACGACCAAAGTCATTTTACAAAGATTTTTAAAAAACATACTGGTATTTCACCTAAACAATTTAAAAATGGATGCAGCTATTAATTCTCCTTCGTTCTACCAATAGATTTATTTTGTTGCTTTACATTATTAATACATATCCTTTATAAAGCGAAAAAACATTAATTTTTAGTACATAAATTGAAATAGACTAATCCCAAACATAATTTACATTCTTCATAACTTCTGATCATAATCCAAATTTGGAAGAATAGAGGCTTTTTTATATACAAATAATAAAGCGAAACTTTAATCAGTGGGAGTTTTGTCCATCCCCACTGATTATTAGCCTTCACCAATCGGGCATTTATGGGCAGTTAACTCCCACCAACTCCCTCGCATTCGCGAATTTTGAGGTGGAAGTCTTACTGCCTGTTAATGCGGGATAAGCCTCAAGGAGTTGTTGACATGCATTTCATATTAAATATGTTAGGGATTTTCGTTGTAATATTAATCGTTTTCCTATGTTCGCCTAATAAAAGAAAAATAAAATGGAGACCAATCGTTATTCTAATAATATTGGAGCTTTTTATTACGTGGTTTATGTTAGGCACGAAATTGGGCAGTATTATCATTAATAAAATTGCGTCATTTTTCAGTTGGCTACTATCATGTGCGAATGAAGGTATTCGATTTGCATTTCCTTCAGCTATGGAAAATCAAACAGTTGATTTCTTCTTTAGCGCCTTACTTCCTATCATTTTTGTTATCACTTTTTTTGATATTCTTTCGTATTTTGGAATCTTAACTTGGATTATTGATAAAGTTGGTGCAATCATTTCAAAGATTTCTCGTTTACCAAAGTTAGAAAGCTTCTTTTCCATTCAAATGATGTTTTTAGGAAATACGGAAGCACTTGCAGTTGTTCGTGATCAATTATCTGTGTTAAAAGAAAATCGTTTGTTGACTTTTGGAATTATGAGTATGAGTAGCGTCAGCGGATCCATTCTTGGTGCTTATCTATCAATGGTTCCAGCAACATATATTTTCAGCGCTATTCCTTTAAACTGTATTAACGCATTAATCTTGGCTAATGTTTTAAATCCTGTAGAAGTTACTAAAGAAGATGATGTTATTTATTCACCTTCAAAAAATGAAAAAAAAGATTTCTTTTCTACTATTTCAAACAGTATGTTAGTTGGGATGAATATGGTTATTGTTATTTTAGCGATGGTAATTGGGTATGTAGCTTTAACAGCATGTTTAAATGGTATTTTGAGCTTTTTTGTAACAGGTTTAACAATTCAAAAAATCTTCTCTATTATCTTTAGCCCCTTTGCTTTTTTACTCGGTTTATCAGGAAAAGATGCTATGTATGTAGCTGAATTAATGGGGATAAAAATAACAACGAATGAATTTGTTGCAATGATGGATTTAAAATCAAACCTAAAGTCTTTACAACCACATACAATTGCAGTTGCAACTACATTTCTAGCTTCTTTTGCAAACTTTAGTACAGTAGGTATGATTTATGGAACTTACAATTCATTATTTGGCGGGGAAAAATCATCAATAATCGGTAAAAATGTTTGGAAGCTTCTTGTTAGCGGAATGGCTGTTTCCTTATTAAGCGCTATGCTTGTGGGGCTTTTTGTATGGTAAATGAATAATTGTAATAAGATGAAGACACTTAAACTGAATTGGGTGTCTTCATCTTATTACTTGTTCTTTTATAATTCTTATCTCCGAATCTGTCCATTTCCACGAATCACATATTTTGTGGAAGTCAATGCAGGTAGCCCCATTGGTCCCCTTACATGTAGCTTTTGTGTACTGATGCCAATTTCTGCGCCGAATCCGAATTCAGATCCATCAGTAAAACGAGTTGATGCATTATGATACAGTGCAGCCGCATCAACAGATGTGAAAAACTTACTGACGTTTTCCTCGTTCTCTGTAATAATCGCTTCGGAATGCATGGATCCATACGTATTTATATGATGAATCGCTTCTTCCATAGTGGAAACCACTTTAACTGCCAGTGTGAGAGATAAAAACTCTGTTTCCCAGTCTTCTTCTGAAGCTAATGCAATAGAAGAATCAATTGCCAATGCTTTATTATCACCACGTAGCTCCACGCCTTTTTCCTTCAAGGAAGAAAATAGCTCGCTACCAAATTGTTGCGCCCAATTCTCATGAAGTATAATCGTTTCAATTGCATTACATACAGATGGACGCTGCGTTTTTGCGTTTATAATAATATTAAATGCCATTTGTTTATCCGCTGTTTCATCAATGAAAATATGACAATTTCCCGCACCTGTTTCAAGTACTGGAACAGACGCTTCTCTCACTACAGTATCTATTAACTGCTTGCCGCCTCTTGGGATAAGAACATCCAAGTACTCATTCAATGTAAACAACTGCTTTGCACTATGGCGCGTTGTATCTTCTATGAGCTGTACGCTTTCTGGAGGCAAGCTTGTTTGTTTAAGCGCTCGGTGAATAACGCTAACGATGGCTTTGTTAGAATGAATAGCAGAAGAACTACCACGCAGTATTACTGCGTTTCCTGTTTTCAAGCAAATTGTAGCAGCATCCACTGTCACATTCGGCCTTGCCTCGTAAATCATTCCGACAACACCAAGTGGTACGCGCATCTCCTGAATAGATAATCCATTTGGTCGTTCCCATGCACTAACACATTCTCCAACAGGATCACGTAAATCAATTAGTTGCTTAATACCTTCAGTCATATCAATGATACGCTGTTCATTCAGCATAAGGCGATCAAGAAGAGAATCAGAAAATCCTTTTGTCTTCCCTTCTTCAATATCCCGTTTGTTTTCCTCTAAAATATAAGCTGTTTCTACTATCATCTGATCAGCAATCGCAGCAAGTGCTTCGTTTTTTTGATTTGTAGATTTAAGTACAAGTTCTCTAGCAATTTCTTTCGCCTTTTTCCCCTTTGCCAACACTTCATTCATTTTTATTTCCTCCTTTTTAAGGTTAATCAGTTTTTATTTGAGAACCATTTAACACCAGTATCTAAATCTTTCCTGCCCATTAAAATTTGAGTGCTCTCTTTTCTTAAAATGAAACCCAGTGATCTCTATGGATGACTTCATAATTATGCCTTTCCCCTCTTGCTTGAATATCTTGGCTCTGCATACCTTTTAGATCCTTTAGTTCCTCTGCGCTATATGTGCATTGTCCTTTTCCTATTACGCGCCCTTGTTGCGTGATTACTTCCACGACTTCGCCCACTTGGAAAAATCCTGACACATTTGTAACACCAGCAGGAAGAAGACTCTTTCCATGTTGAATGATGGCAGTGGCTGCCCCCGCATCTACTTCAATTTGTCCGCTAACAAGCGAATGTAAGGCGATCCATTGCTTGTTTATCTTAATCACTTTTTGAGGAGCATTCCCGATATATGTTCCATCACCTTTGCCCTTCATAACATCTAAAAACTTCTCCTGTCCACATCCCGTTCCGATAAATACACTCACTCCAAGAGATAGTGCCGTCTTTGCAGCATCGATTTTTGATTTCATACCGCCAGTCCCAAGTTTTGAGCCCGCATCTCCTGCAAGAGAAGCAATTTCTTCCGTTACCTCAGGAAGGAAATGATATTTTTTCGCATCCGCATTTTTCTGAGGATTTTGGTCATATAAACCGTTCACATCTGTAAAAATCATGAGCATATCTGCCGAAACAAGTCCGCTTACTAAAGCTGACAGCATATCATTATCACCGAACGTCAGCTCTTCTAAAGAAATGGAATCATTTTCATTGATTATAGGAAGAGCAGAACGGTTTAGTAGCTCTCCTAAAGTAGCGTAAGCGTTACTGTATTGTTCTTTTCTAGAAAAATCACTTCTCGTTAGTAAAAGTTGTGCAGTAACGATACCATATTTACGGAATTCCTCCGTGTATGCCCGCATTAATAAACTTTGCCCGACAGCGGCAGCAGCCTGTTTCCCTTTAATTGTCACAGGTCTGCTAGGATACCCTAGAGCAGAAAAACCTGCAGCGACTGCCCCGGATGTAATTAGTAAAACTTCATGCCCTTCCTCTTTCAATCGTGCCAATGCAGTAACGTGATCTGAAAGTTGTTCTTTACAGATGCCTCCATGACTTGCTGCCAAGGAACTGCTCCCAATCTTTACAACAATTCGTTGTTTTTTCACTTTTTTATCCCCCAAGTCTAAAATCAAAGTTTTTTATAAATTTCACTTCTATTCATACAGCTTACAGCGGCTTCTATTCTTATCAGTGCTGCACCTAGCCTATTAAAGAGCAAAATAAAAATGACCACTTCGCCCTTAATAAAATAAAAAGGACGAAACGGTCATTGTTCCGCGGTACCACCTTAATTGATATACATAGATATCCACTTGGCGCCTATAACGCAGGCGAACGCCTAAACTTTCATTTAAGACTCAGGGATAGGTTCGATACATTCTATACGAGGAATCTTTCAGCCGGTGAATTCCACTCTCTTTCGCAAGAAGACATATGTACTATTTCCCTTCAACGATTTTCGGTTTAATTTTTTATATTATGCGATATAATTTGATTTGGTGTCAAGAAGTATTTTTAAAAATAAATAGAGCGGCAAGTTACTTGTATGAAACTATTACCCTACTGAATGAAAATACAAATCGATATAAGTTTACCTCATATTCATCAACATAAAACCTAAAATTAAAGTGTATATATTTACATAATGTCGAATATAATTGATTTTCAACTTTTGGTGTTGCAAAAAGGAATATATTCTCTTAGAATGATTCTTTATATTGTATGGAGATGTTATTGTTATTTTAAGATAACAATTTCAAAATGATATAATTTATTATAAAAGGAGCAAGATTGAGTTATTATGGATAAACAAATTGGATTCATCGGTTGCGGAAATATGGGAGTGGCTATGATTGGTGGGATGCTAAACAAAAAGATAGTGTCTGCAAATAATATTCTTTGTTCGGATTTAAACACTACGAATTTAAAAAATGCTAGTGAAAAATATGGGCTAACTACAACTACTGACAACAATGAAGTAGCTAAAAATGCTGATATTTTAATTTTATCAATTAAACCAGACCTATACGCATCAATCATTAACGAAATAAAAGAAATAATCAAAAACGATGTTATCGTCGTAACGATCGCTGCCGGGAAAAGCATTAAAAGTACTGAAGAAGCTTTTGCTAAAAAATTAAAGGTTGTAAGAGTAATGCCTAACACCCCTGCTCTTGTTGGAGAAGGAATGTCTGCGTTATGCCCTAATGAAATGGTGACAGAAAAAGATTTAGAAGATGTGCTAAACATTTTCAATAGCTTTGGTCAAACAGAGATTGTAAGCGAAAAATTAATGGACGTTGTAACATCTGTAAGTGGTTCTTCGCCAGCATACGTATATATGATTATAGAAGCGATGGCAGATGCTGCCGTACTAGATGGTATGCCAAGAAATCAAGCATATAAATTCGCAGCTCAAGCTGTATTCGGCTCTGCAAAAATGGTACTAGAAACAGGAATACATCCAGGTGCATTGAAAGATATGGTTTGTTCTCCTGGCGGAACAACGATAGAAGCTGTAGCAACATTAGAGGAAAAAGGCTTACGAACAGCAATCATTTCAGCTATGCAGCGTTGTACGCAAAAGTCTGTTGAACTATCTAGGCAAACTAAAAAGTAATAAATAAGTGTAAAGAAACCCACTTTAAATACATTCACATATCTTTAAACAGTTTTAGACTATATGTACATTACATTTACATACTCCTCCTTTTTCACCAGTAACTGAACGGACAAATTCAAGGATAATTGAGTTTGTCCGTTTTGTATTTTGTTATCTTAAAATAATTTTACTGTTCTTATTATCATTTATTTTATAGCGTAATACCCTTTTATCATTAAGGTAACATCATTTTTATATGTATTTGCTGCAGATTGTATTAAGTTTTAAATCATACGTTTCTTGTAAGACATGATGCACACCAGATGAAATATACTCAGAGACTAAGCATAATATCTATTGAAAAAAGTAATATCAATCGCCTCAAATTGTTAACATAATATTTTTATCGTCCTCTAATATTAATACCTACTATTCCTAATCCACCTCCATTACAATTTAAATCATTTAAGTTTTCTCCATATCGTGCATCTACTAGTTAAACAAAAACTCCCCTTAAATCGAAAATGATTAAGGGGAGTCAGTCATATTTGATGAAGTTATAGTTCTGGTTTTACTGGAATAGAAACATTGTTTTTCACTAATTTTTTGGCGTCTTTAAAGCTAACAAAATTGTTGTTTTGCTCATCCCAAAGACGGAAACGGAGTGACCGCAAACTTGTAGCAAGAGTAATCGTTGGTACATTCTTTAAAGGAAGCGTATTATTGTGTGCCTCTTCTAGTTTATAGTTAGGTACTCTTGGACTTAAATGGTGAACATGATGAAATCCAATATTACCAGTTAAAAATTGCAAGATTTTAGGTAGTTTATAAAAAGAACTTCCTTCCACTGCCGCTTTCACATATTCCCACTCTTTATCTTCTTCAAAATAAGAATCCTCGAATGTGTGCTGTACGTAAAACAGCCAAATACCTATTGAACCTGCTATTAAGAATATGGAACCATGTACTAAAAGAAACGATTGCCATCCGATTGCCCAGCAAAGTAACCCTACTAAAGCAACAATTAAAACATTCGTCAAATAGGTGTTCATGCGTTCCTTCTTTCTAGCACCTTTTCTGTTAAATCTATTTTTAAGTAGAAAAACATAAATCGGACCTAACACAAACATAACGAATGGGTTGCGATATAAACGATATGCTAAACGGAGTCTAAATGGCGCTGCTAAATATTCATTCACTGTAAGCGTCCAAATATCTCCTGTACCTCGCTTATCCAAATTACCACTTGTAGCGTGATGAACGGAATGCTCATGCCCCCATTGATCAAACGGGAATAAAGTTAAAACACCCATACATGTCCCTACTATTCTATTTACACGACGGCTTTTAAAGAAAGAATGATGGGTACAATCATGAAAAATAATGAAAACCCGTGTCATAAATCCAGCGGCTAACACAGCTGGAACTAATGCTAACCAATAAGAAACGGACAAACTTTTATAAGCAAGGTACCATAAGATAATAAATGGCACTACCGTATTGATGATTTGCCAAACACTTTTTTTTGCCGTTGATTTTTCAAAAGGAGCAACTTGTTTTTTTAAATTTTTAGTATTTTGTAAGGTCATTTTTTCTAATTCCTTTCCTTTATGTTGCTAATTCGTATTATAACACATTATTAGTAGCAGGTGTTATACGCAGGTATAATAAATATTTTATACTATGAAAATCTCTTTTTTCTTACTCATTCCTTACAAATTGCTTACGTCCAGAATAGCTTCTATTATAGGATAGAAGGAGCATTTGTGCCGGAAATTTCGAAGTTTTTCCCAATAAATATATTAATTAAAAAGAAACACAGAATTTTTCCACTTCTGTACTGCCCCGTTTCCACAATCAGAAGTGAACTGTCCCATAAGTCGGTGTCACCGACTTTGATATGCTCCTCTTAGTCTCGTAATGTTCACTTGTTGCAATTGATTTTACCGGAACTGGATCTATTTCATGAAACTAATCAAATTACATTTCAAATAAAAAACTAGTCTATTTTGAAAACTTCCCTCACTTTTATTTAACTGTTATTCTATATAAAATATAAAAATTCAACGTCCGTTTATTTAATTTTAAATCTATGATATATTCAAAATATTAATCACACAAAGTTAATAAAATGAAAACAAGGGAAATTTATGAAAAAATATATTTTATATTCATACTAAAATCACATAGTTTTTAGTATAGAAAGGAGATTCAAAATTTGAATAAGAATTTAACCAAAATTACATTAATAAGCGGTCTCGCTCTTATACTTTATCATTTTTTCAAATGGTATTTAGTTGAATTCCTTACCCCATTTGTTATGCCATTTCTTTCAATAATAGTTCATGGATTGTTTTTCTTGATATTAATTTTCACAATCATACATCTTATCAAATACAAAAATTGGAAACCGTTAATTATTCAATTAATCATAATAATTACTTGGATATGTATACCATTTAATGAGATTTATATAAATTTAGATTTTATTATCTATAAAGAAGACCGTGAAACAGTTATAGCACGTATAGAACATAAAGAGTTAACTCCTAATGTTCATTATGATAGTAGACAAATTCATTTACCTAAACAGTTTGCATCCACTTCCAAAAACGGTGGGGATGTAATTATTCAACAAAATAAAAATGGTATTTCTGTTTTCTTTTTTACTTATCGTGGTATATTAGATAATTTTTCAGGATTTATTTATACACCCAATGATACTAAACCAAACAAATACGACTTTAATAATGAATATAAAGAAATCACAAAAATAGAAAAAAACTGGTATTATGTCACATCATATTAAAGAACACAAAAATTTTCTTTTAATTATATTAAAAACATACCGTATTTATAGAAAGGGAATACTTGTATACTATATACTGATCTGTACTGCATTCCCTAATTAGGCCCGAAACGGATTCTTGTCGTATTAGCTCATTCAAGGTGATGCAATTTTTTTACAAGCGATACATCTTTTTTATCATATACGTCGCTTTAACACCACTCAATATAGAGGTTGCTGTTTCAAATGACTCGAACCTTAACATAGGAGTAGCATCACACATCCATCAACTTAAGAATTTTCTCGTTTTGGATTATTTGTTTTTCTCAGCTTGATTGTGACAGGGCACTGCCAACAAAAAGCGATTTTCGTACGCTAAGCGATCTTTTATATAAAAAAGCCGATTTCTTGTAATCTAAAGGATAATCGGCTTTTTACTGTTCATTTATTTGTAGTAGTTGAAGAAATTCTAAAGGTATAATCATATTAATTATTATCTATAAAGTGAAACTTTAATCAGAGGGGGTTTTTCAATCCCCACTGATTATTAGCCTTCACCAATCGGGCTTTTACGGGCAGCCCGACTCCCACAAATAGCGGGATAAGAACGACTTAATCGTTACTTTTAACATAACATCATTTACAGAAAGAAGGAATGATTATCTTCATTAAAATACAAAATTGGTTTAACAATAAAAACAAGATTATAATAAATAAAAGTTTATTGTTAAACGATAAATTTCATGTTAGATTAAATAGATAATATTCAAATGAGGTGCTTTATATGAAACAAGGATCAACACTCTTTTTAAAGACAGCTATTATTCTGATTGGAATCCCTGTTCTTGCTTTATGTATATTTTTAGTTCCTAACATAGGGAAATATGCAGCGGAATTGTTCCCGGATATTGCATTTATAAAATATCTTGTTTTAATCAATCTATATGCAACCGTGATACCTTTTTATTTTGCTCTATATCAAGCCTTTAAACTTGTAAGCTTCATTGACAAGGGTAACGCTTTCTCGAAATTATCTGTTAGGGCTTTAAAAAAGATAAAAAACTGCGCAGTAACAATCAGTATTTTATATGTGGTAGGTATGCCACTCTTCTATCTTGTAGCAGAGAGAGATGATGCACCAGGCATTATTATACTTGGCATGCTCCTAATCTTTGCTTCAATGGTTATCGCAGTCTTTGCTGCGGTTCTCCAAAGACTTTTAAAAGATGCGATAGATATAAAATCAGAAAATGATTTAACGGTCTGAGGTGAATAACATGGCAATAATAATTAATATTGATGTAATGTTAGCTAAAAGAAAAATGAGTGTAACAGAGCTTTCGGAGAAGGTTGGAATTACAATGGCTAACCTTTCTATATTAAAAAATGGAAAAGCAAAAGCAATTAGAATTACAACTTTAGATGCTATTTGTAAAGCATTAGAATGCCAACCTGGGGATATTTTAGAATATCAACCAGAAGACATCGAATAAAAAGAGTCCTTCATACGAGAAGGACTCTTTTTATTGCATATTACGGCGCAAAACTAATTTGACCAGTAAACAATAATATAATCGTGATAATCCAAAATATAAATAATGATAAGGACAGTATTATTGAAATAATAGCAATCCCCTTCTTCTCTGTTTGTTTCGTCATCGTAATGCTAGAAAGTATGATACCTGCAACTGTGAGGGCAACTGTAATATAATCTCCCACTACATTACCCACATTGGCTATCCTTGTCGGTGTAATAAAAACGAAAAGAAAACATAAAATGCCGATGAGTAAAGATATATAACTTATCATACTGTACTTCTTTTTAGGAACTATTTCAGTTTTCATACTAACCTACCCCTTCTCTATAGCTATGAATTTATATTAGCATGAATAACCATATTTTAGTTAAAACAAAAAAACAGATAAAGTGGACACAACCACCTTATCTGCCATTACATTTCTACCTAATTACTAACCCAGCTATTTCTTCTTTATCGTTATAAGTTACGATAAAGGTACGTTGTTCTTTACTATACTTTGCTACAAGAATAACAGTATATAAACCATCTTTTTCTTCAATCGATTTTTTCTCAATTTTTTCGAATGTACCAGCTTTTTCAATTATAGGAGTAAGTTCTTTCATTTGCTCTTCTGATAAGGCTGATTTCATTTTACTATCAAATTTTTCATGTACTTCTTTATACTTTGCTTCATTTAATAATGATACAATTTCTTCCGCCTTCGGAATAAAGTTTTTTGATGTACTTTCATCTACTTTATTACCGGTACATGCTGCAAGCGCGAACGCCGCGATAGCACTTATAATAATAAGTAACATTCTTCTCATTTTCATACACCCTTTCTTTTTAAAATAAAACTATAACTAAAAACGAGTAAAGCACAAATTGCTATTGAAACTTCTGACATAATGATCCCGTTTTTCCCTGGTACATATAGAGATATAATGCCAGCTAATGCATTTGCGGTCCCATGGATGAGAATTGCATATACAACATAACGGAATTTCTTTTGGACGACAGCTTGTAATACAATGAAGGAAAGTCCAATATGCAATATCATCGCGAAGATGCGCTCAATACCGCCGAAATAGTAACTGTCACCATTTTGAATGACTGTTTGTGACAATAATAGAGATATTACCGGGATACCAACTATCAACACCGCCTCAATACCACCATGCCCTGCTCCAAATAAAAAACCAGACTTCCAATCTCGTTGTTTCATAAAATAACGCATTGCGATAAAACGGGCTACCTCTTCAAAAATACCAGCTGATAAACTAAGCAAAAGTACAAATAATACAGGCTGCATTACTGAAAACATTTGAAAATCTGTGCTAGTTCCATTTACATAATTCAGTATTGGTATGCGGATCAATATTTGCGATACAACAAAAGCCAATACACCTAACATATACGGGATATAGCGTTTCTTCCAAACAGCATAGAAAAGTGCTACAAGCGGTAAACCAAAGCTAATCATTGTTGTAAAAATAAGACCATTCATCTCGCTTCACCTCTTACTTAAAGTGTATATAAACGAGTGAAGGAAGTATGTAGTTCTTTCCTATTCGGTTTCATTTTCATCATAGATGGTCATTTCATCTCTTTTAATATGAGTGTTTGCGTGAAATAAGGACTTACATAAGTTGTTTCTAACGTCGCGTTATTTGTTTTATTCATAATCCGTTTTAATGAAAATAGCCCGTATCCTCTCGATCCTGCTTTACTTGAATGGTTTTTCTCATAAATTTTTTGCAAATCAATCGCTTCACTCTTTGAACTATTACGTACGATAAAATATTGTTGTGAATCCATTTCAAAAAATGCGATTTGCAATATCTTTTCCTCACTATGTACTGCCTCTTCAATTGCATTGTCTACTAAAACTGAAATGATGCGAATAAATGAAATGATCGTCATCGAAACACTTTCAATTTTCTCCGGTATATCAAGCATTACTTTTATTTGTTGTTGCTGGGCAGTACCAACTTTCGCTCTCAATACACTTCTCACTTCAGGTATATTTATACGAGATAATTTCGCAATATCGAGCTCATGATCGTTTATTAATTTTAAAGTTGGAGTAATAACGCCATAATACACTTGCGCGATTTCATTCACATTTTTTGTACGTATTCCCGCCTCTAACGCAAGTAACACATTAATATAATCGTGGCGGAAACTAGCCAATTCATCATGCATCGATTCTAATTTCTCAACATAATCGAGCAATTCTTTATCTAAACGTTTTTCATGCTCCTCCACTAACTTCTCTTTCGCCAAATGTGAACTTAGTAATACAATAAGTAGTAATATAAAAAACAATACAATTGCTGATATGTAACTTAATTCACCATATTGTTGATTTAACTTTGCTAAAAAATCAGTGGATGGTCTAGTCAAAATTAGTTCAATAATAAACCCGACAATTAACAAAATATAAGTAATATAATATAGTGGACTTCCTACTATGTACTGAGCAATGCTTTGAATTCGTTTACGAGCTAATACAATACCTATAAAAGTAAGGGTTGATACGATAAGGTGAATAATGCTACCTGTCCATGAATATAAATTGAATGGCGTTAACATAAAGATTTTCATTCCTAAATCGAAAAGCAACATTTTCACTAACGTTATAATCACCATACTCACTAGTGCAAAATATAAATTATGCTTAAATTTCAATTCATTTTGCATTAATCCTAAACTTATTAGAAATAACACAATGGTACTATTCAACTCTGGATATCTCGTTACTGTTACAACAATCGCGAGTAAAATAATGAATACCGCACTTAAAGTTATTAACATTCTAACTGACAATCTATTGTACCGAATTAATTGAATGTATAAAAACGTATGGCTCATACTAGTAAGCAGTATTGCAAATAAATCATAAATATACATTACATCTCACCCTTTAACATGTTACGTACTTTACTCACTAAACGCCGTGATACTGGAATACGTTTCCCACTTTTTAAAACTAACATTTTTTGCTTCGCATCGTAAGAAGACATTTGCTTCGTATTCACGACATATGATTGATGACAACGAAATAACCGTTCATCTACTATTTCAATCTCTTTTAATGTTCCATAAAAATAAACGATACGATCTAACATCACTAAAGCTAAACGATGTGGTTCATCGGTCATAATATATTCGACTGTATGAAATGGCACTCGCACAGTAGCATTACTATTTTCAACAATAAAATCATCCGTAGTTATAGCAGCCTTATTACGTGCCTCATATTGAAGCAAACATTGTTCAAAAACTTGATAGCGTTCTTCATAAGGTAAACCTTTATCAATAAATGTTAGCGCTGATACCATATATTGATACGAGATTGGTGCGAATTCAGAATGCGTTGTTACAAACACAATAATCCCTTGTGTATCATATTTACGAATCTCTTGTGCTACTTGCAACCCTTTACGTTCTTCTCTTTTAATCTCAATATCTAAAAAATATATCGGTACATGAGTCGCCCTTGGAATGTTTTTAATAATAGTTTCACTTTTACTAGTTACTTCGATAAAATCGTACGGCAACATATATTTCTCACAAATCTCTTCAACTAACCGCTTCATTTGCTGCGCTTGTATGACATCATCTTCTAAAATGAAAATACTCATATTATCACTCGCTTTATAGAAATCTTTTACTTACATAAAAAATAACAAAAACACAATCTCCCATCTACAAATTCATCTATGGCTATATAATTCAAATTGTTATAACAATCTCCTTCTATATAATTGAAAGAATTAATCCGCTTTAGCTTTTTATAAAACATAGAAAATAACCTCTACTTTTCGAGAAAACAGTAGAGGGTTATTCAAACTATTTATAAAGAAAGCTCCTTATCTCTATCAATAACTACCTTAAAAAACTCAGAGTAATGCGATAAAGAATAATCCGCTACATCACACTTCCCCTGAAACATACACGTGGAAATGCCTAATTCCTTTGCAGGTAATAAATCTAACTCTCTATCTCCAATTGCTAAATCAATATTGTGCATTTTATGTAAATGATCATAAGCTAAAGAGTTTGGTTTTCGGGGGAAACCATCGTCAATTGTAACCATATCGACGAAGTATTTGTCCCAGCCGTAATATTTTAAGATTTCCATAACTCCTGCCCTATGTTTATGTGTCATAATCACGTTTTTATGTGCAAATTTCAAAATCTCTTCGACATCTTCAAATGGTTTCATATCTTTTGGAGTAAACTTTTTCTTCAAAACCTTAATCTTTTCTTCCTGCGCACTTGAAATGTTGTAATACTGAATTGCGTGGGAATATGATATTTTTAAGTTTTTGTATATTTCTTGTTTATCTACTGCATCACCTAATATTTCAGAAAGCATCATTGTATATGCTGGATACGTATTAAATAACGTCCCATCAAAATCCCATAATATATTCATTTTATACACCTTCTATTTTGTACTTACTTACATTTTTATATATTTTGTATTACTAAATCCGCCCTATCCCTCGGCGATTCCGCTTCCCAATAATACTCCTCAGCTTTCCAATACCTACTTTGAAATTTTGAAAGATTCTTCTGCGTTTCTGGACTTTCACGTAGAAACCTTGTCTCTCTCGAACAATCCAAATACACCATATAATGAAAGAAATCTCTCCATTCTTTTCGCTGAAGAAAAACTCCTTCTATAATTATTACACCTACTAAAGGAAGCTGTATTTCTTTCATTTCACATGAATCTGTTTCATCATGATAAAAAGGTAATTCTAATTCAATGTCGCTTTGTAACTTTTGAAAAAGGTTTCGCAGCAACCAATCAATATCCCATTGAAGGTTGTAGTACTCATACCACTCTTCAAATCCTGTATTATATCGCTTGTTACGCTCGGTAATATGATCGTCAATATGAAAAATATGAAACGAGATTCCACTTCGTTTCATATTTTCTTCTAATTTTTTAACCAATGTTGTTTTACCCGAACGACTTAGTCCGTCTATACCTATTATAAATCGCTTATCTTTATGTTCCTTAATAACCTTCATTATTTCATTTGTGCTCATTACTTACTCCAATCTTCTTTTAATAATGAATAAACGACCGTGTCATGAGCAACATCATTTTGAATCATATATTTTCGAAGTAATCCTTCTTCTTGAAATCCGACTTTTGTTAATAAATTACGGGAAGCTTCATTTTCTATATATACGACAGCTGCAATTCTTATAAATTGCAACGTTTCAAATCCGTAAGCTAACATTGCTTGCAGTGCTTCGGTTGCGTATCCTTGCCCCCAATGTGTATCATCTAGCTCATAACCAATTTCAGCTCGTTTATGATGATTGTTAATTAAATGAAACCCACACGTACCAATTAATTGATCCGTTCCTTTCTTCTCTATTCCCCAGCGAAATACGCTTCCCTCTTCATTACGCTTTCTAAACGTTTGAATTGTCGTTTTCGCTTGCTCAATATTTTCGAAAGCATCCATCCCAAAATAACGAATAACGGATTCTTTTGAAAAATAATGGAACATCGTTTCTGCATCTAACAGTGTAAGTTCTCTTAATAGTAAACGTTCTGTCTCTAATTTTGGAAACCCCATCCTCTTTTTCTCCTTCTATTCTAATGAACTACAAATTTCAATATAATTACCGTCTGGATCGGCAATGTAAGCAATTGTTTGTCCCCACGGTTTTACGATTGGCTCAACTAGAACTTTAACCCCTTGTTCTTTTAATTTCTCAATCGTTCCCTTTACATCTTCTACAACAAACCCTAACTCAAAATGAGAAGATTGTAGTACACCTTCTGTAAGAGGTAGTCCCGTTAACTCCTTAACATCCTCTCGTGTATTCATCGCTAAAACTGTTGCTCCTGTTTCAAATTCAATATATGTACCGTGCTCTGCTCTTATTGGCAATCTTAAAATTTCTTTATAAAACTGAAGACATTGCTCAAACTTTTCTACATATAAAATAATGTATTTCATTTTTAAGTTCATAATTATTCCCCCTTAACCTTCACCTCTAAAAATTCGACAAATGTTTTTAAAAACCTTGTACCTTATTGAGATGAGCACAAAAAAATGAGGCCGATTTCTCGGCCCCCCAGCTTATTGGCATAAAACAGGAGATTTGGTTTGGACATAACCAGTTCTTACATTTATTATATTTTATTTTTTCTGAATTTTAAATATAATAAACACCTATTTATATTGAGAAAGTTTTTTTACTTGCATAAAATCATACCGCTTAAGAAATGCTACAAATGGAGGTGTATACATATGGAACCAATGCTATGTCCAAGCTGTAAAACGAACCGAACGCGCTTTAATATTCTTGAGCAACAAGTAAAACCAGTAAAATTAAATCCACAAACTGGTCATGTAGAAGAAGAATACACGAATGAAACGATGAACGCTTTTCATATGGCTTATCAAGGACCTACTTACCGCGTCCAATGTGCTGTATGCGGGCTTGTTGAAAACCCAGAGCAATTTATTAAACCGGCTCAAAATCAGTCTTTCTCTTAAACATTTCCCTACCCCCTATCAATTTTCTATAGGGGGTTTTTCCATTTTACATAAGCAAGGTGGACAATTGCTGTTTAATCAAAGGTTCCTAATTCATCTACATGTCTACTATTCATACACCGTCATATATTTTTCTTTTCCACACAAATATAGCGGCCCAATAGAATCAAAGAACAGCTAAGCCTTGCGACCCAAAGTAAGGAAAATTTGATGAAGCAACAACCTGCAACCTTACTAGACTACCATCACTTTGAATATTAAATACTGACACTGTACCCTGATTTCCATTAAGGGTGTAAAAATATCGTCCATCTTTACTCACTCCAACATCCATCGGAAGACCCGGTGCCGTCCCCGGCGGTGTACTAGTAATATGCCTTACTACTGACACTACTCCATTGGGGGCGATTTGGTAGGTGGAGATGGTGCCACTTAAAGTGTTCGTAGTGTAGGCAAAACGTTCATCCTTCGTTGTTATAACCCAACAGGCAGTTTTATATCCGTTTTGTACAGAGCCGCTGATTACATGAAGAGTACCGTCATTGCTCAATGAATAAGATGACAACGCATTTGAAACTGCTTCTGTAACTAAGAGAATTCCGGACGATAGAAAGTAAGCACCCAATGGGCCTTTACCGTAAGAATCATTAACAATTGGTCCTGTAACCGTACCATCTTTATTTACATGGAAGACACTGAGATGGTTTGATGTAAGCTCGGAGACAACAATTTTACTACCATCCGGGGTGAAGAGAACTTGTGCGGGCTGAGCATTAAAGGTACTGAGAGCATGAGTGGATCCTGGAATAAGTGTAAGGTTTCCCTTATCATCTATGTGAAATCCAGTAATATTTGATGCAAAATTGTTTGCAGCATTACCTACATTGGAGACATAGAGAAGATTACCATACACACCAATGCTATTGGGCTGAGCACCTCCTGATGACTTTACATCCACGAAAGTCGGCACCCCGTTATCTGCTATGATAAAACTACTGATACTATGGCTGCCTGCGTTAACTGCAAATAGGAAACGACCATCACGGGACAAAGTCAGAGAACCTTGTGATGCTAGAGGATCTATACCATCGTTTGCCGTTTCTGTAGAAACTTCCTTTATACCAGTACCTCTTCCGTAAGTTCGGTAAGAACCCACAAAGGTGAGCATTCCATTCGTATCCATATGAAAAGCAACAATGTGATTCATTACTTCATTATTAGTCATCATGTATACCATACTCGCACGAGCACGAAAATAATTGTTCATTCTCTGCATTTTATGACTCTCCTCCCTTCATAATTTTATATGGTTCTTTTTCTATTTAAATTCCCATGAAAATGGAAATTGATTTAGAAATATCTCTTACTCATCTCGTAGTTTCTTTAAGTGAAAACCTTATTCACTTCCATATTATATTTTCAACTCCACACTCTTTTAGTAATATTTACATAAGAGAGGTGAAATAAATGATATTTAATAACAGATTAATGCTTCCATCCTCATTACTACTATTAGTTTGCCACATGATCATACTCTACTTTTGGATCTTCGACTGGAAGAAAATAACGACTCCCTATGGACTATTTATATGGATAGGATCAACTATTTGTGGCTTTTTACTTTATTATCATTTTAAAAACCAAAAATCTAATAAAAAAATATTAATCGGTAGCTCATTATTATTAATAGCTTCCTCATCATTTATGATTTTGTTAGGTGTTGTTACAGGTGTTATCTTTATTATCGTTAGCTCTATGCCTTAATTACATAGTTTTTATTATATAAAAAAGAATGAACAAAAAGAATTTTTTATATAACAAAAGAAGATGATTCCCATAAATCAATACGAAATCATCTTCTTAAAAATTTCACGATTTGTTACAATATTTCCTTTTTTAACTTTTTAATTTTCCAAAATAAATTAATAAATATATATAAATATATACAAACAAAAAATCCTATCATACCTTTATATAATCCAGATTCTGATACTCCAAAAAAACATAAGTACAGCGCTGGAATTAACATTGCAAACATAATTGCAATGAACTGTAACAACTCAGTAAGCTTTTGTATCTTCGTTTCCTTGTCTGAATATATATCAGGCAATTCATTTACCTCTTCTACTTCCTTACAAAAATAATTCCATCCTGTAAAACTCGTTACGCGTTTCCAACCAGACATTTCGTATATTTCGAAATACTCTTGTTGTTTTTCTTTTGAATCTCTATAAACCAATCTAAAATCTGCTTTATAAATTACATCTTTCGGCTCAGTTTTCTTAAACGTATACATTACATTATACTTTTGTAGCGCCCAGCCTTGTTGATGCATTTTTCTTAAAAAGGCTTCCTCTTTTTCTAAACTCCATCCTGCGTAAAATTTAAATACCCTTTTTGTCTCCATCTTCCATTCACTCCCCTAATATACTGTTTCCATTCCTTACAGATCTCTGCAGTCTGTTATACTCTAGCTCTAACACTTCTCTCCCAAACGGTGTTAACTCATAGCACTTCTTTCTGTCTGTAGAGGCAACTTCAACAATCAATTTCTCTTTTAATAACTTCGTCGTATTCCCATATAAAGTACCAGGACCGAGTTTTACTTCCCCATTTGTCATCTCTTCTACCATTTGCATAATTCCATAACCATGCATTGGCTTTACAAGTGACAACAATATGTAATATGTCGCCTCAGTTAATGGAATGTATTTTTGCGCTTTCGCATTCATTATAACTACCTCCGATACATCGCTTCATGATATATCGACTTACGATATATCGTATAACGATATTGTATAATCATATTCCAAAATATGCAAGTGTAATATTAAAATTAAATATCTATTTCTTCGGATTAAAAAATCATACCAATTTTCTGAATAATTTGTTAAAATATAGAAATATCCACTTTTATTTTGAAAGGAATGATACATATGATAAATAAATTAAAAGAAAACATAGGATCTGTTTTTGTCGGTAAGGAAAATGTAATTGATTTACTCCTCGTTTCACTGCTTGCTGATGGACATGTACTGCTTGAAGACGTACCTGGTACTGGAAAAACATTACTAGCAAAAACAATTTCTAAAAGCATTGGTGGTAATTTTTCTCGCGTTCAATTTACCCCTGATGTACTTCCGAGTGATGTAACAGGTATTGAATATTTCAATCCAAAAACTAGTGAATTCGAATTAAGACTTGGACCAGTTATGACAAATATACTACTCGCAGATGAAATTAACCGCGCGATGCCGAGAACACAATCTAGTTTGTTAGAAGCGATGGAAGAACGACAAGTAACGCTTGAAAAGCAGTCTACTCCTCTTCCGAAACCATTCTTTGTTATTGCGACGCAAAACCCGATTGAATCACAAGGAACTTTCCCTCTTCCAGATGCACAACTTGATCGCTTTTTAATGACGATTTCAATTGGTTATCCGTCTCCTGAAGATGAATTAAAAATGATGCGCCGTTTTCGTAACAATGCACCGTTAGAAAGCGTCACATCTGTCATTTCTTTAGAAGACATTTTAGAAGCACAGAAACAAGTGAAAGAAATTTTCGTATCAGAACCGTTAGAACATTACATTATTAAGCTTGCTCACGCTACAAGAAATCATGATTACATTGCTAACGGTGTAAGCCCGCGTGCTACATTAGCTTTAGTACGTGCGGTTCAAGCACTAGCCTTTTTACGCGGCAGAGAATACTGCACACCTGAAGATATACAATTTTTAGTTCCTTCCGTTTGGAATCACCGTATCGTCTTATCGATGGAAGGTGCCTTACGCACGACAAAAAATGAAATCACGCAAAGGATTTTAAAAGAAGTTGACGTACCTGTGGAGATTGAACAAGCATGAATGGACAGCGCGTTGTAACTGTACCTTTATTTTTCCAACTCCATATTATTCAATTAACTGTGCCAGGCGCTATACTATTTACGTTTTTTCTGCCGCAACGAATTATTATGTTTCTCTTTTTCTTCTACTATTTATTTGCGATTTTCATTTATAAATATGTCGCTTACATAGAGAAACGATTTCAAGTTATAAATGAAAAACAAACAACTCGGCTTTTCCCTGATGAATCTGGACAGTTTTTTATTCATTTAAAAAATGGTGCAAATATACCACTCGTTAACGGCGTTTGTTATTTTCATTTAAATTCATCTCTTATACCGCATAAAGATCAAGGGATTGAACAAATATCAAAAACGTTATTTTCTTTCCCATTTTCACAACCTGCTCATTCAGCGCAAAAATGGGATTTAACATTAACCGCAACGAAGCGTGGTGTGTTTCAAATTGAACAGTTCGAATGTGTTTTAAAAGATCCTTTTCATCTTTTAACTGTACATTTACCTGTTTTCGATAAGTTAAAGGCTGAAATTATTGTGTACCCTTCTCCTAAAGAGGTAGCCGGTTTACAAGAACTTCAGCAACTATTAACAGGTTCGTATCGAACGAATTTCTCTTTTTACAATGATGAAACATCCATTATCGGTGTTAAACGATATGAACGTGAATCTTTCCGCTCTATTCATTGGAAAGCATCTGCTAAAATGCAGGCGTTACAAGCGAAACAATATGAACCTGTAAAAAATTATAGTTGGACAATTTGTCTTTCTTTAGCTGCTGATCGTGGGTTTGGTTGGAAAGAGAATGTAGAAGACCTTATTTCTTTTACAACATACATTTGCCAATACGCAACGAAGCATCAAATTCCGTTTGAGTTATTTATTAGCGTTTTAGCAGAAGGCGGCCCTTTGCTTTTACCATTAAACGAAGGACAAACACATTACGCCAAAGCGTTAGAAGAATTAGCACGTATTTCAGATGATAGTACGCTACTTCCGAAACAAGGATTTCTTCACTATGTAACGAGAAAAAGGGAACGCTCATCTACAATGATATACATTGGTTTGCAGAAAAAGGAGCTCCCTCTTCTATCTCAGCCTACGTTCCTCATTAATAATGAAGGGATGGTGGAAAAGCTTGAAAACTTGGCTCTATCACGTTAATGACTTTATTCTGCTCCTCCTTCTTTCATTATTAGCGGAAAGAGATGAACTCATTGGTATTGCTATATTTTTAGTGACCGGTTATGTAGGAGTATTTCTTATTCATAAATTTATGAAGAAAAAAACGACAGGTTTTGTACTACTGTTAGTTATTCAAATAATCGGCTGTTCTTTATTTCTACCTTTCTCTATTTTAGGCACAATATTATTACCACTGTTTTTCTTTATCGTACACTCTGTTGGACCGGGATATCCAGTACAAAAATCGTTAGGCGGTATTGTATGGTTTGTCGTTTCAGCTATATTTTATGCCCCCTTTCCACCATTGTGGAAATTGTTACTATTAACTTTACACATTATGATTACCTTTTGGTTAACAGGTTCCAATCGTAATCAACAGCTATTACGTTTCACTTCTATTATTACGATTGGAATAATTAGCGCTTTACTTATTCCGGTATTTCCTTATATTCGGCTTCTTTTTTCTTATATCATACAAGTAGTTGCCTTAGGATTTGGTTATGCTTTAAATCCATTGTTCTCGGCAGCTGCATTAAAAGATACAGACGACTTTTGGTCGAATAAAGGAAATTTAAAAGATCCTCAAATTAAAGAGGACCTGGGGCATCGTCCTTTTGATCCAACTCTCATAAATAGCATTACAATAATAGTCTGTACAGCCATCGCTATTTACGTCGTTTGGAAAATAGTAAAAAAACGAAAACATTTGAGTTTACCAAATATGCCTGTCTTTGAATCTACAATCATTACTGATAAAGAAGGCATTAGCCAAAAACGGTTCAAACGAAATAAACCACCACATAACGAAATTCGAAAAGAAATTTTCAAACTCGAGAGTAAGCTATCTCCTCCTTTAAACCGAGAACGAGGAGAAACTGTTGAAGCTTGGCTAGAGAGAATTAATGATGAAGAAGAGGTAAATATTCAGAGTCATATTATTATAGACGCGTATAATGCAGTGCGTTATTCAAATGGTGAAAACACTGTACTTCTGCATGAATTTAAGGAAGAGGTTCATAAGCTTTATGCTTATCAGAAGAGTTTGAAGAAGAAGAGAAAATGATGTATACAAAAAGACTCCTATTAAACTAGGAGTCTTTTTGTGTAAAAGTCCACGTTGCTTTTCACAAATTATGCTTTTTTTCCTGCTTCAATTTCTAAAGATTCTTCATGCCACCAAAGTGTTTCTTCAGGATCCTCTTTAGCAATTTGATGTGCTTCTTTTTTCGATTCTACAGTAGGATAAGAACCTTTTAGTGCACGTCCTGATGTTGTGACAAACAGTACACTAAACACAATTAATCCAATTACACTTACACCAGTTAAATAAAATGCTGGTGCCAGTGGATTACCAGTAGCATGAACTAAGTATGAACATACAAGCGGCGTTGTACCACCGAATATAGATACAGAAATATTAAAGGAGATAGAAAGCGCACGATAACGTACATCGGTGAAAAAGAGTGCTGGTAATAACGAAGGTAATGTTCCTTCATATACACTAAGGAAGAAACCTAAAATGAAAATACCCGCAAACATGGCTACAATATGTCCGTTACCAATTAATAAAAATGCTGGAATTGAACATAATGCTAAACCAAGTAAGCCAATTTGTACTACGCGTTTATTACCTACTTTATCACTTAGTTTACCGAAATAAAGTGCCAGTGGAATCATAAGTGCCATCGTAATTGAAATAATTAATAAGCCCGTTGTTTCTTTGACTTTTAGTACTTGTGTTAAATAAGAAGGAATATACGAAAGGATCATATAGTTTGTAATGTTAAAGAAGGCAACAATTACTGTGCTTAATAAGAAGTCTTTTTTGTGATATTTTAATATATCCATAAATGAAAATTGTTCGTTGTCTTCAGATTCCTCTTGTGCTTTTTCCATCTCTTGAAAGATTGGAGATTCATCTAAATGACGTCGTAAATATAAACCGACCAAACCAATTGGTGCAGCAATTAAGAAAGGAATACGCCATCCCCAGCTGAGCATTTGCTCATCTGTTAATAATAACGTTAAAATGGTAACAATTACCGAGGCAGCAATGTAACCTGAGAGTGTTCCAATTTCAAGACCACTACCGAGTATACCACGCTTTTTATCTGGAGAAGATTCTGCGATATAAACCATTGCACCTGAATATTCGCCGCCTGTAGAGAAGCCTTGAATCATTCGAGCAATTAAAAGTAGTATTGGTGCCCATACACCAATTTGTTCATAGGTTGGTAGTAATGCGATGAATAATGTAGAAAGTGCCATTAAAATAATAGTTGTACTTAAAACAATCTTTCGGCCATACTTATCTCCTATTCTACCAAAGAAAATACCTCCGATTGGTCGAACGAGAAAGGCCGCTGCAAATGTACCAAATGTAAGTACAAGTTGCAAACCACTATTATCCACACCTGAGAAGAATAATTGACTTAATATTACCGCTAAATACGCGTATAATCCAAAGTCAAACCACTCCATTGCATTCCCAATGCCAGTAGCAATAACTGCTTTTTTCGCTTGTTTAGAATTGACAATATTAACGTCTTGAGGTTCAAAATTTAAATCATTATTTTGTTGCATATAGTAAAACAGCTCCTTATTTAATTTAACTTCTTTAAGCACACCTTCTCTTACTAGAATAAATTCAATACGAAGCACTTAAGGAAAAGCAACGTCTCCTTATCTGTTATTATTGTTTCACATAATTAATTATTTGTCCAATTAGATGCTTTCTAGGTTAAGTAATTTACTATTTTAAAAAGCTGAAGAAGGCGCTATACGAGTACCTTTTTCAGCTTTTTATTTTAATACGTAAATTTATTTTTTTTACCCCTATTTTCTTCCTATTTGAATTAAAAATAAGGTGCTTTTTTATAAAGTTTTTTAAACACTCGCTATAGCTGATAAGCTATGAATACAGGAGATACACTCATAAATAAATGCATCAATTTCTTCTTTAGTAATTATATATGGAGGAAGTAAACGGATGATGTTACCTTGTGTAACATCGACTAAGATCCCTTTCTCCATTAATTCTAACTGTAGTTTCTTTACGTTTTCATTTGTATCATTCAAACTAATTCCAAACATCATCCCAGCATGACGTACTTCCTGAATATAATAAGAATTTTCTTTCTGAATTTCTTGCAATTTATCATTTAGATAGTGTGACATTTCATACGCTTCTTGCATTAAACCATCGTCAATCAATGTATTTAAAACC
Organism: Bacillus cereus group sp. BfR-BA-01331; assembly: GCF_022663915.1. Taxonomy (NCBI): domain Bacteria; kingdom Bacillati; phylum Bacillota; class Bacilli; order Caryophanales; family Bacillaceae; genus Bacillus; species Bacillus cereus group sp. BfR-BA-01331. The sequence continues at coordinate 303,568 of NZ_JAKUGJ010000004.1, forward strand.
GTTAACCCTAAAGCCGTTCCCATTGAAGAATGAGCAAACGTTGTGCCGTGATCTCCTGGTGCAAATACATCACATAACTTTTCACCTACAATAATTCCGCCAAGCGGTATCCCGCCTCCTGCTCCCTTACCAATTTGAATAATATCCGGTGTAATATTGAAATTTTGATAAGCAAATAGTTTACCAGTTCTCCCCATACCACTTTGAACTTCATCAACGATAAGAATGACATTATATTTATCACATAAGTTTTGAACACCATGTAAATATTCACCCGATAAAGGGTATATCCCCCCGCTACCTAATACAGGCTCTAGCATAATCGCAATCGGATTTTCTTTAACAATTGTTTCTTCTAATTGCTCTATATTCTCGCGCTCTACTTCATATACAGGAATCGATGTTTTAGGGAAATTTTGATATACACTTTCTTGTCTCGTAAAATGAAGTGCCCCTAACGTACGCCCGTGGAAGCTATTCTTCAGCACTACGATTCCTTCACGTTCCTCATGCGTATTCGCTCTATATTTATCAATTAATTTCAACGTTGTTTCTGTTGCTTCCGTACCAGAGTTTGTAAAAAAGACTTTTCCATTTTTTAAAGAGCAATCAACTAATTTCTTTGCATACTCAATCGCAACTGGGTTTAAAAAATGAAATGGGAGATGCAGAGATTTCGTAACTTGTTCCATTGTCGTTTGCACGATTTTCGGGTGATTATACCCTAATACGTTCACTCCGACACCAGAAAATAAATCTACATACTCTTTACCATCCACATCATAAAGCTTGCACCCTTCTCCTCTTTCTATCGCAACCTTCGTACGACAATACGTAGGCATCATATATTCTTTATCTAATTGAAACCAATCCGACATTTTAAATTCCTCCTAGTTATTTTCCCTGTTTATTTATGTTCATTCTCTATAAAGTCATATATAAATTCATTTTTAAGATTGTAATTTTAATAGTAATTTTCTTCCCGATATTCATTTTTCCATAATTTCTTCTATTTCAACAGGTCCACTACATACACGTTTTTTTCATCTAGCGGTATGTTACTATTTTGAACTTTGCGTGTCATACATAATCAAGGCTATAAAATCATATTTAGTAACAATGGAGAAAAAATATTTGGAGGCTATATCGATGGATGAAAACTATGATAAACAGGGACAATCTTTACTAGGGAAAGGCTTTAATGAAAATGGAGAACGTAATGAACAAGCTACACTTCACTCTCAAACAGTTGGTTCACGTGGACCTATTTTAAAGCAAGATAATGTACTGCACGAGGCGTTACAAGAATTTATTCACGAAAAAATTTTAGAAAGACCTGTTCATGCAAAAGGATTTGGTGCATTCGGTTATTTTCAAACGATATATCCGATGTCTGAACATACAAAACTAAGCTTTTTACAAAATTCTAACGAGAAAATTCCTGTTATGGTTCGATTTTCATTAGCTGTTAGTACGAAAGGAACACCTGATACTTCTAGAAATGTACGTGGTTTTGCTACAAAATTTTATACAAATGAAGGCATTTTCGATCTTTTATGTAATCACATTCCTGTTTTTTCAGTTCGTGATCCAATGCGTTTCCCTGAAACAATTCAAGCGTTGTTACCTTCACCTAAAAATAACTTAATAGACCCTAATAGCTTTTGGAGCTTTGTCGCTAGAGCACCCGAATCCATTCATTTTGTTGTCCATCTATTCTCTGATGCCGGTACGGTAAAAAGCCTTCGCCACATCCCAGGACATAGTGTAAATACATATGTTTGGAGAAATGCTCACGGTAATCGAAAGTATGTAAAGTATCATTGGTACCCATTTGAAGGTGTACAATTCATTACTAGTGAGGAAGCAAATAAACTGGCCGCCGAAAATCCTGATTATAGCGGGAAAGATTTATACGATGCAATTGAGGCTGGTAAAGCAGTGGAATATGGTTTATATGTCCAGCTCATGGATCCTAAAGATGAAACACACCTTTCTTATGACCCTTTAGATGATACAAAAGTATGGGATGAAAAGGAGTATCCTCTTATACCAGTAGGCAAAATGGTATTAAATAAAAATCCTGAAAACTATAAAGAACAAGTAGAAAAGGTCGCTTTCTCCCCTTCTAATTTACTAGACGGTGCAGAACTATCAGACGATAAAATGCTGCAAGGGCGTGCTAACATTTATAGTGATTCTCAAAGAAGAAGAATTGGACCTGAATTTCGTAAAATAGCGATCAACCAACAGCAAAATTGGGCACCTGCTAATCAAGCAACTAGCGGTGACGGAAGATACGTTGAAGGAAAACTTGAAAGAGCTTCTATAACTAAGAAAGACGACTTTGGGCAGCCTGGTGAATTTTATGCTAAATTATCACATATTGAAAAAGAACATCTCGCTGAAAATTTAGCTAATGATTTGAAAGTTATATCCGGAGATATAAGAAAGGCAGTTATGGGGTATTTCCATGAAGTGTCAGATGATTTGGCAAAGAGGATTGAGAGTGCGATGCAAAGGCTTTAAGAATATAAAAAAACGTCATTTTTAATGATTAAAATGACGTTTTTTTATGGCGAACTTACTAGTGGTTTCTACCGATTAATTTACATTTATTTACGAAAACTTTCCCTTCAAGATTTTCATTGCATCATTTTATATTATGATATTCATTTCTCTTTTTCAGATAATCTTTTTCACATTGTAACGGCTTGTATTCCACGATTTTCCCTTGCTTCTTTTTCGTTTCGGTAACAATCCATTCCCCTTTTTCAAGGTTTAGGCGTTTCATTACATTAGTATCGTCTATTTCTTTATAAAGTAAAAATGCTTCTTGCGCCTTCACAAATAATCTAGGCTCTCCCCTATATCCACCACTATCATAAACTTTAGTTAGCGAATTATAATAAGAATCATTTTCCCTTCCGCCATACATCAAATGCGCAGCCTCTAGGTCTCTTTTACTAACTTCCCAAAAACTATTTTCATCAATCTTTAAATCAAATGTAGATATAATGTCATTCATAATGTTTTTCACATACTTTTCATCACGAATTTTACTTTCTTCCAGACAATCTGAAGATAACCTTGGTGCATTTGACTGAGAATGTACCACATGCTGTATAGATACGCACAAAATAAATACACTTAAAACATACAATAGTTTTTTCATATTTAAGTATCACCTCAAATGATTTAGATACTATATTATTTGAGGCTTAGGATATTCTTATGCTAAGAATGAGAAAGGTCCTATAAAATAGACTTTTTATAGGACCTTTCCTTTTAATATTGATTTATCAGTTTCATCGGCGAAGCAAGTACCTTACTACTTTTCACATCATATAATCCTATAGGTGTTACCCGTATAAAAGGCAAGTGCGTCGCAGAAAAGAATAAAATCGTAAATGCTGGATCATTATAGGTGTATCCTCGCTCTTGTAGTAATTCCACCATTTTTTTCTCTTTCTGTATTAATTCACTCATTTTCAAATTAGACATAATCCCGAGCAATGGTAATGCAATTTCGTGTAACACTTCATTTCTTTCCGCTATTACCATACCGCCACCTAGCTCTTTTACTCTATGAAAAGCTGTAAGCATATCTTCTTTCCTTTTTCCAATAAGAATGATGTCACCTGTACCGGAATAAGAGCTAGCAAGACCTCCTAATCCATTCGCAAAACCTTTCACAACTGTATTCACTCGCCAAGTGCCATCACGAGCAATCATCATAAGGAAACATTCATCATGCTCAATAGAAAGTTCTTCACCGTTTAAGTCGATTTCAGTTACATATGGTTTTGAAATAACATCATTTAATAATTTTATACCTGTTGTTTCAGAAAAAATCATATCTTCTTTCTTTAAAGACCAGTCTAATGATAATGGAGTTACTTTGAATTTACTCCAGTCTATATGTAATGATGCATTTTTGTTTATTCCGTCACGCTTCATCCATTTCCCCTTTGCAATTACACTTATTGGAATCGGATTTTCTTTACTTTCCAAAATATTAATATTTGCAATTCTTCCTGTCGCGATCGCGCCGTGTAAATGCTCCATATTATAATAACGAGCAATGTTATAGCTTGCCATATTATAGGCATCAATTACTGGTATTCCTTGCTTTATCGCGATTTCTATCATCCTATTCGTCATTCCGTTTTCATAAAATGACGGATGTGAACCATCTGTTGTGAACATGAATCTATCAAATTGCTTGACACCTAATTCCAGCAATTCTTTCAGTAAAACTTCTAAATCTGGACGGATAGAAGAGTTTCTAAGAGTAACGATGTAACCCTGCATAAGACGTGTTAATGCTTCCTGCCCCGTCATCGCTTCATGATCGCAATCAGTACCTAGTAACTTTAACTTCGCTAACGTTGATTCAGACGCACCGGGAAAATGACCTTCTACTTTTTTCTGTAACCGCTTTGTTTCCTGTACCCAATTTAACATCTCATCATCGCCATTTAATAGTTTTGGCCATGCTGTTAACTCGCCGCCTTGAAGAACCGCCTCATGCTTTAGCCACTCTATTATTTCTTCACTATTAAATAAAGATTCACCATTTTGCAGCTCAGTTTGTCCATCAAAACGGCACCACCAATACATACTTGCTGGAATCTTTTCAAATTCATCTAATAAACGAAATGCTACTTCACGTTGTAATGTGAAAAATAAAGTTAAATTATCATTAATGAAAGTCGTTGTCCCAAATTGCATCGCATAATTCGCTAACGTCTCTGGATTATATAATTGATATGGATGTGCATGCGGTTCTATGTAACTAGGAACTACATACTTTCCACCACAATCAATGACTTCACATTCATGTAGTTGCTCTGGCAGTTTTTCTCCTACATATATAATGCGGTCATCATAGATCCAAATATTTGCTTGCACCCACTCGCGCATATAGGAATTTAAATATGTTGCATTCTTGAATAAAATGTGCGGGCTTCTTGTGCCATCTATTACTTCAACATGTTCTCGTAATTGTGTGTTACTCCATCTAAACTGATTTTGTCCCAATGTATTTCACTCCACATCAATTTACTTTTATTTATTAAAACAAAAAATAATTAACTAACTAAAGTATTATCCATTCATAACTCCCCTGTATATACCCTATACCCTTTATTATATGTAATAATTACAAAAATAACAATTTTCAAAATTTGTAATGTATCTCTTTGATCCAAAATAAAAAAGATGTCATGCAACTGACATCTTTTTATACTAGACTATAAGATTGAATTACACTTGTATCCGTATTTATGTTCTACATATACTTGATTGCTGCCATACCATGAATGCTAATACTGTCCTTTAAAGCAGTATTCCATTCGCTTTCTTTTCATCTATTTCTTAAATTCAATTTGCATCATTTTATTAAACTGTGTAAAAACATCCATCGCACCTAAAGAGTTAATATTGGCAGCTAATGTATGTTTGCCTCCCATTACTCCGCCAACAAAAGTTGTAAATCCAGGAATTGCCCCTCCGTGACCCCAAACTGAAACACCGTTTGGAAGTTTAGTCTCATAGATCCCAAGACCATATCCATCACCAACACCTTTTCCTTCTATAGGAACTGTAGTAAGCATTTCTTTTAGCTCGCGTTCCTTCAATAGCTTACCACCGAGTAACGATGAAAAGAACGTATTTAAATCGTCCGCATTAGAAATCATATCTCCAGCTGAATTAGCTAAACTCGGATTATAATACGTCATGTCTTTCAATTCACTTGTTTCGTCTATTTTCATATACCCACGAGCATGATCCTTTCCTGGAATAACGGGTGAATTCCCTGGTAAAAACGTATTTGACAGATCCAAAGGTTCAATAATTCGCTTTTCAATTTCTTCCGCATAACTATTTCCAGTTATTTTTTCAATAAGCATTCCCAATATTACGTATCCTGTGTTTGAATACAGCCATCCCTTACCTGGTGAAAAATCTGGGGGTAGAGAAAGTCCCATTTTCACTATTTCTTCTGCTGTATACGTTTTTCTCGAATTCATTATGTCAGCGTCTTTTGACTTTAAGTATTCAGCTATACCACTCGTATGATTCAAAAGTTGACGTATCGTAATTTGATTGCCATCATACCCATTTCCTTGAATGAGACCGGGTAGCCACTTTTCAATTGGATCGTCAAGTTGCACGCGATTTTCTCCTACTAATTGAAGAACAGTCGTAGCGGTAAAAGTCTTCGTCACACTCCCAATCCGAAAACGATAATCCGATTTCATTGTTTTCTTTGTATTTAAATCCGCGACGCCAGCAGTATAACTACTAATCTTTCCATTGTTAGACGTCTTCGCTAATATTCCTGGGGTTCCAAGCTGTACTGTTTCCTGCATTACTTGTTTCCAACCATTCCGATTCTTTTGATCATGTGATTGTGACGGACTAGATAAATTTTGAACAGACTCTGCTTTCACAGTAAAACCTGGTGTGAATAGAGTAGTACCCGCTAATAAAACTGCCAAACTTGCTAACTTAATTGAATTACATTTTTTCATAAGGCTCCCTCTCCTCTATTAATATCGGATTAATTCAAGTTATACTTTAATCCTATATGATAAAACTCTCTTTTTTCTTATCCATTCCTTACGAAATACTTACGTTCAAATTTTGATACGATAAACTGAGAAAGAGCTATGCATGAAAATAAAAAGGACATATAAAATAAGGACAGCCACTTAACTGCCCTTATTTTCATTTCACCTCGTCTTTATTATTTTTAAGATGATTCATTAATTGTGTTCGTTTCAAAGGTACATATATGTTTGTTCCAGTAACATATCTTTTTCCCAATCGAATTATCTTATAAATTTAAGGAGTTCATATTAATATTAACAATAAAAAAAGAACGTGTTTTCAATTTATCAAAACACGTTCTCTTACATACTTAAAATCCTATATCAACTTTTTATTTCATTCACTTCTTTAAACTACTAATCTTTATTCAGTTTTACCATCCTGCACTAGCATTCATACCATTTCCAATAATAGTAAGAAACAGTGGCCACAATACTGGTCCTAACGTAAGAAGTAAACTTAGAAGTATAAGTAATCTATATACCCCGGGGAAATTTTGATCTTTACGATTTACAAATACTAAAATAACTAATAATATTATGGTCGTTAAAAATAAAAGTAGAATTAGCAGCCAATACCAAACCATTAAACTGAGACTCCATGGTGTTAATAGCTCGTGTATTATACCAAATATGATTCCTAATACTCCAAAACTAAAGGTAGTAACTGTTGATTTTATAAGCACTATATTTAATGTTTTTTCGTATGTATTTTTACAATATAAATCTATTAAAGTGTATAAAGATAAATATGCCATTAATACACCTATCCAAGACAATAACCAGTCTCCGCCTCCTCTAAATAACATGAACAGCAACCAACACATCCCTACTGCAGAAAAAGCAAAGGAAATAAGTATGCTTTTCAATACCGGTTTCATTATATTTTCACACCCTTAAAAATAAATTATAAGTTTTTACTAAACTCATGTAATTTTTTATTAACATGCTACCCGTTAATCGTTTAGCTCTAATGCATCCTTTTTTCATTCTATATTAATAAAACAAAGATACACTCATGAACAATTAAAGAAGCAATACTCTACAAAGAGTTCCATATAGCTTGTATATTCTTTTTCCATTGGTAGAGATATTAAAAAATTAAGTATACATTAACATGCAATTAAATATAAGTAAATAAAAAAGATGACCTCAGCATACGCCAAAGTCATCTTCTATAACCATATTATTTTACTAACGTTCCATTATAAGCTTTTATATCAAGCGGAGCATTTAAAAACTGTGATGCTTTACTAACGAAAGATGTGAAGTGTTCACTCGTATTATGACTCGTAACTGCTGCTTCATCTTTCCATACTTCTACCATCGTATAAACACTTTCTTTTTCAGTATCTTTATATAAATCGTAAGATACATTTCCACTTTCTTCTCTTGAACCATGAAGTAATGGCTGAATTTCTTCTAAAAACGATTGTTGTTTTGCTGGATCTACTTGAAATATTGCGTGAATAATAATCATGGTGTTTCCCCTCTCATATCTCACTTATTTCTGTTTTTTTATAAAATTACTTCCACTCAGCAACTTTTTCAATTGGAAGACGTACTGATGGATAACCACTGTCAGCAGCTTTTCCGATTGAAATTAACATAACTGGTACGTGACGCTCTTTGTCTAATCCGAAAGCTTCTGCGATTTGGTCTTTTTCAAATCCACCAATTGGGCAAGTATCATAGCCGTGAGCACGTGCTGCTAACATAAATTGCATCGCTACAAGACCACCGTCAATTAGTACAGTATCTTTCATTACTTCTGGTGTAACCATTGAGAAGTAACCTGAAAGTTTTTTCATTTGATCTTCTTTTACTTCAGCTGGCATAAGTCCGCGCTCTACTGCTGTACCGTAAATTTCTTCTGCGTTATCAAAGTTGTTTAAGTCACCAAATACAGCAATCATTGCTGAAGATGTTTCTACTTGAGATTGATTAAATTTCGCAAGTGGCGCCAGTGTTGCTTTTGCTTCGTCACTTTCAATAACTAAGAATCTCCATGGTTGCATGTTTACTGAAGATGGTGCAAGTGTTGCTTCTGTAAGAATTTCAGTCATTTCTTCTTTGCTAATTTTCACTGAAGGATCGTACTTACGGATTGAACGGCGTCCTGTTAAAATTTCGTTAAAATCATTTGTTTTTACTGAGTTAGTCATAGTTGTATTCTCCCTTTTTTAAAGTTCTTTTATATTTTCTTGAATGCGGTCTAACATCGTTAAAAGATTGTCGCGTTCTTCTTCACTTAATCCTTTAAATGCTGAAGTAGCGAAACGCTCTTTTTCCTCTTGATACACTTGAATTTTATTTCGTCCCTCTTCTGTAAGAGAAACTAACGTAATTCTGTTATCATCTGGATTTTTACGTCTTCTAATCATTCCGTTTGCTTCCAGCTGTTTTAAATGCCTCGTAATCGCGGCATTATCAATATTTACTTCTTGCTGAAGTGCTTTTTGACTAATTTCATCTACTTCAAATAACTGAAGTATAAGCTCTAATCGAGACTGACTCATACCCGTACACCCTTCAAATTTCGAACTTACTTCTTTGTTGAGAAAGTGTAATTTATATAAAATTATTGCTTCTTTTGAGCATGAACTTGTCAAATTACCCCCTCCTTTACATCCAAATCAAAAACGTTTGATGCATCAATAGTTGATATGTCAATTAATATAATCTATATCGATTTAGAATGCAAGCATTTTGTTTTCATTCCTATTTTTCCAAATTAAGGCGCTTTGTAGCGTTACAAAAAATGTAAATTACATTATAATAGTAATAATTCAAATGACTGGAGAGTGATTGTAATGCGGCAATACACAAATAGAAATGAGGAATTAAAAATGGAAAATGAAGTGAGGATATTCATATATGACAACAATAAATATAGGGATTGTCGCGCACGTAGACGCTGGCAAGACGAGTTTGACTGAGCGTATTCTTTATGAAACGAATGTGATTAAAGAAGTTGGCCGAGTAGATAGTGGCAATACGCAAACTGACTCAATGGAATTAGAAAGACAACGCGGAATTACGATTAAAGCATCTGTCGTTTCTTTCTTTATTGATGATTTAAAAGTAAATGTTATTGATACACCTGGACATGCTGATTTTATCGCTGAAGTGGAGCGATCATTCCGTGTTTTAGACGGTGCCATTTTAGTTATATCTGCCGTTGAAGGTGTGCAAGCACAAACGAAGATTTTAATGCGGACATTACAGAAATTAAACATACCTACTATATTATTTGTTAATAAAATAGACCGTAGTGGCGCAAATACTGAAAAAGTTGTGAAACAAATAAAAGAGCTTCTTTCAAATGAAGCATCCCCCTTCTACTCTGTAGAAAACGAAGGTACAAAGGACGCTCGGATTATTGAATATAAATCCTATGACGATTGTATGGAACTGTTAGCACCATTTAACGAATCATTGCTTGAGTCATATGTAAATAACGAAATAATATCAGATACGCCATTAAGAAAAGAACTAGAAAAACAAATACAACAAGCAAATGTGTTCCCCATCTTTTTTGGTTCAGCAATGACAGGTGTAGGTGTAACTGAACTACTTGAAAATATTTCAGCCTTAATTCCAGCTACTAAATCGGCACAAGATGAAACATTATCCGGTGTTGTTTTTAAAATTGAACGTGAATCTTCTGGCGAAAAGATTGCTTACGTAAGAGTTTTTTCAGGTAGTTTACACGTTAGAAAATATGTTGATATTCAGCGCAGTGAGTCTCTATCACATAAAGAGAAGATTAAAAAAATGTGCATGTTTCATAATGGAGATGCCGTTCAATCTTCTACTGTTCAAAGCGGAGAGTTTTGCAAAGTATGGGGACTTACGAATATTAAAATTGGTGATATTATCGGTGAACGGACGGATTATATAAAGGATATTCACTTTGCCGAACCGCAAATGGAAGCTGCTATTGAAGCAGTACCAAAAGAACGAATCCATGATTTATACGCTGCACTTATGGAACTATGCGAAGAAGATCCACTCATTAAAGTGTGGAAAGACAATGTCCATAATGAACTATACATTCGCCTTTTCGGTGAAGTACAAAAAGAAGTAATTGAAACAACACTTTTTGAGAAATATAATTTGCAGGTTACTTTCTCAAATACGCGGGTTGTATGTATTGAGAAACCAATTGGCATTGGGAATTCTGCTGAATTAATGGGAGAAAAAACGAATCCATTTTACGCGACAATCGGCTTCAAAGTTGAACGTGGTGAACTGAATTCTGGCATAACATATAAGTTAGGTGTTGAGCTTGGATCATTACCTTTAGCATTTCATAAAGCGATTGAAGATACTGTATTTCAAACGTTAAAACAAGGTTTGTACGGATGGGAAGTTACGGACATTATCGTCACGTTAACACATACTGGTTATGCAAGCCCTGTTACAACAGCAAGTGACTTTAGAAATTTAACACCACTCGTTTTAATGGATGCTTTAAAGCACGCTGAAACATGTGCATTTGAACCAGTAAACGAGTTCGAATTAACTGTACCGGAGCACGCAATTAGTACCGCAATGTATAAGCTTGCTGCTATTCCAGCAACTTTTGCAGAGCCTACGTTGCATAATGATTCTTACCATTTAACAGGATCATTACCTGTTGCAAAAATAGAGGATTTTAAACGAATGCTCCATTCATTTACTGAAGGAGAAGGTATCTTTATAACAAAGCCAACTGGTTTCACAAATCTGACGGCTCCCTTCCCTACTCGAAAACGTGTTGACTTTAATCCGCTAAATCGGAAGGATTATTTGCTTCGTGTTTTGAAGGCTTATTAAATAAAAAAGAGGTGCCATTCGCACCTCTTTTTGCATGTATTGATAGGTTAGTTTTTCCTAACAACTTCTTTAAGTTTTTCTATTATTTTTGCTATCGCTGCGATCGAATTTTCGGTTTCAAATTCTCCAACATTTACAGAATGGTTAGCGTTTTTGACAACTTCAATCTGTAAATTCGTTTTATGTAACTGATCGATTTGATTTGCATTATATTGATGATCTTTATCTCCAATTACTAAAAGCCCTTCGTGATGACTATGTAAGATCGATTCAAAAATGGAATCAAAAGTTAGTAATGGTGTAAGCAACATCATTTTTGACCGTAAAAATTCTTCTCTCTTCATTAAATCATTCGCAATGGGAATTGTTCCGAGTGATTTCCCTAAAAACATCGAATCTTTGTATTGTCCACTTATTAGCACTTCATTAATGATAGGATTAATATCATCCATCATTACTTTCGTTACTTCTTCCATTGGTTTTTCCATTAACTGTCCATCATAGGAATAATGAATATGTACTACATCTATTTTATTTTCAAGCATAAGCATCGTTGCATAATAAAATAACGGCTTGTCATAATTGTAGCCTGAGCCTGAGAACATAAAACAGATTGTATTAGAACCTTTTTCGATATGTGTGTAACGAATGACTTTATTATCTATATGTATCTCTTTTTTAGTCCCCTTCACCGTTTTCCCCTCCAAACACGTTTACTTTTGTAAAACGATATGTTCTGTATGAACTGATAAATCCTTTACTTTATCTTTTATAAATGCTGGCTGTAAGTTATATGCATCTAACTCTTCTACTGGCACCCACTTAAATAAATATGTTCTACCCTCTTCTTCTAGAATATATTGATCAGCCCCATTTGCAGGTAATTCATGCAATTCTACTTCATAATAAAAACTAATCTCATGAAACTTTCGCTCAGAAAGTGTAAAGAAATTTTCTACTGACCATATTAATCTCTTCACTTTAATAGGAACACCCACTTCTTCTGCAAGCTCTCGTTTTAATGCATCTTCACTATTTTCTAGCATTTTCACTCTTCCGCCTGGTACGTACCAATACTCTTCACCTTCATCTTGAAGGATAAGTATTTTACTACCTTGTTTACAAATTGCTCCGACTCGGTAATTAAAACATGTTTCCTCTACTTTAAACGTAAGATCCACAACAAACCCCTCCAATGTATCATTACAAAACTATTATGTATGTGCTGTACAAATAAAATTACTAAATTTTTCTATTCCGTTCAATAATTTTTTAATTTTCCAAAAACAATACGCATCATTTGTCATCACCAGTATAAATACATATGTCACAATCACTGCACACATTAGAGAAGCATTATGGGGAACGAATGGAAACATTGTCAATATATAAAACTGAAAAATCAAATAATTTCTAAAGAATCATTATAAAAGATAAAGTAAAACTTCAATAAATGGAGTTTTTATCTTTCCCCTGTTGTTTTTTAATATTGTTAAGACATTATTAAAAAAGACGCAAGGTCAACTTATGTGCTAATTAATTCTTTTTCTAGAAAAAGCGTCTTTTATTGCACTTGTTAATACATTTAGGAATAATAAAATAGCCATAACTACCGTTAATACGTTAAATTGCTTTGTTTTATAAGGAGCGAACCATTCCGTAAAGAACTCTGAATTAACGAGACGCTCCCCAACTCCTCCTTCCTTGAAGTTCGGTATCCACGAATTCATATCAAGGATGATAAAAATTAATTGCATAACGAAAAATGCTCCAAGAGTTTTCAGCCAATTTCGTATTCGAATAGGACGCCCTTTTTTTGATGTCATTTAAATGATCCTCCTTTTAGAAATTGCTATTAAAGAGCCTTGTTCTGATAGATACGAATAGATAATATCCATGAAACCCCATAACACCCCACTGCTATGACAGCAAATATAAGAAATAATTTCAAATCTGAAATCTCTTTTAAAAAGGTCAGTACGCCATTAGCATATTTATTTAATAAATATGGAGTATTTCGCATTAAATATATAACTCCAATAGATAAAAATATAAAAACTGGTACAAGTGTTTTCACTTTAAATGCAACAAAAAAGGGGATGTACAATGCAGTAATCAGCATGACTGCCAAGAAGCCTAGGATGTAACTTTCTAAGGAAAGTTGAAATTCCATGCTGTCTAAAATGAAATATTTTCCAACTAAACAAAATGGGATGATTACTATTGTAAAAAATAAGGTTCCAACGTATTTTGAACTTATAATTTCCTTCCTAGTATACGGTAATGAGTTTACTAAAATATTAGCATTATCTTTATCATCAGATTGATATGTGTTAATTACAAAAACGGCACTACAAATGATTATGACATATGCTACATCCATGCCGGCCCACAAATAGGTAACTAGAAATAAGAGATAAGCAGGTAAAAAAGTTTTTTGTAAAATCAAATCCTTTTTAATTAAATTAAGCATCTTGACTCCCCCTTTTTCATGAAATACATAATATCCTCTAAACTTGGTTTTTCAATCACCACTTCTTTATTAAATAAAGTTTCGATAGAATTTACATTTTCAATCAATCCCTCGAAACCTGTATTTGCCTTACATACAGATATAAATTCACGCTCAGTATCAAAATCTAACATATCTAGTGGTCCTTTGACCAAAATATAATCTTCTGCAATGGCATAAATATCTTTTGTAAAAATATGCTTCCCATTTTGAATAAATGTAATATAATCGGCAATGCGGTCTAAATCCGTTGTAATATGAGATGAGAAAAAGATAGTTTTCTCACCATCCTGCATAATATTTTGTAAAACATCCAATAATTCTCTTCTAAATACCGGATCGAGTCCGGAAGTAGGCTCATCCATAATAATTAGTTCAGCATGATGTGAAAGGGCAATTGCAAGAGAGGCTTTCATTTTCATTCCTTTGGAGAATGTTTTCATTTTTTTATTTAATGGTAATTCGAACAGATCTTTATAATATGTAAATTGGTTAAAATCCCATTTTTTATAAGCAGGCGCAATAATTTTAGTAATTTCCTTTAATGTGAGTTCATCATAAAACACATTATCGTCATAAACGAAACCAATTCTTTCTTTAATTCGCTTCGCATCAGTCGAATAGTTCATGCCAAATAAGGAGACATTTCCACTATCCGGGTTCATTAGATTCATAATCATTTTAATCGTTGTAGATTTACCTGATCCATTTCCCCCAATAAAACCCGTAACAAATCCTTTTTTTACTTCCATCGAAAAATTTTTAATTTGAAATCCTTTAAAAGATTTACTGACATTTTGAAGTTCTATTACGTTTTCCAAGAGTTTTCCTCCTCGTATAAAATTGTAAGCATTTCTTTTAGATCATTTAAAGAAACATCCATTTGTTTAGCATTTTGAATCGCTTCACACAACTTTTCTTCAACTGTCTTTAATTTTTTTTCTTTCATAGTTTCAATGTTTTGTTCTGCTACAAAGGACCCCCTTCCGACAATTGAATAAATAAAACCGTCTTTTTCCAGTTCTTCATATGCTCTTTTCGTTGTAATAATACTTACTCTTAAATCTTTTGCTAACTGACGCATTGAAGGAAGAGCATCGCCTTGCTTTAAATCACCTAGTAAAATAAGTTTTTTTATTTGGACACCAATTTGTTCATAAATAGGTTCCTTTGAAGTGTTCGTAATAACGATTTGCATGCAAGTACCTCTTTTTAAAATATTGTATATATACTTTATATACAATATATACTATCGTACATTATAAATCAACAGAAAATTCCCAAAATATAGTCGCAAACACAATCTAATAATAAATGTAATTCATACAACTTATTTATACGGGATCTTCCTCGTATTTGCTCGATTTTGAGGTGGAGGTCTTACTGCTATCTAATGCGGTATAAAGACTACGTTGTGTTTTACGGAGAAATTGGCACAGCTGGTAGTGTGAAAGCAAAAGAGTTTGAAACAGAAGAACAATCTGAGGAAGTTGATATCAAGTTAGACTGGTATGAAGATGACGAGGAAAGATTGAAAAAGATGTTTCCTATGCTATGGGAAATGTATGGAGAAAAACCGATTGAGTGGTAGATTTATATACGAAAAACGCCTTGTTTCTTTATTAACAAGGCGTTTTTTCTTGATACTATGTTTAAATTGTTATCTTTCCACTCTCCCACCACACCATAAAAATCTTTAAAGAAGGCGCAACCCACGTTCTGCTATCATTTTCATGGTTCCATACATATATATCATCTCTTTGCACTATTCCATTCAAAATGGAATAGCCAAACAAATCACCATTTCCGCCATCAGCAAAAAATAATAAACAGTCAAAAGGCATATATAAATCTTTAAAATCAACTATATTTCTCATATTCATATTTTCAATTTTAATTTTTGAGGCATCCCAAATAAATTGTCCATATTCACCTTCTATACCATTTGTTTCCTGTAATAATTGATATAAATCATTCGGTAACTCCAGCTGCAAATTTTTTTGAACTTCAGCGAGTTCATTCTTCGTAGCGGGATTTTTCAAACTTAAGTTTGATGAAATACTGCGAATGGTATTTTTCCACATAACCTTTTTCCTCCTTGCAGTCCCTTATGTTCAATCCAGTATATACAATGTGGCTCCTCTAAATTTATTGATACCACTTTTCTAACAAATCCTTTTCCCTCTCGCCTGAAATACCTGCTTTTAATTCCCATTCGTCCATACTCTTCATCCACGCATACACGTCTGTAACAGTATCTTCTAACCCTCTAAAAGTAAGACCCTCTTTAACTGCGCTCTCTATATTAATAGAGAATCCACCTTTCCACGGATCTGTTTCACCTTCTAATGCAAAAGTTTCGGGAAGCCACAATGGCATTTCCGTCCATGGCTGTACTTTATTCTCATGCATAAACGATTCATCAACCCAAACGAATGCAGCATCGCTATTTGTAACCTTTTTACACGTATTTAATAGCTCTTCCATCGTCAATTCATCTTTCGGACCCGTTACATTAAATGTACCTACTTTATTGTTTTCTGCCATGTTTAGTCCAAAGCTTGCGACGTCTTTTATATCAACGAACTGCACTGGACGGTCTTTCCTTCCTGGAACTAACACTTTTCCTCCCTTTGCTACACGCTGAACCCAATATGGAAGCCGATCTGTATAATCAAACATTCCTGAAAGAAGTCCTGCTCTTACGTGTAAAACACGCCCCGGCCAATACTTCTCTGCTTCTTTTTCACATAGTACTTTAAGCGCACCGTAATACTCATAAGGGGATACTTCACCATTCTCCACAGCCTTTATTTGATCACTTGATGGTTCGGGTTGTAATATATAATCTTCTTTTATGTGATACGGAATCCAATCTTTATATACGGAAAGGCTTGAGATGAATGTATAATGCTTTATATTATCTTTAAGTACTTCTCCTACATTCCTAATGTGATGAGGAGAAAATCCACACGTATCTATGGCCAAATCCCATTTTCGATTTTCTAAACTTGAAACATCATCATTTCTATCACCGATTAACTGCTCTACTTCAGGAAAAATCTCATTATTTGTTCCACGGTTGAATAATGTAACTTCATGCCCTCTATTCAAAGCCTCTTCTACGAAAGCCCTTCCTAAAAAACGTGTACCGCCCAGTATTAGAATCTTCATTCTTTTCCCCCATTCAATCAAGCGCATGATTAAAAACCTTTTCTTTTGTTTAACGATTTTCCCTTGTAAAAAGTTACGGGTATTTTTCATTTTTCTCTATAGTTAATATAACGTCATCCAAATTTGCAACTTGTGACATAACTTTTTATCGAATTCGACAGTAATGAAGACGATAAAGGGGGGTTGAAAAATATTTCAACTAAGTCATAGTGATAAGTACACATCTACGAAAATACTTATTTATACGAGCAATGCTCCTGTCAATTTGGCAGGAGCATTGTTTTTTCAACCTCTATTTACTTTTATATACTTGAATTGAAATGATCGAAATTAAACTGAGCAAACCCATAAATAAACAAGTCGCGCCTAGAATTGTATAAGAATTTCCGTATCCTTGTAATAAAGCTAAATACGTACTTGTATCCATATGACCGCCCTGCTCTGCAACAGATTCACTTGTTGCCTTACTCCCCATTTCTGGTGCATTTATTAGTACATACACACCGATAATAGCTACTAAAGCTGAAATGATTTCTACAACATTAGACTTTGTCATCATACCCTCACCTTTCAAACAACGTCTTTTATCCATCTAGTGAAATCTCTTTCTATCTCTTACTATACTAGCAAAAAAAGGAGATATAATTTAATCCCCTTCCCTATTACTAGAATCAACAGTATGAAAATATTCATTCTGTCTATTTCTATTTCATATATAATTAAAATATTCGATTAACAAATTATATGTACTTAGGTAGGTGAAAAATATTAATAAAAACATAGTTTATCATTCAACATTATACATTTATTTTCTCACTTCGCTTGTTTATATCGTTTTGCTAAATGTAGAAAATGGTCGTAATTATTTGGGTTTTACGATGGTTGTTCCGCTGTTAGCGATTATTTTATATCAAAAAGCATATAAGAAACAAAAAATAGTTCATACATTTAGCATTTCACGTCCAACATTAATAACACTAATTTTCTCCATTTTATTCCCACTACTTCTAGGTCTATGTCTCCATTTTTATTTTTATATTTATAATATAAAGTTCTTATTTAATCATTGTAATGAATTGGGATTTCTCCTACTCATTGGTCTTACAATTGGATCTTTGTCTGCATTTTTATTTTTATATTTATAATATAAAGTTCTTATTTAATCATTGTAATGAATTGGGATTTCTCCTACTCATTGGTCTTACAATTGGATCTTTGTCTGCATTTTTAGAGGAAATCATTTGGCGTGGGAATTTTCATTACTATTTACGAAAAAAATATTCATTAATACAAACAGCAATAATTACCGCTTCACTTTGGTCTTTATGGCATTTACCAGTAGTACTCTTTTATAAAAACTATGAGTTATGGTTTGTAGGAATAGTAAGTTATCTCTCGTTATTATTTATGTTATCTATAATTTTGACGTACACGAGAGAGTATGGTCGTTCTGTAGTACCACCCGCAATTTTACATGGTGTGTTTAATGTATTTTTTTTAACAGATGGATTGCAAAACAAGTGGGATGCCAGCCTAATGGAGTTAATTAAATTTATCTTTTTAGCAATTGCGCTCTGCATTATATATCTTATACATCGAAAAGTTAAAAAATAGTTAACAATTAAAAAAAGTGTTTCAGTTTAATGTACCTTAATTAGCTCATTAAGTACTTCAACACCTTTCAATTATTCAATAATCGTATAGGTGTTGAAGTTTTCTAATTTTAATTGAACGACTCCGTTCTCACAGCACTTATTTCAATTATGTAGAACATAGCAAGTTTAACTATTTCTCTTATTGTAACTTTTGTAAAACTTTTAAATAAGGAAATATACACTCTTTGACTAATCTCCATCTATCCTGCGCTTCCGGTATAATCTCAGATGCAATCGCCACCACCAATTCCTTCTCCGGAATACAACAAATCATATTCCCACCATCACCCATGGCACAGTATGAAAAGACCCCATCTTCTTCTCGTAACCACCATAAGTAACCGTATTGATTTGAATTCATCGCTATTGATTTTTGTACCCACGATTTTGAAAGAATTTCCTTTTCATTATGAATACCTTCATTCAAATACATCTGTCCAAACTTAGCCATATCTCTAGCTGCTAACGTAAGTCCCCATCCGCCAGTTGAAATACCATTTGGATCGTGAACCCATCCCTTTACATCTTTTCCGAATAAGTCATCAAATCCAAATGCTTTCATATTGTAGTTTGGAATTTCTCTTATGCCGATAGGCTGGAATAGATATTCGTTCGCAAACTCACGAGCACTTTTCCCTGTTACACTCGTAATAATTGCTGATAGTACATGTGCGCCTGCCGATGAATATTTAAAAGGTCCAATTTCTCCACCTTTTCCTGCCCTACTTAACGTATACTTCACCCATTCCATTTGTGTACATAGTTCTTCTAACGGTTCCTGCCAGTCTACATAAGGATATGGAGCTGTCATTGTAAGTAGATGCCGAACTGTTACTTCAGATGCCTTAAGATTATATTCAGGAAAAAACTCTATTACTTTTTGATTAACACTTTTGATATATCCTTTATCTATACATATCCCAATTAACGCAGAGATTATCGTTTTTGTGACCGATGCTACATGACATGCATCATCTGGACCGTAACCATTATAATAATTTTCAAAAGTAACATTACCCTTTTGTACAACTAATACACCATTTATATTTTTATAGTTTTCTTTTATAGTCCAATCTAACTGTTCAGCAGTTTTCATCGTTCTTCCCCCTTAATCTATGATTAAAAAGGTTCGATAGGTACATATATATCGACTATATGTTTATTTTCCGGGTGCTGCCTTGGATCATTTCTATATACTTCGAAAGGATACGAATCTCTCGGTTTATATCCGCTATTTGGGAGCCATTCACCGTATAAGAAATCCCATGCTCCTTTATATTCCTCTTGGAATATTTCAAAATGACCTACTGCATATTTACCTGATGGTATTGTCATCAATCCAATATCACTATTTCCTTCTACTACTTCATCTAGAATCGTTATACATAGACTTGTTCTTAAATGATAGTCTTCTGTGAACTCATGATGATCATGGTAAATGGTTAATACTTTCGTATCCTCAAATACATGATAGTTTTCCCCCGCTGCGTAATGAAATAATTTCTCTATCATTTTTGGAAAAGCTATCGTTAACTCTTCATATGTACCGATATGCCTTATGTATGCGACGTGTATATCGTCCGCTGTTACAATTTCAACATTTCCTCGAACCTTCTTATACTCATTGTATTGAGAATCTTCGCTAACGTCTTTGCACTTCTTGCTATTGTGATTTCTATAGTGAGACGGACTTACTCCGTAATAACTTTTAAATGTCCGGGAGAAAACTGCTGAATCTGTGAACCCGAAGTAATACGCAATGTCTGTAATCGTCATATCTGTACGATAAGTAAGAAGGTGTGTTGCCCTCTCTAATTTCAAACGATTCACATACCGAGATAACGGCTCATCCATCATCCCTTTAAAAATTCTATGAAAATGAAATTTTGAAAAGCCTGCCACATTAGCTAAATCTTCAATTGAAAGTGAATCATTTATATGTGATTCTATATAGTCTTGCACTTTATAAACACGTCGTAAATACTCGTTTCTACTTTGAGAACTCTCCATATTTATCACTCCTCACAACAAAAAGGCTAACTTTACGTCAGCCTACTTTACACATTTTTTAAAAATAAAACTCTACTCCCGCCGTTCCCATCATAATTTGTATGTACGGATACACCTTCTATTGCATCATCCCCAGCTTCAATTTGAAATCCGATTTCTTGATGAAATTCAATTGACTTTTTATTAACTGGTGACGTTATCGCTTTTACAACTTTACGGTTATTTGCACGAGCGACATCGAAGAAATAAGAATATAACGTCGATGCGATTCCTTTTCGTCTAAACTTCGGATTTACACCGATAAAATGAACGTACGCTTCATCTTTATGCGTTTGTGAAAAAAATCCACATAAGAAACCTAACGTTTCTCCATCTTCTTCAATGATAAAACTCGTTTCTTGAAAATGGACGAAAAACAACTTCGGCAACATAGCAGCCTTATCTCTTCCGCCCCACCAATCATTTAATACAGAATGAATATTTACATAATCTTCCCCTTGAATATTTCTTACTCGCATGTATTTCTCCCTCTCACTCACTTCATTTTTTCATATATTTTAATAACCGTTTCGACTAACAGAATGAATACCCAAATACCTGAAAATACAAGAACAGACTGGAATATCGATCCAATTATCATAACACCAACTGCACCTGTTATTGAAAATGATATTCCACCAAGCCCTGGATCCTGTATAAGTGCTCCAGCAGAAAAAGCAGTTATAATAGATACTATTAAATAAATAACACTCATTATTTTTAATATTTTTATAGAAAGATACGAAGTTTGTTCTTCTTCCACTTGTGATAATTCGATTTCCCCGCTCGCAATTCCTTTTTGTAGACAATCTTCACACAAAAATTCTTCCTTAATTTTTTTACCACCATGTATTGTACCTGTTATTTCTTTACACCTTGAACATTTTCGATTTATCATGTTGTTATCACTCCACTCCTATAAGATTATACTTATATAATTCTACATTTGTATTAATATTCCTTTTATGTATTTTATAGAGAAAGGTCGTGTTTTATGATTTCAAAACTCACGTTTGGCTCGAAAAAATGTACCGTTCATTATGTATTAAGGCCTAGTTGTTATTCGATTATTTTTCATTCATCTTCTTCAAAGATTGCTGTTATCCAAAAAGGAGACCGTTACTTTTTACCTGGTGGCGGTATGGAAGGTAATGAAACAAAAGAAGAATGTTTACATCGTGAACTACTAGAGGAATTAGGATGGGCAGTTGAAATGGATCAATATATCGGTAATGCAGCACGATATTTTTATGCCGAAAAAGAGGATACATATTATTTAAACGACGGGTTCTTTTACATCGCACAAAGGATACATGAAGTTGAAGTTCATGAAGAAGACCATATTTTACAATGGCTGTCTCCATCACTTGCTATAGAACATTTACTTCACGATCATCAAAAATGGGCTGTTAAACAAGCGCTTTTATTACGAAATAAAAAATGATCTCCTTCTATATGAAAGAGATCATTTTTACTACTAACTTACTTTTTTCAAATTGAGAGCTGGCTTTTTGATTCCGCCTTTTTTTACAACATATAAACCGATAAAGATAATTAGTCCGCCAACGAGTTGCATCATATTGATTTGCTCTCCAATTGTTACAGCTGCAAAGATAACTGCGAACAATGGTACGAGATACATATAAACCATTACTTTCGTTGAACCGATTTTACTAATACCGACATACCACATTGCAAGTCCGAAAATTGTCGCAAAGACGATTGAATATGCTAGTGATCCCCAGCTTGGCGTATCTACTGGCCACGTTAATGTATTTACGTTGAATAAACAGTATATAACGAGAGGTACAATTCCAATTAAAGTAGACCATGATGTGACTCTCATTGCGGAGTATTTTGTGATAAGTGGTTGCGCTAAAATAGGATACCATCCCCACGCAATTGCTGCGACTAATCCAATTACATTTCCGAGCCACGCATACTCGTATGTAGCTCCTCCCGTATGCCCTGTTAATAAAACGAATGCTGCACCAATAAACGCTACTATTGAACCAATTTGTACTTTCATCGAAAAACGTTCTTGTTTGTGCAATACTGCTAATATCCCTGTAAAAATAGGTGACATCGCAATTAATAATGAGGCGTTCGTTGCTGAAGTATATTTTACAGATAGCATAAACATCGTTTGATACATTGCCGTACCAACGATACCGACTGCTACTAATCGTAACCAATCTTTTCTTTCAATGCGAAGTGAGCGTTCCATTAAAAATGTAATAAGTAATAATACCGGAGATGCTACTAAAAATCGTAAACTATTAAATTGAATGGATGACATATATGCCACGCCATACTTTCCAATTGTATAATTTGCTCCCCATACTAAAGCTACTGATACTAGGAGCCATTCCATTTGCCATCGTTTCATCCGAATCTCCCCTTCCCTATTTAGCATAGTAAAATTGGCTGGATATAACACCGTCCAATTGGCTGTTTTTTTACCCAGCCAATTTGTTATACTTAATGTATATCAGATATGCGGAGGCGTTTGTATGGAGTGGAAGCTAGATAACGACAGTAAAATCCCAATTTATCAGCAAGTTGTTGACTTTATTGAGAAACGTATTACATACGGAGAACTTCCTCCAGGAAGCTTCCTCCCTTCCGAACGGAAATTAGCTACGCAGTTAAATGTAAACCGCAGTACAGTAACGACTGCTTATAATGAACTACGTGCTATGGGAATTGTAGAAAGTACGACCGGTAAAGGTACACGTGTAAGTACACATATGTGGGGTGTTTCTCCAACTTTAACGCCGAACTGGAGAAATTTCGTAGAAGGTGGCACGTTTTTACCAAACTTACCGTTACTTCGCCATATTCGGGCGGAAGTACAACAAAATGACAACATTATAGATTTTGCAAACGGGGAGCTCGGTTGTAACCTCTATCCTCACGATCAACTACAAACGATTTTGCGAGAACAACCGTTAACGCAGTCATTAAGTTACGATCATCCCCAGGGGTATCTCCCGCTAAGACAAGCGGTAGTGAAATATATGAAGGAATATTTAAAAGTTGAAGCGACTGAACAATCCATTATGATTACATCTGGTGCACAGCAAGCACTTCACCTTATCGTACAATGTTTATTAAATCCAGGTGACGCAGTCGCTTTCGAAAGCCCTTCTCACTGCTACTCATTACCATTATTCCAATCGGCAGGTATTCGTATTTTCCCATTACCTGTCGATGAACACGGTATTAATCCAGACGATGTGCAGGAATTGTATAGAAAACATCGTATTAAAATGATTTTTTTAAATCCAAATTTCCAAAATCCTACGGGAACAATGCTACATCCAAACCGTAGAAAAAAACTTTTATCACTTTGTGCGGACTTACGAATTGCAATCGTTGAAGATGACCCGTCCAGTTTACTTACGTTAGAAAATAAACAACCTTGCCCTACTTTAAAATCGATTGATGAAAACGGAACAGTCATTTATGTTCATTCCTTATCAAAAATGATTGCGCCAGGGTTACGAGTTGGCTGGCTTGTCGCTCCGCAGTCTGTCGTAGAGCGATTATCAGATGCGCGTCACCAAATGGAATTAGGAATGAGTATATTCCCGCAGTGGCTTATACAACAATTTTTCGAAACTGTACCATTTCAGTCGCATATCGTACCGTTACGAAAACAACTAGCAGAAAAAAGAGACATTATCGTTCGTGCCCTAAACGAGCAACTTCACGATAAAATCTCTTTCT
This sequence comes from Bacillus cereus group sp. BfR-BA-01331, assembly GCF_022663915.1. NCBI lineage: Bacteria > Bacillati > Bacillota > Bacilli > Caryophanales > Bacillaceae > Bacillus > Bacillus cereus group sp. BfR-BA-01331. The sequence goes on from NZ_JAKUGJ010000004.1 coordinate 328,128, forward strand.
CAAGCCCAATCGGTGGTATATACATATGGGGAAAATTAAACGAACCGATAAACGAAAAACAACTCATTATGCAAAGCTTAAAACAAGAAATTGCCTTTATGCCGGGTAGTATTTTCGGTGCTAAAGACGGTTATATTCGTTTATCTTACGGGAAAGTGAATATTGATCAAATTGAGGACGGTATTTCTCGTTTGCGTGAGGCTATTTTAGTTTGTGAAAAATGAGTAGCATCCTTAAATATCGTCAATAGAATTTAATTAATTTTTAACTAAGTACATAAACTAACAACACTTTAGTTTATGTACTTGTATTGGTTCATTTTTTTATTTCAATAAAATATGTATCATAAGATTCTTTAAAAGTGTAGCCTAGCTTTTTTGCTAGTTCAACAGACTCAGAATTTGCTCCATCCCAACTAGGGTATTTCCCTCTATCTAGACAATCTAATATTAGTGCAGATGCTACAATTGTGGCTAAACCTTTCCTTCTATGTTCAGGATGACTAGCAATTTCAATCTCGATTCCATCATCATATACACTAAATGATGTTGCCGCAGAAACAACTTTTCCTTTATTTAAAATAGCATACCCTACGCCTCTATCAATAAAATCATCGATTGAATCAAACTGACTTATAAAATCTTCTGAGAGTGCATGGAATGACGAAGACTTTGCTATATTTTTGTCGACTCTTTTCACTTCGTAATCTTGAGGTAAAGTAGACAATAGATCCCGTATGTATCCTTTATCTAAATCGTCAGGGTTCTTATTAAATCTGAATCTTTTAAACTTCTCAATTGATCCTTTATGTATAGCCTCTATCCGTTCTTTCCATTCATTCGAATCAACAATAGCGAGAGTAAAATCAGGAAGATTGTATAGTAACTCTTTCGCTTCTTCTACATTTGGATTCCCAGCATAAAACACAAAAATCCCTACAGTTATTTGAGCAACAGTTGGATTTTCAAGATTGTCTACCCATGCACTTCCCATATGCCCTTGTAGATATGAAAGTACAATAGTACTATCAAAATCATCAAACATCTCAACTAACTTTTCCCTTACATTGTTATCTGCTTTATAAATCATTCAATTCCTTCTTTCTGAAAATTATTATCATTCCATCAACTATATGTTAGCATATATTTTTTAATATATACAATTTTTGTAAGTCGAAATACAAATTCCCCATTTGACAAAACCTAAATCTACCATTATTATCAACTCGAACCTAGTTTTAGGAGTGATAATAATGAAAATTTACGTTGATGCAGATGCTTGTCCTGTAAAAGATGTGATTATTTTTGAAGCTACGAATGCAGAAATCCCTGTAACCCTCGTTACTAGCTTTTCTCATTATTCTAATGCTAAGCAGCCTGCAGGTGTAGAAACAATTTATGTTGATTCTGGAGCAGATGCTGCGGATTATCGGATTATGCAGTTAGCAAAAAAAGAAGATTTAATCGTTACGCAAGATTACGGCCTAGCTTCGCTCGCTTTAGCGAAAGGCTGTATCGTTCTACACCATAAAGGCTATAAGTATACGAATGAAAACATTGACCAACTATTACAAACACGTTATTTAAGTGCAATGGTTCGAAAAAGCGGTAAGCGTACAAAGGGGCCAAAACCATTTACAGCAGAAGATAAAGAGAAATTTAGAGAGCTCTTTAAAAGTGTAATTTCACTTTAGAAATAAACCTTCTATTTGTAGGAAAAGTTTTGCAAAGAAAAGAAGAGAATATTAAAATGAACATTCTCTTCTTGAGGCTTATCCGTTTAAAAAGAAGGTAAATTATCTAAGTTATTTTCTTTCATACCATCAGGTTCACTACGTATAATATCCCTGCCATACTTATGAAATACGTCCACATGAGCTAACTTTCCTGATTTTGCTTCATCAAGAGCAGTAATATAATCTAATTCTCTGCCACTACTTGTTTTAAAAGCAATTAAATCACCTTCATCATTTTTACGAACTGCAACTATTTGTTCTGCTCCTGAATCGACTTCCTGAGTTACTTCCAATCGGGCTTGTTCTTCTCCTTGATGTAAATAATCATTATAAACTTTTTCAAAGTTTTTTTTATCCATAAAACTCACCTCCAAAACATTTTATTAGTATGTTTGGAAGATCGTGGTTTTATGTACTTTGCTCTTAACAAAATGTATTTTTATTTATTATAAGTTTTGAATCATATATTCTAACTCAAATGCTATTTTTAATACCTACGCGATTCCTTCAAAGTCTCCAATATATCGTCTGTAAAGGCAGTACTTCCCTCTTTCTCTAAAGCTATGAAATATAAACTCCTTAGGAAAGATCTAATATTTTGTACTAAAATAGCATGCTGAGGATTTCGGATTTCTTCAACAATTGCTATACTATGTAGCCAGTTGCTCCACTCTTCTTCAGTTAAAAGATTTTGATTACGTAACGACATAATTGGCGTTACTAATCTCTCATCCTCAAAGTGTATGTATACGTAGTCATTCATACGAACTTTTTGACGAACAGCAGCTAGTATTGCATATGAAAACTCACGATTTCGGATTGTACGTGCTAAAGCATCTAGTGCATCAGCCGCATGTGCCGTAGAGTGTGCCCAGCCTTTTCCTTCTACGTAACCTCTTACATCTTCTTCTAAATATACATATTCCAGAATTTGTTCTGCCACACTGTACAGTTGTTCTCCAGATAACAGCGGTTCTCTTTCATGAACAGATAAAATAAGCGGCGGAATTAATACGGAGAACGCACGTTTAAATACAGAATCTGTGCCCTTTTCACCAATTTTATAAAATAAATAATCAGGACTAATCGCTTGTAACATTAATCCTCGTAATTCTTTTTGTCTAAATACATCATTTGTAATCCATTTGTGAAGCGTACTATAAATCAAATCATCACGTAATTCAGCATCAGGTGATCCGATATAATCTAGCATCCACTGTGCATATGGATATGCATCTACATCTTCTGGCACAGCATAATTATTATTTTGAATTTGTTGTAATTCTGCTTTTAATTCTTGTACTTCCATCATTATATTTTCTATCCCCTTTTAAAGATTTTTTATATTTCCCCTTTTACCTTATCTCCCTGCAATTCATTTCATAAAATTAAGTAGATTTCTAAAATCGTTTTCACTATGTATCTATCCTTCTATGAAGTTGATTCAATTATATAAAATTTCTCCTGAGAAATAAAAGGAAATACATTGGAACACCAAAGCTTCTCACTTTGTTTACATGCATTTCATGTAAGTTTAGGTTTTAAAATAAAGTATGTTTTTTCATTTGTATTCAAACGTAGTTACAATCAAAATTCGAATCATTTTAGAACTTGTTTAATAAATTCTGTTTTAGCTTTTGTGTATGCTTCTCTATCTTGGTTAAACCTTTTAGCTAACTCTTGCTTTAGATTTGAATAATCATAAACTAATTGTGGATTTTCTTGTAAGCGGTTACGAAATAAAAGTTGTTGCTCCCATCGTTCAGTTCCTTTAATCATCAAATGCAGATGAGCTGCACGCCTATTATTCTTAACTTTCACAAAGAACCTTCTCCAAAGTCTTTCATCTAATTCCGGGCCTACATAATGCCAATCATATATAGCCAATTTTGCTGAAATATCAAGCACTCTATCAAATGATTCTGTTTCAGCCATTAGATCAATGATAGGTTTTGCAGGTAAACCAGGTATGGATGTACTGCCTATATGTATTACTTTTCTTATACCGAGAGGAGCAAGCAGTTCATAAAGTTGCTGTTCTTCATATCGGCCTTTATCTTGCCAATCAGGTTTTGCATTAACTATCTCTACTGACTCATTCGCCCATACAGGCCAATCGTTCGGATTATCTTTTTTATCCACCCAACACATCCCCTCTCACGAACTTTTTGTTATATAAACGATTTTAAATTCCTTTAAATACAACTACCGGATCATCAAAATTACTATTCTGAAATATAACATTCGCACATTCTTTCGGATTATGCTCATCTATATACATCTTACAAGCCGCATGATATCTGTTTATAAACATTTTCTCTGCTTCTTCATAACTTCCAAAAGCCTCAGTCTCACGCTCTGCACCACGTTTTCTCGCAATCTCAAAATCTGTATCTACGAAAATTTCATAGTCAAATAGATACTCAATTTCTTTTTTCAATAAAAATGTTCCATCTACTATTAGCACCATATTTGGCGGCGCCACTAGCGGCGTATTATGTACAGGCATGTCCGATATTAAGTTATGAGAAATCGTTTCATACTGTAACTTCCCGTTAGGTCCTAAAGGCTTTAATAGCCTTTCTTTAAAAGCTGTATAATCGTGTGCATCTTCGTAATACCCTCTTGCGGATTCTTTTCCTTGCGCATATCGAATTACTCTCGGATTATGAAAATCGTCAATGCTGGCGCGTGTTACTGATACTCCTCGTTTTTTTATTTCTTCCGCTAGTTCGTTTGCAAATGTTGTCTTTCCTGAAGCTGTAATACCACTCACTCCAACTCTTGTTGGATGAGTTAAATTTAACGTTAAAATATGATCAGCGATTTCTTTCATTCGTTTTTGGCGACTCATTATATTCCCTCCCTAATCCAGTTCACATAATACAATTATAGTAAATATCTTTGGTCACTATTTGTAGGTAAGTCGATATTATTTGTCAAAAAGTTGATTTATTTTTATTGCTTTACATATTCCTTACTTCGCCTTAAACCCTCGATACAAAGCAGTTCGTAACTCCTGCTTATACTCCTCAATTTCTGGCATATCGAGCTCTTCTGCTAATCGAATTGCTAATTCAATATCATACGGTACACGTACGAGTTGAATGGAAAAGCTCGCTGCTTCTTTTTCATTGTAAGTTCCTTCAAAAATTAAATAGGAAGCTTGCGTAATTTCAAGTGGATTTCCTACGCTACCAGCATTACATAACGTTCTCCCCCTAAAATTTTGAACGTATGCTTGATGAACGTCACCGTAGCAAACAACATCTGGTTTTCTTTCCCCTTCTATATTCTCTGTCAACTCACTATTTTCGAACATACTAACACGCTCTTCTCTTGAAGCGTGTGGTTGAATTCTTTCATACAAACTTCTCGGTGAAGCGTGGAACATACGAATGAGTTTGCCGCTCATAAAAAATTCAATTGAAAATGGTAAGCTTCTTAAATACTCATTTTGTTCTTCTGACAGTTGTTTTTGATGCCATTTTAACACTTCAAATTCAGTCGGTTTTGTAATGAAATCATCCCAGTTTCCCATTACGGTTCCTTCACATTCTTTACGAACGATTTCAATTACTTCGCTAGAATGCGGACCTTTTCCTACTAAATCTCCAAGACAAATAATACGTTCAATTCCTCTTAATTTAATATCTTTCAGTACTGATTCTAATGCCGGAATATTACCATGTATATCTGAAATTACCGCAATTTTATCCAAATGAATCCCTCCGTTATTTGTTGTTTATTATATCCTCATGTTGTGATTGATACCATTTTGGAATATAAGATGAAAAATGATTATGATCTTCTATAATTCGGTTCAATCTCTCTTTCATATCATCTACTAAGTGTGGCGTGCTTCGGTTTGTCCATACGATATCTGCTGGGAATGTCATCGCTGCATATAATGAATACAGTTTCCAAAAATGGGGTGACGGTTCACCTCCGCAATAACCGTGAACTTGTCCGACCGCAAATGGTTTGCTTATTCTTGTAGTAAAAATCGCTACGTTATAAAAATCGTGTATTGGATCGCCAAAATCATATCCACTAAAATCGATAACGATAAATTCATTATTATGAATCATACTATTTGCTGGGTGGTAATCATCGTGTAAAAATGTGATAGGCCGATTTTTCAATAAGTCTTTATGATTTTCTACAAAGGTTAATACTAGCCTCAAATCCAGAAAATTCACCTCATAATCTGCTAATGCCTCCATGTACCTTTCATACTTATTCCACCTAGATATTTCCCATTTATTACTTGCACTTTCTCTTTCTATCAAGTGAATTCTCTTTAATATTTCTCCTGCTTTTCTTCCTGCTTTATACTGCTCTTTCACCGATAACTTACCTAAACTCTCTTCTCCATTTACACCTTGGACCCATTCAAATACTTGAACACATTTATTTAATTCCTCAAGTTTTATGAAATGAATTAACTTCGGCGTTGGAATATGTAATAACTCCAATTGTTTCATATACATATATTCTTCTTGTTTTCGTTCATAATTAGAAGAATCACACACTTTTACAAAATAAGTTTCTCGATTCTCTAGGTCAATTTTATACTTCTCTTCGTGTGAAAAACCTTTTGTAATTGCTGTACATTTTACAATACGTGACCACTCTAGTTTTCTTTCTATCTCTCTTAACATTTCTTCCACAAAACTCACCTCTATCAATATACGAACAAACTACCTAACACTTCATGCTCTCGTTTCTTTTCTCCTTTAAATTCCACTGCAAAAGGATATTCACCCTGGTTCTTTAGGCGTTCTTGCACTAGCCCTTCCCCAATCGGTTCACAAAATTGTACGCTAATATTTCCAAACGATACGCTTTGACATTCAGCATTCCACTCTTCATTTCTTATAACTGCACTTACTGTTAGTCCCATTACTTCTTTCCATTTCTGCACCGTTTCTCGAACATTTTTCACCGCATAATGAATCGTTTCAATTTCTTCTACTTTGTTTTGATGTTCAGCAATCGTCCCTATTTTACGTAAATCATTTCTTCTTTCTTCATCCGTTTCATTCCACTGTATAAAGAATGGTAATTTCGGTCCATTCTCTTCTTGCTTTACAAATAACATTTTCCATTCTAAAAGCCGGCCATCTTTTCTCATCCGTTTCCCTTCAAATGGTCCTATCGTATGTAAGCCGTGCTTATTAAATTTAACTGCTAGTTCTTCAATTGCATCTGTTCGAATTGCGATTTGTAGCATCCCTTCTCCATTTTTTAATTTCACCACTGTTTCTTGTACTAATGGATTTTCCGCTTCTTTCGCTTTTTCTTCATGCTGAACTGCTAAAAATTCTATATATGATAAATCAAAATAACATAAACTATTCCAAGTACCCCAAGTCGTATGCTCTCCGCCTAATGCAGTATGAAATCCATGCTCCTGCATTTGTTTTGCCGCTTCCTCCGGTGTACAATGTACTGCGTGAACGAGATGATCAAATGCTAACATAGTCTTCCTCCCCTTTCTCTCCATCCTTTTATTGTATATTTTATTTTTCTTTCGTTCAATTCAAAAAACTTTAAAACCAAGTTGATTTATACGATTAATATGTATTATAATGAAACAAATTTAATTATTGCTGATTGGAAAAACCAAAGGCACTTTTCTCATACGGGAAAAGTGTCTTTTTCATTTATTATTACAGGGGGATTATTTATGCAGAAATTAATTGTCTTTGCTATTATTGGATTTTTCGCTCAATTGATCGATGGTGCACTTGGTATGGCGTACGGGGTAACGTCTACCTCACTATTATTAATGTTTGGTATCGCACCAGCTGTAGCTTCCGCATCAGTTCATTTAGCTGAAGTCGTTACAACCGCCGCTTCTGGTGCATCTCATATCAAATTTGGAAACGTTGATAAATATACAGTTTCCAGACTTACATTACCAGGGGCAATTGGCGCATTTATTGGGGCATGTTTTTTAAGTAATTTACCTGGCGATGTAATTAAACCGTACATTTCCTTATTTTTATTTACTTTAGGGGTTTATATTTTATTACGATTCATCATTCAAAAACAAATTGTTTCTTCAAATAAGCGTATGTCTGCTAAACAACTTGTACCACTCGGTCTGTTCGCAGGATTCGTTGATTCAACTGGCGGTGGTGGCTGGGGACCTATTACGACACCTGTTCTACTTGCAAAAGGAAATGATGCTAGAAAAGTTATTGGATCTGTAGATACGAGCGAATTTCCCGTTTCACTCGCTGCAACAATCGGCTTTTTCATCTCACTTGGTTGGGAACAAATAAGCTGGGTTTGGGTATTTGCCCTCATGCTTGGTGGTATTGTTGCCGCACCAATCGCCGCATGGTTAGTACGCATCGTTCCTTCTCATTTACTTGGCGTACTCGTTGGCGGACTTATTATCTTTACGAATATACGTACATTACTTACATCATTTAAAGTTGATCCAACTATTATTACACTTTCTTACGTTGCAGTTGGCCTTATCGTTATTATCTCTATTTTTATTGCTGTTCGTAACCATTCGAAACATTCAACAATTGGATACCCGGCAGATCAAAAACAAATGTTGCCATAATCATAAAAAATACCGCCCGATTTACTTCGAGCGGTATTTTTTATTTTTCTATTTTCCAATTGACCATCGTTTCAGTACTATTTACTCTTTTCATATGTAATTTCTCTAATACACGAATGGAGCTATAGTTATCAAGGAGTGTCTCCGCTATAATCATTTCCACTTCCCCTGTTTGAAAAGCCCATTTCATTAATTCACTAACTGCTTCTGTTGCATACCCTTTATTCCAATATTTCTCAATAAATCCATAACCAATTTCTACTGTATGTTGCTCATTCGGTTTCCCTTTAAATCCTATATCACCTAGAACAACATCATCCTCTTTCCGAATAACATACCACGGTCCCCACGGTAATGAAGCCACATCTCGTTTCACATTTTCTATATGCCCTACAATATGTGGGCCACTATTGTATCCTTGATTATTCGCAATTTGAATCCATTCTTCTGTACACGGTACTATATGTAATCTTTCCGTTTCTAATTTCATAATGATATCCCCTTTTCAATTAAACAATACCTCAATTTTATCAGAAATAAAAAGAATATTCATTCTATTTACCGGATTTATACTTATTCTTTGAAACGAATTTAAGGAATAATCCCCTTTTAGTAGTTATGTCGAATTATATTTTCTGAATTTTCTTTTAATTTTAAAGGGTTTTTCAATGTTTTTTGCGAAACATTTGTATAACAATTTTTTCTTTGCTTATTGCTACATAATAGTAGGTTCGGGTGGAGTTATGCAAGCGTTTCCTATACAATAACCGATATTTTTTGACTTTTCCTAACAAAATTCCTTGCAATATATTCAGAAAGTCATTACAATTGCCATATATTAAATATCTTAGCAATATATAAATCCTCATCAATCCGATGAGGTAGAGGTTGCGACTTTTAAAAGTAAAATGGACGAGACACAGCGAATGTCATTGACTCCGTTTGAAAGGAAAAGTTGCCGAAGTTTATATTTCTTCTCTGGAAATATGAGCTGGGGCTGTCTCCGAAAGGAACAGAACTGTCACGTTTACAAAATTACCGTGTAAACGTGGTGTGCTATCTTAACGGAAGGGTATGATGGGGTGGTTATTTGTGAAACGTTCCGCCTAATTCCTTTGGCGGTTTTTTGTATTTTTCTCCCCCGCTCCTTCCTAACCTACAAGAAAAGGAGTGTTGAACATGAATAGCGCAACAAATCAATCTACCTCTAAAACGCAAACTACACAAGGACAAGGTGAATTAAAACGCGGATTAAAATCTCGTCACCTTACGATGATTTCTCTCGGTGGTACAATCGGTACCGGATTATTTCTTGCCAGTGGTGGTGTTATCCATTCAGCTGGTCCTGGCGGTGCATTAGTCGCATATGCCGCAATTGGAATTATGGTTTATTTTTTAATGACAAGCTTAGCAGAACTCGCAGCTTACATGCCTGTTACTGGCTCTTTTAGCACTTATGCAACAAAATTTGTTGATCCATCACTTGGTTTTGCACTTGGATGGAACTATTGGTATAACTGGGCGATTACGATCGCTGCCGAACTAGCAGCCGTAACATTAATTATGAAATTTTGGTTCCCAGATACCCCTTCTCTTATTTGGAGTGGACTTTGTTTAGCTATTATTTTTCTCTTAAACTATTTATCTGTTAAAGGTTTTGGTGAATCTGAATATTGGTTCGCACTTATTAAAGTAGTTACTATTATTATCTTTTTAATTGTCGGTTTTATGATGATTTTTGGAATTATGGGCGGCGAAGCTGTCGGCTTTAAAAACTTCACTGTTGCAGATGCACCATTTAATGGCGGCATCATGGCAATTATCGGTGTATTTATGGCTGCTGGTTTCTCATTCCAAGGAACTGAATTATTAGGAGTAGCTGCTGGTGAAACTGCTGATCCAGAACGCAATATTCCAAAAGCAATTCGTTCTATCTTTTGGCGTATTATATTATTCTACATTTTAGCAATTCTCGTTATCGGTTTATTAATTCCTTATACGACTGAAAGCCTTGCAGCAAGTGATGTTACAGTAAGTCCATTTACACTTGTATTTGAAAAAGCGGGCGTTGCCTTCGCTGCTTCTGTTATGAACGCTGTTATTTTAACTGCAGTACTTTCTGCTGGTAACTCTGGAATGTATGCATCAACTCGTATGCTTTGGGATTTAGCTCGCCAAGGAAAAGCACCTAAATTCTTAGGCAAATTAGATAGCCGTGGTGTCCCTGTTAACGCATTAATCGCAACATCAGTAGTTGGTAGCGTCGCTTTCATCGCTTCTTTATTCGGTGACGGTGTTGTATACATTTGGTTATTAAATGCTTCTGGGATGTCAGGATTTATTGCTTGGGTAGGGATTGCTATTAGTCATTACCGTTTCCGAAAAGCCTATATTGCACAAGGGAAAGATTTGAAAGATTTACCATATCAAGCGAAATGGTTCCCGTTCGGTCCAATCTTTGCATTTGCACTTTGTGTTATCGTTATTTTAGGCCAAAACTACGGAGCATTTACAGGAGCATCTATCGACTGGAACGGTGTACTCGTTTCTTACATCGGTTTACCACTCTTCTTAGTACTATGGTTAGGATATAAATTTACTAAGAAAACGAAAGTCATTCCACTTGATAAATGTGAACTGAAATAGAATAAAGTATAGAAAAACGAGCAAACAAATTGTTTGCTCGTTTTTTTATTACAATCCCATTTACTTCCCTATTTCTTATCTTTTTGCAATAATAAAGTAAATACACTTAAAGGTTGGGATTACATGAACATTCGTATTACTGATGAAGCAAAAGCTGCTATACATAGATTAGAACGTGAAGACAAAAAGATTATTCGCATTAGAGGGACAATGACAAACTCTTGTAGCATTTTCGTTGATGTTGATTTAATTTGGGATACATATAATGCGGATGATGTTGTATATGAAGATGAAATGCTTATTGTACAAATGGACTCATTCACGAAAGACTACACTGGTGGTACATTAAAACTTGATTATAAGACGACAGGTTTTAGTATTACGACTCCTAATGAGACTTTGGTGTATGGATTGTCGATTAAAAAATAAACATTGTTTTTATCCGACCAATGGGGTGAAAAAATGGGCAAATATGTTCCATTAAAATTTTTATTCAGCGAAGAATTAGCAGAAAAAATAGCTGATTCTATTTGTAAACACGATCCTAATTTCTCTAAAAGAAACTTTGTATCTACCGTGACATGTAAAGTTGAAAATTTAGAGTTAAAGCAACGTATAGAAGTAATAGCAGATGAATTACACAATACATTACAAAAAGATTTTAATGAAGCAATACATATATTACTGAAAACATTGGGACCAGAAAATACTACAGAAGTAGGCACATTTACAAATGGTTATATGTACATGCCTATTGCAAAATACGTTGAAAAATATGGGCTTAACGATTTTGAATCCTCGTTCCACGCAATGTATGAAATAACAAAGAGAAATACTGCTGAATATGCTATTCGTCCTTATCTTGAAAAATACTATGAGGACACCTTGGACATATTGCAGCAATGGTTACGTGATGAAAACAGCCACATTAGGAGATTAGTTTCAGAAGGTACTAGACCAAGACTTCCTTGGGCAAAAAAAATAGGAGCTCTGAAAGGTGACTTCAGAAATAATTTAAAGCTTCTTGAGCCATTAATGAATGACCCTTCTAAGTATGTTCAAAAATCTGTAGCCAATCACATTAATGATATTACGAAAGAAGATAACGAACTCGTTTTTCAATGGTTGCAACAATTACTCGATAAAGACCATCCTGTTAATCCTTTGATTATGAAACATGGATTAAGAACGATGATAAAAAGTGGCACTTTACCAAAAGATTTTTGTTTTTAAGTATTTTAAACAAAAACGCTTATACTTCAAAAATGAAGTATAAGCGTTTTTTCTCTTTAAAACATTATCCCTGCCTTAAAATATTTTGAAACATTTCTGGCTTACGTTGTTCAAAACTCTCTATTAATTCTTTTCCAAATATCGTTATACTCTTCTCCCAAGGATGGCCTAAATACCCCCACTTAAAGTCCTTCTGAATAAAGAAATAATAATCTCCATTTGGAAAAATCGGGATTGTCCACTCATCAAATTCATTTCTATCAAACTTTAAATGTGGATTTACCCAGTAACATTCATGTTGCCAATCAAGTGCCATTATATATTCATCCGATACTGTATTCTCTTTAAAAACTAGTAATGCTTTTTCTTCCAGGTCGTCATATACATTTAAATCTACCGATTCTCCAAAGCAATGAGAAATATCATATGTCACAAAAGGACTTGGCACCTTAAATGATGGGAATATAGAAATACTTGGTGAAAACTCAAAATCACTATATACCCTATCCCATATTTGATCGCTCTCTTTGTCTGTAAACTTCATCCAATTTTTCATTAAACAACTGCCTTCCCTTATAATTCCAAAGGATTTTCACTCGATACTCCCGAATATATAAATAACCATTCTCGCAAGGAGCTAATTTATATGAATCTATTCGAACACGAAACATAAAACCGTTCCACTTTAATAAGAGGTCCTCCCTTTTTCTTTTCTTACTATATCATTTATTAACGAAATAGGAGGACAACAATATGAAACGTGATCCATTATTTTCAGCACTATTAGAAAGTGCAAAGACTAACTTTAGCGGCTGGGATTTCTCTTTCATTTCAGAAACTGGCCGTATGAATAGCGAGCCCCTATCATGGTCATACGGTAGCACTGCTTTCCAGCTTATGCAACGTGCAAAATCAATGCTAGATATGGGGACTGGTGGCGGAGAGTTTTTATCTATGTTACAACCGTTCCCGTCAACTATTTATGCGACTGAGGGCTATGCTCCGAATGTCCCAATTGCACGAAAGAAATTAGAACCTTTAGGAGTTATAGTCGTAGAAGTGACTGATGATACTGCTTTACCATTTCAAGATGGTCAGTTTGATTTAATTGTGAATCAACATGAATCCTATTCTGCTTCTGAAGTGAAAAGAAGTCTTTCCATCAATGGAACATTTCTTACACAACAAGTCGGTGGTCTTGATTGTGCGGAACTGAATGAGCAGTTTGGCACACCGCTGAATAGCGAATTTTCAAGTTGGTCACTCGAAACGGCATGTAGTGAATTGAGGAAAAATGGATTTACTATTTTAGAAGCGAAAGAAGAATTCCCTCTTCAGCGTTTTTATGATGTCGGTGCTGTTGTCTATTACTTGCAAGCAATTCCGTGGCAAATTCCTGATTTTACAGTAGAAAGGTATTATGAGGAATTATATCGCATACATGAAATCATCTTACAAAAAGGATATTTCGATGTGAAGCAACATCGTTTTATTATAAAAGCGAATTATGTAGAGTAAAACTTGAATTAGCATTCCTTACAAAAAAGCCAAATTCTTTATTGGAATTTGGCTTTTTCTTTGTATTTTAACGTGTCTTCTCTTATTGAGAAACGAGATATTTTTCATATCGTTTTTTCGTATTATCTTCTATCAAAAGTGTAGTTTTGTAATCAATAATATTCCGATTATCATATGTGAATACATGCTCTAAATTGTTGTCCTCACTTAATAATGTCGGTAAATATCTTTGCAAATTGCTAACTACACCTCTATTATCACCATCTAATATCCAATCAATTGACTTCCATTCTAATATTCCTTCAGCCGTACTTAATGGTGTGTCAATATGTACTCCTACTGGTAGCTCAGCAAGGAATACATACATCCCCTCACTACCCTGAGGATCGTCTTTATCTTGAAAGATAACATTCCCTTTATACGTTACACTTGGAAGCTCTATACCCGTTTCCTCAAACGTTTCTCTAATTATTCCTTCATATGGAGTTTCATTATCCTCAATTTTCCCTCCAACGCCATTCCACATTCCCATTGTTGGCTTCTTGTTTCTATTTAAAAGGAGTATGTTATCCCCTTTTCTAATGAAGCAAATTGTGTACTTATACATATCGTCATTTCCTTTCTTTTACATCCTCTTCTGTAAGCAATTCATTTTCTACATGAGGAATTCTTATCATTTCCACGTAAAAACACTCTCCTTGTCATTGCTCCTCACATAATATACAGTACAACTTTCATACGTAAACACTTTACGTCCAACGAAAGAATCCTTTTGAGAAAGGAGAATTCAACATCGATAACATAGGAAATGAATTTTTAAAATGCTTTTATGATAGCAATGTATGGCCAAACGGTACAAACTGGCTCGGTGTCCCCATTTGCAAACTTCCCTCTGACCTTTTCTTATATCAAGAAATTATTTACGACTTACAACCGAATTTAATTATTGAATGCGGGACTTTCCATGGTGGTAGCGCACTTTATTTAGCTTCTATTCTAGATTTAATAGGAAAAGGTCACGTACTTACTATCGATATAACTCCGCAACCAAATCGGCCATCCCATAATCGAATTACGTATTTAACAGCTTCATCTGTTTCTGTACAGGCCGTCCAATCAATATTAAGTATGCGCAAACCTGATGATGTGATTTTAGTTATTTTAGATTCCGATCATAGTAAAGAACATGTATTAAAAGAACTGCAATTATATAAATCAATTGTAACTACTGGTAGCTACATGATCGTCGAGGATACATGTATTAACGGAAATCCTATTCTTCCTGATTGGGGCCCTGGTCCGATGGAAGCTGTGGAAGAATTTTTAACAAAAAATAATAATTTCATAGTAGATGAGACAAAGCATAAATTTTTCATATCATTTAATCCGAATGGTTTTTTGAAGAAAATAAAATAACTAGACTAAACTAGTCTAGTATTTTCATTTTCGAAAAAGGATAGTACACAAATTCCACTTTTCCTATTATATTATCTTCTTCAATATATCCTAAACCATTTCGACTATCCTTACTTTGTTCACGATTGTCTCCCATTACAAATAACTTATTTGGCGGAATCTTTGTCTTTTGAAAATTATAAAACACTTGTGTATTGTTATATAAATCTTTATTTATATAAGGTTCATCTTGCTTTTTGTCATTTACGTATACAGTTCCATTCGTTATGTTAATTACGTCACCAGGAAGCCCTATTACACGTTTCACATAATATTTCGACTCATCCTCTTCCTTAATAATGACGATTTCTCCGTGCTGTAAGCTAGAAAAATGTACCGCAGCTTTATTTACAAATACGTAGTCTTCTTCATGTAAAGTTGGCTGCATTGATTTTCCTTCCACTTTACATAAAGTGAAAGACTGGTACGTTACTACTAGGACAAATATAAATAGTATGTACTTTCCCCAACCTCTCTTATTTTCCTCTTTCATATCCATTCCCACCTTATCAAAACACTTTTTAACTCAAAAATATATCACTGCACCTGTTCATTTGCGCAGTGATATACTACAATTTGAATTTTTTACTGTGCCTCACTCGGCTATTGTGTTACTGGGACTGGACTTACACCCGATCTCTGCGTTTTTAAATCAAAATATGCATCCAAAACCTCTTTACCAATTGCAGAATTAATACCTGATTTATCATTATTTACCCATGGCACAACAACAGAAAAAGCAACTTCCGGATCAGCATCATATGGCGCATACCCGGCGAGAGTTAAATTATAACATTTTTTTCGATAATTGTTTTCATCTCTTCCAATATCACTTTCTCCACCGTACACTGTTTCTGCTGTTCCTGTTTTCCCAGCCGGTTTATACGGTAAACCTTTAAAAGTTCCAGCACCGGTCCCATCTACCTCTTGGAAAACTCTTCTAAACCCTTCTTTCACATGATTTATATATGAAAGATCCATATCCACTCGATTTAACACGACTGGTTCCATCGATTGCATAACTTTCCCGACTTCCTCTGGTCCATTTGGTTGCTCTCTAATTTCTTGTACAATTTGTGGTTTCATTCGGTAACCACCATTTGCAATCGTTGACATATATTGCGCAAGCTGCAGCGGCGTATATGTATCATATTGCCCAATCGCATAGTCAAGTAAAAAACCAGGTATATTATCGGTTCTACCCATTTGACCAATCGATTCATTTGGAAGGTCAATACCGGTTGGTACACCTAAACCAAATTGTCTAAAGTAATAACGCATTTTATTAAACGCTTCTTGTTTAATATCTAGTGGATTATTTGGTACATAATCAATCCCCGCAATCTTTAACGCCGTATTAAACATGTAGACATTGGATGAAACTTGCAATGCTCTTAAATCATCAATATCTCCAAAGTCTTTCCACGATTTCTTCGGCTTCGAACTTCCTTTAAAGTACATTGGTGCATCAAAGAAATGCGTATATGGCTTAATCGCTTCTGTTTGATATCCCGCTAATACCGTAGCTCCTTTCACCGTTGATCCTAACTCGTAAGAACTTATCATCGTTCCTAAAGCGTAGTCTTCTATTTGCATACCGCCGTCTTTATTTACAATTTTCTTTCCTGCTAATGATAGAATTTGACCATTTTTCGGATTCATCATAACGACGAATGCACGATCCATCATCGGTTCAGAAGAATGAAATGCCCTTAAATTCCTTTCAAGACTTTCCTCCACTTTTTTCTGCAAATCCATATCAACTGTTAGCATTAAATTATTTCCACTTTTTCCTTTTGTCACTTTTTCAGTCCGAATAATATTTCCAGCTTTATCAGTAATATTTTTAGACTGTTCTTTCGTTCCATGTAACACATCTTCGTATTGTTTTTCGATGTAACTCTTACCAATACGATCATTTCTGTTATAATCTCGTACTAAATAATAGTCTAATTGCTCCCTTGGTAATCCCTCATTTTCACTAGAAACACTACCAAGTACAGAACGTAGTATTTTGTCATTTGGATATTCGCGCTCCCAATCCACAGTCGTATCTACGCCTGGCAAGCTCGATAATCTTTCACTCACTACTGCATATTCATTTTGACTTACATCTTTTTTGACGATTTGTGGCGTCATTTTATATCCCGCATTCATTTTACTTTTAATTGCTAGTACTTCTATATCCTCTTTCGAAAGCTCGTTTAGTTCTTCTTGTGTAATTCTTTCTCGTCTCAATTCTTCTACTTTCTTATCTAAGTCTTTCCCTTCTATTTCCTGTTTCCTAAATTTACTCTCATCTTCTTTCGTTACTTTTGTTGCTGCACGTTTTTCGTTTAACTGCATCCAAAAGTCTTTTTTATCTGTCTCTGTTAACTTGTCCATATCTTCTTGCGGCATTTCAATTAGCTGCGCTAAATTTCTTGCCACTATTAAAACCTCTTTTGAGTCCACTCCTTTCATCTTCGTATATGTAACAGTTCGTAACGGTTTATTATTTACAATAACTTTCCCTTCCCGGTCAAACATCTTCCCTCTCGGAACTGGAGTACTCACCGTTACATCTTCCTTTTTATTCACTTCATTTCGATACGTTTCTCCGTCAATGATTTGTACTTTACCTAATTGAATAATAATAGCTGAAAATAAAAGAAAAACGATAAAAAATAGTACATTTAACCGAAACGGAATATGAGTCTTTTTCTTTTTCGACTGTTTCTGTTTCTCCTTTTTCTGTCTCATTTTGCTCCCTCGCTTCATTCTATTAACATTTCTGCGCAAAAATCATTATGTATTAAATTTATTTATATGCTATATATAGAATTTTATATTAATTACAAAAGAAATAAAAGATTTAATTTTCAGTTTTTGTTTTTCTCATCCTATTTATTACCATTCCCCTTATACGCAATAACATGAATATAATTCATACAAAAAAAACTGAGGTAGACATCATTCACCTCAGTTTCTTTACGAAAACAAAAACTTATTTAATCGAAGATAACCCTTTGGTAAATTCACCAATCTTATTTTGAAAAACAAAATCAAAATTGTATTCTTGCCCTGTTAACTCTTCATTTACTAAAATTGTTGTTGCGCCTATTTCTCTCTTTGCGATTTCTGGGAATGAAGCGACAGGCTGTACTTTTAATGACGTTCCCATTACGAGAAGTACATTTGTTTCATATAAACGTTTTATCGCATTTTGATATTGAGGCAGTGTATCTCCGTATAAAACAACATCTGGGTTTAGAATGAAATTACACTTCCCGCAACGCGGTACTTCATGATCAATCATATATTGTAAATCATATCCCGTTTTACACTTCGGACAATGCGCAGTTTGAAGTGTTCCATGTAAATCAATTACATGTTTACTACCACCTACTTGATGCAAACCATCAATATTTTGCGTTAAAATCGTTATG
Organism: Bacillus cereus group sp. BfR-BA-01331; assembly: GCF_022663915.1. NCBI lineage: Bacteria > Bacillati > Bacillota > Bacilli > Caryophanales > Bacillaceae > Bacillus > Bacillus cereus group sp. BfR-BA-01331. Next base: position 346,729 of record NZ_JAKUGJ010000004.1, read on the forward strand.
TCTTTCCCTTGTTCTTCTAGCTCCGCTAAAAAGCGATGCCCGCGATTTGGTTTATATTGATGAAACGTATTAATTTGAAAGATTTCTTTATAATGCTTCCAAAACTCTTTCGGATTTCTATTATAATAGCCTCTCGACAAATACATCTCTACATTCGCATCAGCATATAATCCATTTGCTGAACGAAAATCAGGGATTCCACTTTCTGTGCTTGCACCAGCACCTGTTAACACTGTAATTTTCTTCGCTTTTTCTAAAATTGAACGTACTTCTTCAAATTGCACAAAAATCACCTCTATGTATATTCCTATACTTATTATACCAGTTGTTTACAATAGGTGTTGTACAATTCATTTTACTTAATGCGTCGCGCCACCACATTCTACAATATCCACTTCTATTTCCGTTGTCATCTCAACTGCTAATTGTATACCTTTACTAATAGTAGAAAGTGACATACTCGGTTGACCTGGATAATTGCTCGCTTGCTCTGGTAAGAACGGAATATGAATAAATCCACCTTTTATTTTCTTATCATGTTTCTCTAGTTCGTGCATGAGACCATAGAATAAATGATTACAAACGAATGTACCTGCCGTTTGTGAAACAGATGATGGTATACCTTCTTCACGAAGTTTTTTCACGATTGCTTTCATCGGAAGTGTAGACCAATACGCATTAGGTCCTTCTTCTACAACCGGCATATCCACCGGCTGATTTCCTTCATTATCAGCAATTCTTGCGTCGTCAACATTAATTGCTACACGCTCTATCGTAATATCTGGTCTGCCCCCAGCTTGTCCAATACATATAATCATTTCAGGCGACAACTCTTCTATATACTCTTTTAATACTCTTATTGATTTATGAAATACGGTTGGAACTTGTTTACTAATAATCTTGTACTCTCCGATTGTTTTTTCATGCAAACTTTTTACGACTTCCCAAGCTGGATTGATACTTTCTCCGCCGAACGGATCAAATCCTGTTACTAATACTGTTTTCATAGTTTCACTCTCCTAATTAGAAACGATATACAAGGCCGTACATAATAAACATATTTATAATAAAAATTGAAAGAGCAATTGGTACTTGTGCTTTAATGACTGCATTTTTATCTTTCAGTTCTAAAAGCATCGCAGGTACGATATTAAAGTTTGCTGCCATTGGAGTAAGCAGCGTTCCGCAATATCCAGCAAACATACCTAATGCTGCCATAATTGCTGGGTTTCCTCCGTGCATTTGCACAATTAAAGGTAAGCCAATTCCTCCAGTAATAACGGCAAATGCTGCGAATGCATTCCCCATTACGACTGTAAATAGCATCATTCCTAAACAATAGGCCATAACAGCAACGAATGGATACTCTGTCGGTAACACTTGTCCGACTAAATCAGAAACAACTTGTCCAACGCCAGACTTCGCGAAAATACCGCCAAGTGCTGCTAACATTTGTGGTAAAATAACTGCCCAACCAACAGCTTGTAATAACCTACTTCCTTCTTGAACAGGCGTTGTTATTTTGGATTTTGTAATACGCATCGCTGCAACGAATGCGAGTAATGCTCCTAACGCTAATGCAACTAATGTTACTTTATCTGGATCAACAAGTGCGACATTTCCCCATTTAATTTTCCCTAACGTTAATGTACCGATAATTGTAAAAATAGGTATTAATAGTGCAGGCATGAAAATTTTATTCTTTAATTTCTCAGCATGTTTCACACGTTCTTGCACTGGTACTTCTTTCTCCTCAGATTTTGTTACTTTATTTAATGAAGCTAAAACGACCATAGCGAGCACAATACAGCCAACATAAAACGAAGGGATTACATTTCCGAATAAAAATGTAACTGCAAACAATGCCCAAAATAAACTAGAACCAAATCTATTTGGATGTTCACGATCAAATGCAATACGAACAGCGATAAATGCAACGATGATACCTAATACATAATAAATTGTATCCATTGTTATGATGTTCATCTTATATAGCCTCCTTCTCTTGGTTTTCTTCTGCCTTCATTGTTTTCTCTATATACTTATCAAACCTTCTAAACCTAATCCAGCTCACAATCAGTGCCGATATCGCAGTTGGAATGCCCCAAAGCGCCATATCCCATACACCGACATGCATACCTACTGAATCGAAGAATCCTTTCATTAATAAAATGGCACCAGTTGCAATGAAAATATCTTCTCCGAAAAACCAAGCTGTGTTTTCCGCAGCTGCTGCGTTTGCTTTAATCTTTTCTCTTAATTTATCAGGGAGTTTACCATATTTACCTTGCGCAGCCCCTTCTGCCATCGGTGCAACGAGCGGTCTCACTGTTTGCGCATGACCTCCAATATTCAGTCCAAGTGCTGCTGATGATTCTCTTATCGTAAAATATGACATTAATACTTTTCCAGTTGTTGCTCCTTTTGATTTCGTTATAAGTGCTTCTGCTCTTTCTTTTAAGCCATAACGCTCTAAAATTCCGATTACCGGTAAAGTTAATATGATTGGCATAGACATATATCTGTTTTCTATGAAAAATTTACCGAACATGCTGATCACATCATAAAAACTTAAGCCTGAAACCATACCAGTAACAATACCCGCAACCATTACTACTAACAGTGTATTTAGCCTAAATAAAAATCCAACCGCAACAAGTAAAATCCCAATTAATTTTATCAATTTTAGCACTTCCCCTCATTTTTAATCCCGCTAATTAAAGTTTCACTTTATTTCGGTGCACAAATAGAAATACCGTTAAGTTCGAATGTTCTGTATATTACACCCGCAAATTGGACTGCTTTCTCTCCGTCCCCGTGTAAACATATCGTTTGCGCTTGAACTGCTACTTTCTCCCCATTGACCGATTCTACATACCCTTCTTTCACCATTTGAAGTACTTGTTTTATTGCTTCATCTTCATTTTTTATAAGAGCATTTTCTTCTGTACGGCTCGTTAAAGTTCCATCCTGCTTATACGTACGATCAGCAAAAGCTTCTTGTACGAGAGTTATATTATATTTTTCTGTTGCCTTTATAAATGCCTCACTATTCGCTAATCCGTAAAGTAATAATCCAGGGTTAATATGATAAATTGCCTTTGCGATTGCATCCGCAATTTCCGAATCCGTTGCTGCCATATTATATAAGGCACCGTGCGGTTTTACATGTTGCATTTTCCCTCCAGCAGCTTTAACAAATCCGTCTAATGCGCCAATTTGATACAAAACATAATCGTATACTTCACTTGCTGAAACGTGCATGTTCCTTCTCCCAAATCCAATTAAATCAGGAAAGCCAGGGTGTGCTCCTATTGCTACGTTATGCTGCAGAGCTTTTTCAACCGTTTGCCGCATAACGATCGGATCACCAGCATGAAAACCACAAGCAACGTTTATAGAGGAAACGAACGGAAGAATTTCATCATCATTCCCCATTTTATAAGCTCCAAAACTTTCTCCTAAATCACAGTTTAAATCGATTGTAGTCACGATGTTTTCCTCCTAATCTCAGCTTCGTAAAGCGATGAATTTCTTTAATAGACTCATACTTGTTTCCTGCTTTATATATAATTGTGCAGCGTCTTCCATAGTTATTTTTTCAAAAGTCACATAGTCTCCTGGTTTCAGCTGCGCTAGAAGAGGTAAATCTACTGAAATTACATTTCCAATTCTCGGATAACCACCTGTCGTTTGTCTATCAGCCATTAATATAATAGGCTGTCCACCATTTGGTACTTGAATTGTTCCGAATGTAACTGGGCTCGATAAAATTTCTATCTCTTCAACTCTATTTAAAACATCTCCGTCAAGCCTATATCCCATGCGATCAGCATAATTGGACACTTTATACTCTTTCGAAAAAAACGACTTTATACTTTCTTCTGTAAATTGATCATATTCAAAGTCTGTTATGACGCGAAGAATAGGATGCTTCTTATATTTTGGTAAAGCATTGTTACAAATTGCCCACTTCGTTTTTATACGCTTTTCTTCTTGTGAATTTTGAATGAAACGACTTGCAACTTCTGCCCCTGTACCAATTTGAAAATAATCTCCTTTTTTCAGCATTCTCCCTTCAATACCGCCAAGAGCAGCACGTATGTAAGTACTTTTACTTCCCATCGTACGATCAATATTTATACCACCCGCAAAAGTCACATATGCTCTGCAACCACTCTTTGCTTTTCCGAGACAAAGCATGCTTCCTTCTTCAGCTAATATGGGACGCCATAATGGAATACGTTCTCCATTTAATAACGGTTCCATATCCGCACCGCCAATCGCAAGCAATGTCGTTTTCTTTATTAACATTTTAGGTCCCATTATTGTAATTTCGAGTCCAGCTTCATTCTCTTCATTACCTACTAACATATTAATCATCCTGAGCGCATTTTTATCCATTGCCCCGCCAACAGGTACACCGTATTGTTGATAATGAGATCGCCCTAAATCTTGGACTGTTGTAAACATTCCTGCATGCAAAATCTCTACATCCATTCTTTAGCCCCCTCAAGCGATACGTACTCTTCTTTTGTTATTGGTATAAATCGTAAATACATACCACTTTGAATATATGTTGGTGTTTCTTCTTTGGGATTAAATAGAGAAATAGGTGTTCGGCCGATAATATTCCAGCCTCCTGGTGTTTCAAGCGGATAAATACCCGTTTGATTTCCACCAATCCCTACTGAACCAGGAGCGATTTGTAACCGTGGTGTTTCTTTTCTAGGTGTTTCTAGTTCTTTTGATAATCCCCCTAAATAAGGGAAGCCAGGCGTAAAACCTAACATATACACGAAATATGTTGTTTCACTATGTATTCGAATAACATCCTCTACTTGTAAGCCTTGATAATGCGCAACCTCTTCTAAATCAGGTCCATACTCTCCCCCGTAACACACTGGTATAGAAATATGTTTCACATCTCGGTTCACTTCTTCTTTATATGAATCACATAGCTCCCTTATATACTGGCAAACGTAATCATATGGCCTTATATTTCTATCATTTTCCTTCCATACTTCGTACAAATTGTAGTAAACCGCTAATGAAGTAAACGACGGAACGCATTCAACCATTCCTACAAATGGATGCCGCCTTAGCGCTTGAAATAATCGTTGCACTTTTTCGTATATATCCATCCCAATTTCTTCACCAAATGTAACAATAATTGCTTGATCCCCTAACGCAGAAAATTTCATCCCACTCCCTCTTTCTATGCCAAAAAGCCAAGTTCTTTCGAAATGCGATTCGCTGTTTCTTTCACTTTCGCAGTAAAATATGAAATGTTACTTTCGCTATACTCAATTGCCAATCCCGAAATACTAATACCTGCTACAACCGTTCCATCATTCGCAAAAATCGGAGCTGCTATAGCCGCTGTATGATTTTCTAATTCAGAATAGCTAATTGTGTATCCAGCTTGTTTTGCCATATGTAACACTTCTAGTAAATGCTCCTTATTCACAATCGTTCCATCTGCAAACTGCTTTAAATCAGTTTCCTCTACGTACTTTCTTTTCTCTTCCTCAGAAAAATACGATAGTAAAATTCTCGGACATGCACCCGCATAAAGCGGTGCTCTTCTTCCAACCGCCGTATAAACACGTACTGGCTGAGCTCCTTCCATCTTCTCAACATAAATTGCATCATTACCATCTTGAATAATTAAATTTACTGCTTGCCCTAAACTATCTCTAAGCTCTTTCATATAAGGAATTGCAATATTTCTTACGGATAATCGTTGCGAAACAAGTTGACCGAATCGTAAAAAAACGACTCCGAGACGATACTTGCCCTTTTCTGTTTTTTGTAAAAAGTCCATTTCTTCTAACGAGCCAATTAAACGATAAACAGATGTTTTCGGCATGCTCGTAAGCTGAACCATCTCTGTTAAACTTAGCTCCTCATGCTCATAAAACAACTCTAAAATATCCATTGTCTTAACTGCCGTTTTATTTATACTCATCCTATCTCCTTTTCGTTCCGAATTTCGGAACTTCAATTCCGTTTTTCGAAACAAACATATAATTTGAAATTATAAAATATTCTTTCAATTCTATCAATATATTTTTCGTGTATATCCTCCGATAAATTTTGTCAGTCATTTAAAAAAACGTAAATAATTAAATGCATTTGTAAATTTCTACATTAAGTTATTACATTTCTAATATTTTTATTTATTATGGTATATGTACAACAAAATGTGAGGAGTGTTTCTTTTGAAAAGACTGCTAGTGATTCCTGCAATTATGCTATCTTTTTGTATAGGGGATAATGTAACATTTGCGACAAATGAAGATACTAATTTAAGCTCTCAAATTGAACAACGTCTCATAACTAATAACAACGTTGCCTTTTTTGGATCAAGCACCTATAGTTTCAATTATTTTGGAGGAGATAACTTAAACGTTCTTGTGCAAAATATAGGTGATTCTCCTTTTCGTTACACTCTATATAACGCTAAAAATTCTTGGATGATTGACGGAACTTTAAAACCTGGGGAACAAGCGATAAGCGAATTCAATATTCACTGGACTGATTGGCTTCCTGACGGTGAATATGCAATTGTTTTTAGAAATAACGATGGTTCACTTTCCAAAGTTCACATTGCTACAAAACCGTTAGATTGAAAATTTCAATAATAAAGTATGTAAGTGTAGATTTGAAATAAAGTGTTATCAATTTACATTAATAACACTGATATAGAAAAAAATATAAAGAGCATGTTTTGAACAATCTTTGTTCAAAACATGCTCTTCTAATAGCTATTCAAATTATTCTTTTTTTAAACATGATTGATTATTTGTTTCCCTCGTTCAACTAACAAGTCCATTAATTGAACGTTAATTGTTTTTCAAGATTGTTCTTTTAGCTTTTTTAATAATTCTACTAGTTGATTTTATGTCAGTATCCTTTGCCCATTCTTCACACAAGTTGATTACCCAATCCGGTTTGGTTTTACTTGCATCATTTAACCAGTTTCCAACTGAATCTTGGACATATTTTGAAGGATCTGATTTAAGTAAATTAAGAATAGGAAGTGCTTTATCAGGTTCTTGTTTTAATGTTTCAATATGTTTACTCCATACCCCCCGAGGACGAATAGATTCTACAGAGAACCTGCGAATATTCTCATCTTCACTTTTTGCCCATTCTACTAACAACTCCACACTTTTTTCTATATTTTGTGAAAGGTCTTCTCTAATAGACATCCAAGCAATTTCTCGAACACCAAAGTGATGATCCGCTGCAAAAGGTCGAATGTACGTTAATTTATCTTTTAATGTGTTATTTGTTTTTTTATTCATAAACGCTGCCCAACATCGTACACTATCTGAAATATGATTAGATAATTTTAACAGTAAGTCTTCCTTTTTCCTTTCACTCTCTTCGCGTATAACTTTATCCAATAAAGTTCCTATTATTCGAATGACTTTCATTCCAGTTTCAACGTTCTGTTTTTCCAATTCAGCTACTATAAACTCCAAACTATCCTTGAGTCCTATTGAAGGTAAGACATTTTTAAGTAGTTCAATATGATTTATAGCTAGCCATTCTGTTAGATTAACACTTTCTAATTTCCCTTGCTGTAGTAATTGTAAGACCTCTTTAGGAATTTCGTTTACTTTCTTGGCTCCTTTCCTGCTTAAGATAGCTTCTGCTTCTGCTTCTTTCACTATCATTTAATTCCCTCCTCACAATACTATTTTCAAATAAACAGAGGCCATTTTGAAAAATAATAATCAAAATGGCCTCTGTCCTTCTTAAATGAACATTCAGTTTCACAAAAAAATTTGATTCAAACGCACTTGGATTTCTTTAATCAAAAAGAATAAAACGGTGCAACTTTTTTATAAACAGTACGACTTTATTTCAAATCGACAGGAAGAATATTTCTCCCATACTTGCTTTATAACGCTCTTACTTGTTTCAATGGCCAGAAAACAGCTTGCCCTTTTCCGACAATTTCATCTTCTGAAATAAATCCAAACATACGACCGTCTTTAGATACTTCACGATTATCCCCTAAAACAAACACTTGGCCCTCTGGCACTTTCGTTTTCCCTGTGATTTGTTCTAACGTAAAATCAGGAGTTAATACACGACCAGACGCCTTTTCTTTAAATTCTTTTAAATACGGTTCTTCCATCGCCTTTCCGTTTACATATAAAACATCATCTTTATACTCAACTGTATCACCTGGTAAACCAATTACTCGTTTTACTAAATCGTACCCTTCTTTTCCGTGGAAGACGATAACGTCAAAACGATCTAACCCGCTTATACTATAACCAATCTTATTCACGAGAACTCGCTCATTATTTTCTAAAGTTGGCATCATCGATTCACCTTGTACTAATGACGGCGTAAATAGCACCCCACGAACGATAAAGGCAATCGCAAGTGTAATACCTATCGTCTTAATCCATGAGATCAATTCTTTCTTCGTATTTGTCTTCATCGTCTCTCCTCTTTCTTACATACTTACTTTATTATTTCAACTAACTCTTGTACTAAATTTAGGTCAATTTCAGAAAAACATGACTTACCTTCTCTAACCGCTGTACCTACATGCGCCTGCGTAATTCCAGTTTCATCTAGCAATTGTTTTACATTCTTTTTCGTTACTCCGCTTCCGACAACAAGCTGTATATTCCCTTCACTTTCCTTTTGCATTGCTGCAAGAACCGGAATATTATCTACTACATTTCCTTGTCCGCCTGAAGTTAAAACGTGAGTAACTTTATTGAATTTCTTCAAAAATTTCATCGCTTCTACTGGATTTTCTGTATCATCTATCGCACGGTGATACGTTACATTTATTCCATCTACAACAGATAATAAATCTACTAATTTCTCTTCATCAACTTCATTTTGTTCATTTAACACACCTAATACAACACCAGCAGCTCCAAGATTTTGAGCAACTACAATATCTTCTTTCATCATTTCAATTTCTTCTTCCGTATATGTAAAAGACTTTGCATGCGGACGAATCATAACATGAACTGGTATTTGCACTGCATCTACTGCTTTTTTTATAAAAGCATAGCTCGGTGTTAAACCACCTTCTGTATATGATGAAATGAGTTCAATTCGATTTCCACCAGCCTTTTCAATTCGCTTCACATCTTCTAAACAAGTTGCAATAACCTCTAGCATGAGATAACCTCTTTTCGTACTTTTTTCTTATTATACAGTAGGTGAAATAAGAAACATAGCATTCCACTATAAAACTATAAAAAGAAGAATGAAAAGAAAGATTTATTGAATTGATAATAAATATCATATATGTTATGTTTCCCTTAAAATTATAAATTCTTATATTCCTATAAAAGGAGATGAATATATGATTCTTACAAAAAAACGGTTCGTTATCTCTAGTTCATTTATTGTAATTGCATCACTTTGCGCGATTACTTTATTAACAAAACCAAATACAAAACTAGATTCCTCAACTTCAAGTATTGAAACAGAAACGATTACCCTTTCATCAAGCAATAAAGAAAAATTTCAAACCTTTCATTCATCTTCATTTAACAATACACATACATTCCGCGGGGACATGGGTACTGGATTTGACTTTAGTGGTCTCAGTGACCTAAAAGTCACAGTTGAAAATACCGGTACAAATGCATTTACATATTCAATCAAATCAAAAGATGAAGAGAAACTAGTAAGACATACAATAAAACCAAATGAAGGTAAAACATTTACTTTGCGTTCATTAGTTACCTCTCCTGAGCCAGGGTACTATTATTTATCCGCTTATTATGAGGCTTGAGGTGCAACCGGAATAATGCAAAAAGTAATATAATGGAGAGTATATCGCTAAAAGTGAAGATGGATGTTTAAACATATTTCAGTCTAACACTTACATCGAATCTAAACTCACCCAATGAAAAAGTCCGTCATTTTGACGGACTTTTATAATTTCAAGCGTTTCTTTCCTCAGTTTTCATATCAATGCCTAATTGATCTTCCAATAACTTTACACCTTTTTTTGTAAGATGAACGGCTCGATTCTTATCCGTTTTTGTAATCCATTCCTGTTCAAAAAACAGTTTTGCTATTGCAGATCCTAACCAACCAGAAATATGGTAGCGTCGTTCACTCCAATCAAGACAAGGTTTTGCAAATACCCTCCTTTTTATATCGGCCTTATCAATATTTATTCCAAAATTCAGAAACCACTCCTTACCTTGTTCCGTTACAATGTATTCTCCTTCCTTTAAAATTATAAATTCCCTGTGTAGTAATTTTTCAGTTATCTCTACACCGAGTCTGCCTGCAAGATGATCATAGCAAGTTCGAGCATAACGAATTTGTTTTAGTTGATCCGATTGTTTTAAAGACCGAATTTGGACTGTTGGTGCAATTGTTCCTAACTTTTCAAGAACTTCTGCTACCTCTTGATTAGCAAGTCGATAGTAACGATGTCTACCATGTTGTTCAACTGTAAGTAGATTCCCCTCTACTAATTTAGAAAGATGAGAACTAATCGTTGGATGTGACACTTTTGCCTTATAAGCCAATTCGCTAGCAGGTAGTGCCTGATTGTTCATTAAACAATCTAAGATAATTGCTCTTGTAGGTTCAGCAATTAGTTTAGCTATATATGAGATATTCGGATATACATTCATATTTCGATGATACCCTAACTGTTAAATTGATACAATTATTTTAAGTTTAATAGTAAAGGAGAATGTATTATGAATGCAATTGATCTTAGTATATTAAATTTGAAAGAAACGAGAAGGCGCTCAGAAAAATTATGGAATTCTCTTCCCGATAATTTTCTTAATTGGAAACCTGATCATGAGGCTATGTCCTTTGGTGAGATGATTCGTCATGTTTGGACCTCAACTTTTTACTATCATATGATTTTAAAAAACAACGGCTCAATAAATGACATACATATCCCGTATGATAACGAGCCAATTACTTGTGTAAAAAAAGAAATTGAATTGGCACAATCATACTTTACTAACTTCATAGAATATGTTCAATCAATAAGCATAGCTGAGCTAGATTCAACCCTTATTGATCGAAGCGATGTTGGCTATCAAAGATATTTAGGCGACATGCTATTACGAATTGCCTATCATGATGCAGTTCATGCAGGTCAATTTTTACAATATTTACGTATGATAAACTTGGAAAGACCTTTAATTTGGGATTAAAAGTTGCCAAACTAACATTGCAATAAATATTCTTTCAGCCAATAACAATCCAAAATCATAATAACCATTTATATTAAAAATCTACATCTCAATTTGGTACGTCGTACACATAAAAAGCACGTGTTCGATTACTAATCAAACACGTGCTTTCAAAACAACTATATTGTCCATAAACAATAAAATGTAAGTTTAAAAAACTACGACCGAAACGCCGCATCCGCCAGCATAGATAGTGTTGCATCATCCATCGGCGGATTGTGTAGCCCTGCTCTGACGTTTAAATAATAACGATGAAGCGGATTTTTTTCGGATAAACTTTTTGCTCCTACGATGCGCATTGCTTTATCTACAATAGATATTGCCGCATTTGTTACTGCATATTTCACTGCCGCTAGTTCGGCTTGTAATGATAGTTTATCCTCTGCCTCATCGTACTTTTTCGCAATTTGATATAAAAAGACGCGAGCTTGCATAAGCTCAAGTTCTAATTCTCCAACTAACCTTCTAACATTCGGTAATAAACTTATAGAATGATTTAAACTGTTTGGCTTGTATGATACCGCAAACTGAACTGCATAATTTCTTGCTGATTGTGCAATTCCTAAATAACATGCTGGTATATGTAGCAACCAGCCAATACCCTTAGCTTTAACTTTTGAACCCTTTATATCAGTGAAAAAGCGATTTGGTATCTCTACATTTTGTAAAACGAGATCATGGCTCGCAGTTCCTCGCATTGCGATGCTATCCCACGTTTCTTCAATTGTCACGCCTTGCGTATTCTTTGGAATGACAAACTCTCCGATATCTTCCTGGCCTTCAATACTTGCTGAAATGATAAAATAATCAAGTACTGGTGCCATTGTCGTAAACGTTTTTCTTCCATTTATAATCCACTTCTCACCTTTTTTGACAGCTAACGTCTCTGGTTTCCCGCCGCGAGTAGGACTACCTGTATTCGGCTCTGTCGCTGCTCGATTAAAAAGCGCACCATTACGTACTTCTTCACAAAACCAAGTGAACATTTCCTCATTCCAAGAACGATTTTCAGCTAATTCCTTTACAATGCCAAGGTGCCATCCAATCGATAATGCGGTAGCACCGCAGCCTTCTGCTATTTTCTCTTGAAATAAAACGAAGTCATATAAAGAAATCGCATTGCCTCCCCATTCTTTTGGCAACGTTAATTTCGTATATCCGATATCTTTCAAATTATTAATATTTTCATACGGAAATGATCCTAATTCACTTAGTTGATGCTCCCTTTCCATGAACTTCGGAATCAATTTATTTATTTTCTCAATAACTAAAGATTGTTCTTCTGTTTCAACAAATGAGAGTGCCATACATAATCTCCTTTATGTCCGATTCATAAACCGTTCATTTTGTCATTATGATTATATGAAGTTACTCCTCTATTGTTTCACTATTCCGATAAAAATACAATGCTTTTGAACAATAAGAAAAGTTCCTATAAAAAAGATAGGTTCTTTTCTTATATTAATCCCCTTTCAATGCCTTTAATGGCAAAGAGGTTACATATCCAATATACGAGCATAATTCTTTAAAAAAGAAAGGGATTTCTGTATCTAACGTTTTATACGCTGACGTTGGAGTTGGTGATGCATACGCTTCAATTTTAATATGTTTTGCAATTTTCATTGCACGTTTCATATGAAGTGGATCACTCACAATCGTATATGTGCGTATTCCGTTCTCTATTCCAACTTGCTTTGCATTCTTTAAATTGTCCTCTGTGAAAAGGGATTTTGTTTCAATTAGAATATCCTCTTCTTTCACACCATGTTTCAGTGCATACACTCTAGCAGTACGCGCTTCCTCAAGCTCTGCCTCAAACTTTGTACCACCTGTGAAAATAATCTTTTTAATATTACCGTTCTTATATAAGGAAATTGCATGATTAATTCTTTCTTTAAATACAGGAGATGGTTTTCCGTTCCATGAAGCTGCTCCCAGCACGATACCAGCATCTGTCTTCACACCATCATCTGTTTTAAAGCGATAACTCCAAATATCGTAAGCTGCATAACTTACATATAAAATAATAGAACAAATCATAAGCAAGAATACTTGCAAGATTCTTCTTTTCTTACTTTTCTTATTTTCTTTCATTTATAACTGCCTCCGTACATCATCCATACTTCTATATAAAAACGTATATATCAAATCATTTTGTTTGAATTTGTTTAAAAGAAGGAATTTTTCTTATCATATATATGCATTAAAGGGTTTTCATTTAAAATTGAGGATTATCAATTCATTTTTAGTTTGCGGTTTTCATTACATTTATGTAATTTATAAGTTTATTACCATACAACTACATTGTAACGAATTTTTTATCATAATGGAATGATGAAACAAAAGAAGTAACTATTTTGTAAGAAAAAAGGTATATTTTTCAACTAGACGATCAATACACCTTTCTTAATATGAATTATCGTTTTTCTTTATACGATTCTAATTTTTCTAATAACCGTTCCTTTACAGCTGGCCATTCACTTGCAATAACACTATATACAACTGCATCTCTAACATGCCCACTCGGTAATTTTCTTTCGTTTCTAAGTACACCCTCTTTTACTGCGCCGAGTCTTTCAATTGCTCTTTGTGCTTTTTCATTTCGTGCATCCGTCTTAATTTGTACCCTCCGCATATGCAACTTTTCAAAAGCATATTGTAATAACATGTACTTACATTCCGTATTCATACTCGTACGTTGCACACTTGGGTCATACCACGTTTTCCCTAATTCCACCGTCTTATCTTCAACTGAAATGTTATATAAGCGTGTACTCCCTACTATTTCATTTGTCTTTTGATCCACAACAACAAATGGCAAATCCTTCCCTGCCCCATAAGCTTTTATCGCCTTTTGAACATATTGCTGCATATCTTGAACAGTATCCATTTTAGAGATTAAATACGCCCAAATATCTCGATTTCCTTCCACGATTGAAAACATTTTTTCGACATCATTGCTATCCATTAACCGTAACTTTGCTCTTTCGTGAATCATTTCCATTTGTAAGCCCCCTTTGTTGTAACTATATCATACTCTATCAATGTTATATCGTTATATAAGAATATAAAAGCGTTTTATATTGAGGAATAAAATATATCTTTAAAATAAAAAGTGCGATGCCTTTTATTCAAGCATCGCACTCATAAATTGAATTGAAATTTACTTCTTTTCCATTACCGCAAAATAATTATTTTCGCTATCTGCAAAATTAAATATTCTACCTGAAGGCATATTTACAATTTCTCCAACTGTAACGTTTTTGTTTACTAAATCACTATATAAACTATCGAATTCTTTTGAGAAGAACATTAAAGAAGGTGTACCAAGATTTAACTCCGGCTGCATTTTAGCAATTAGCTCCTTATTATGGAGAATAATACTTGTTTCAGCTTCTTTAGTTGGAGCAATTTCAATCCATCGCATTCCTTGACCGTTATCTTCCTCTGAAATTACAATAAATCCTACTTTTTCTGTCCAGAATTCCTTCACTTCATCTTGGTTATTTACATACAACATGATTTGACCAACATTATTAATCATTTATTTTAACGCTCCTTTATAAACAATTTTTATTAAACTCCATACACTTACACCTAATTATCACCGAAAATAAAGTTGCGGTACAAAAATCTATTTTAGCGACTCCAATCGCTCGTTCAAACGATCCCAAGTTTCGGTGATACCTTGTAGCATGCCCATGTCCATAACAGTCTTAAGAGCTTCTTCTGAAACATATTCAGCACGGTTTATTAGCTTTGTCTTTCCACCTAAATCGATGAATTCCAATGTCATCTCGGTTGACGGCATAGAATCATTTACATTGCCTTCAGCATCCGAAAAGTAATCGGTGTAGACAATTTTCTCTGGCTCAATAATCTCTTTATAAACTCCTTTGCCCCATGATTCCATACCAAAAAATTGCCCCAGGTTCTGATCGATACACTTCATACAGTAGTGCCAAACGCCTCCCGGACGGAAGTCGACAGTGCATGCTGGAATTTCCCAGCCCCTTGGTCCCCACCAGTGTTTCAAATGCTCTGCTTCTTTAAACATACTGAATACAAGATCACGCGGTGCATCGAAAACACGCTCCAGTACTAATACTCGATCGTTCTCTACTCTTGATACCATTGTATTGTTTGACATGTTAATTCCTCCTTAAATATGAACTGATTTTATAACTTTTCCTTTTTTTGCAATTCCTTCAAATACTCATCTAAATTATCGAATCTCTCTTCCATCACACGCTTAAATGACTGCACCCAACAATCAAGTGCTTGGAAAGGCTCAGGTCGGAGCTTGTAAATCCGGCGATTAGCTTCAGCCTGCACTTCCACAATCCCTGTATCGCTTAACACTTTTAAATGTTTCGAAGTTTGTGGTTGCCTTAATCCCAAATGTTCGGCGATTTCCCCAACGGTTAAGGGACCGTCACGCAAGAGTTCAACGATATTCATACGATTCGGTTCAGATAAAGCGCTCAACGTCGTCATATTCACGCCCGGAATTTTCCCCGACATATCACTCACCTCGTTAAGTGATGGTCTCCGGTTATAACACATCAATATCATCACTAATATTATTTTCCTGTTGAATCGATTATAACCAAAGAGGAATATTCCCGTCAAGGAATATTCTAAAACTAAAGTAATACCACATCGTTACTTAATAATACGAATGGATTAAAAACATTTCACAAACCTATGTTTTACGATAAAGTGGTGCTTTAGTCAGTGGGTTTTGGAACGATTTTCGCGAAGGCTTTGTTTTTATTTGGTCCAAGAAAGCTTTAACACTTTTAATACTATTTAACGCTACAGTATTTTTTGTCACCTTTTTATTTGATAGTTTAGGCGTTTTATTGGTAGGTTCTTTCTACTTTCCACAAATTATCCCTTAAATTACATCGGTATAATTGTTATACTGAATATTGGAATATATTTAAGGAGTTGTTTTTATTTGTTAACTGTATTTATGTTTTTATTTTTGCTACTTTCTATTAGTGCGATAGTAGCTTTAGTGGTAGGTCTTATTAAGCCGGAAAGAGTGATCCGTTGGGGTGCTACTCGTACTCGCCGCCGGGTATTATTAATTACAGTACCTACTATTCTTGTTTCGTTTATATTCGCTAGTTATTTCGCTTCTAAATCTATTACACCGGAAGAAAAATTAGCTATGGATAAAAAAAGAGAAGAACAACAAATAGCTAAAGAGCAAGAAAAAAAGAAAAAAGCTGAAGAGAAAAAAATCCAGCAAGAAAACGAAAAGAAAGAAAAAGAAGAAAATGAGCGTAAACAAAAGGAAGCTAAAGAAAAAAAGGCCCAAGAAGAAGCTGAGGTTAAAGTTAAAAAAGAGGCTGAAGAACAACAAAAACAAGCTGAATTAGAAAAGAAAAAGCAAGAGCAACAAGAGAAGAAAGCTCAAGAAGAAGCTGAGGCTAAAGTTAAAAAAGAGGCTGAAGAACAACAAAAACTTGCTCAAATAGAGAAAGAAAAAGAACAACCCAAAACACCAGCTACTCCGAATGGCACTACAGCAGATGTAAATGGTGGCTCTTATTCGAAAGATGCGATTAAAACCACCCTTAATCGTTTAAATGATAATATTAATTCTTGGAAAACTATGAATGGTGGAAAGTTAAATACACATGATGTAGTAGCTATTAATAGTGATTTGAAATTTGTTCTTGAGCATGTTCAAGATTTAGAATCTGATATAGGTAGTAATAGTCAAATAGAACAATTTAAAAGGGCTATCAATGCTCATATCAATGCATTTGAACAAGGATCTGTAAATAACATTTCTAAGTTACTTATCCAAGCGAACGCTTTATAATAAAGAAGGACCCTTTATAGAAGGGTCCTTCTTTATTATAGATTTATCTCTTTAAAACTCAGAAATAACTGTTCCCGCATTTATATAACACATGTATATTACTAATATTTTTATCACAAATATTAATTTTCAAATCTACTTTTTATATGTTTCCAACTTTCCCCTTTTGATAATACCTTTCCTTTTTAAAGCAACAAATAAGCAATCGGCGTAATAATAAGCAACGTTAAAATCGTTCTTTGCACATATAGAATAATAAGCTCAGATACTTTTAACGGAATATCTGTTGATAATATACAAGGAATTGAAGCGGAGAAAAACAAAATAGATGATACCGAAACAACCGCAATAACAAACTTTGTCACAAGCGGTGCACTTACAACTAAAAGAGAAGGTAAAAACATTTCTGCAATACCAACTGATACTGCTTTAGCAGCTAGGTCTGCTTCTGGAAGTTGTAAAGCCCATGTAAATGGATAAAAAATATAACTAATCCAATCAAATATTGGCGTAAACTTTGCTAAGACGATACCAATTAATCCTACTGACATAATTGATGGTAAAATTCCCATTGTCATTATAAATCCGTCTTTTAAATTCACTGCGATATTTTTCATAATACTTGGCGCGGATTTCGATACTTCTAATGCATCTTCCCAAGCTCGCTCTAACATTTTCTCTTTATAAACGGGCTCTGGGAATCCTTCTTTCGTAATATATGTATCTGGTTTTCTACTAAGAGGCGGGATTCTTACGGTGATAGCGGTCACGATGAATGTTACAACAAGAGTAGTCCAAAAGTAAACATTCCATAAATGCATAATGTCTAATGTTTTTGCGATGATAATCATAAATGTAGCGGATACTGTAGAAAAACCTGTAGCTATAATTGCTGCTTCTTTCGTCGTATACTTTCCTTCTTTGTACACTCGATTCGTAATAAGAAGTGCAAGCGAATAACTCCCCACAAAGGAAGCCACCGCATCGATTGCTGAGCGCCCAGGTGTTTTCCATAACGGTCTCATAATCGGACGACAAAACGTGCCGATAAACTCAAGCAATCCGTACCCGACTAATAGCGCTAAAAAAGCCGAGCCGATTGGAACGAGTAAACTTACTGATATAACTAACTTCTCATACAAAAACGGTCCAACATCTGGCGCAAAGAACCAAGCTGGTCCTACTTTCAAACAATATAATACGCCAAAAACAACACCTACTACTTTTAAAATAGAAAAACAAATGTCTACGATAGATGCATTCCACTTCTTCGTATAAAATGGATAAATCGCACCCATTGCCATAACAAGTAGTGCGTAATAAGGTACTACCGAAGGAACCGTAGCTCTTATCCACGATACGATATGATCAATCATAATAGACGAAGCACCGTTTATCGTAACAGGAACAAAAAACATAAACACACCAACTAGACTAGCAAGTATAAACCGAAGTATAATCCCCTTCTCTCGCCCTGTCTTAATTACATTCCTTTTTAATTCAATTTCACTCAAAATTCGACACCTCCTATTATCTAAATATTCTGTATAATAACGTTAAATCCCTTTTTTAATTCCGAATATTTAATCATGCAAAAAAGCCTATTTTGAAATATACAATCAAAATAAGCTTTTTCTATTACCTCTTATAATCATCCACAATTACTTGAATTACACGATAAGATTCTTCTGCTACTTTCTCATTACTATCCCTATTCGCATCATATGTAATTAACGCCTTCCAAAGCGCCCATCCTCTCGCTCTATTCCACGTTTCTTCATCCATGCGCAATACTTCTTTAAATACCTTTCTACTACTCTTATCCAAGAATGTCCATGCCATCGCTGCATCACAAGCCGGATCGCCTACTCCTAAAATACCAAAATCAATTACGGCGCAAAGCTTTCCGTCCTTAACGAGTAAATTTCCTGGTGCAACATCTCCATGAACCCAAACTGGTTTACGCTCCCACGTTGACCTAAGTGCTAAATCCCAAAGATGCTGTAATAATGTCTCATCAAAAACATCCTTATTATTTTCAATAGCCACTCTCGCTTCTTCATCGTATACAGATATAAGTCCGCCTCGGTAAAAATTATGTGCTCCAGCTACTGGCCCGTTACTCGCATCAATTGATTGTAACTCTATTAAAAATGAGCCTAAGTCCGCCGCAAATTCATTTAAGTCACGGACATTTTGTTTCGTCACGGTCTCCCCCTCGATCCACTTATTAATAGACCAAGGCCATAGATATTCTTCAGATGGATTCCCTTTCACAATTGGTGCAGAAATTGGTAAAGAAAGTTCCTTATTTAATATTGGAAGCCACTTGTTTTCTTTCTCTACTTGCGGCGCATATGCTGCATCACTTGGTAATCTTACACTCATCTCATCACCTAAGTGAAACGTTCTATTATCATGCCCACTAAACTTTACAGGTTTCACTTCTAAATGTGCCCATTCTGGAAACTGTTCCCCTATCAACCTTTTAACTAAATCAGTATTAATATGATTCATTTCCTTCCCCCTTTATATACCTATCACACGGATAAACGCGTTCTACCGTCATTTTCGTCTGTAACATATTCAACATAAAACCCTTGATCAATTGCGTTTTCATACATCAATTCAATCGCTTCTTGGTCTTTAGCGTAAACTGTGACGTATGTACAATCCGCAACTAGTAAAACTAATTCACACTTACTCTCTTTAAATTCTTCATATGTTTCAATATCTACTACTTCCTCTCCTTTTGGATACGCTTTTAAATCTGCAAAAATAACATAATATATATTGTCTTTAAATAATCTTTTCAAATCTGATCCTTCCACTATACTTGGTTCTTCTGGAAATAATGCCTCATCCAATCCACCACGTGCTACTAAGTATGACTCCTCACTCCCCACCCACCAATTAAATGAAGAAATATCAATCGGCTTTAACACTTTCCAAAGTAAATTATCATATTCATTTGGAATATCTACTGTAATTCCTCTTTTCATTTGTTTGCTCCTAGCTTATTTATTTCCGTCTGCCTTTCATACATTATATACCTAATTCAACTACTATATTTTGTCGATACCTATGTAACTTGTATTTCACCGCGAAAAAACCGTCCCACTACTTATGAGACGGTTTCTTTCTGCTTATATTTAAGTTTGTCATTCAATTATTGCACTGCGTTTTAAAATAATTTCTAATATGTTCAGCACATCAGCTATTCATTTTTAACACTCACTTCGACTTCACAAAATAATATAAAAACCACACCGCATGATTTTGTTCATCTGCAGCTATTCTGCGCAATAACTCTTTCATAGATGCATCTGCTGCTTCATCTGAAATTTCCAAGTAAAAATCTACGGTCTTTTGCTCATCTTGTATAGCGAACTCTAATCCCTGTAAGTACGTATTAGGGCAATTTTCCGTAATCTGTGGTTTCGGCTGTCTGCCAGTTAAATTCGTATAGATTTGTACAAAATGATGAAAATGCCTTATTTCATCATTACGGATTTCAAGAATTTGTTTTTGTTCTACTTGATTTGGAGCCATGTTAGCTAATTTTGCATAACAACTTATAGCGCTATACTCTCCGTTTATAGCTTTTTCAATATCACGAATCAGCTTATCATTTTGCCTATACCAATCATCATAATTCGAATTATACATCGTATCCCCTCCATTATTTCACATAACATTTTATGCATTTCGAAATAGTAGGAGCATGTATACATAAAAGAACAGCATGGACTCATTCTTATAGCCCTTTTACTCCAATCCTTTTAAAACATTGAAACAATCTAGCTATCACTACTTTCATTTCCTGTCGATTAAATATTCTATAATGATTTCACCACAAAAAAACGCTTCACTACTAGTGAAACGTTTTTATCTTTTAAATGTTTAATTCAGTTTTATTTCCTCTTCTTATTTTATTGACATCACATCAAAAAATGTATTGATTCTTATTTATATACAATTTTAAAATACGAATAAACAGTTAACACATAATATCCGAAATAAATTATGCAAAATACACCGCTACTAATTAAAATAGGAATTATGATATTAAATATAGGCATGTTGCTTATTACTGGTAAAGCAAATAAGCTATGAACAAGTCCAATTATCACGGGTAAAATAAAACTAAAACGAACTTGTTTTGAAATTGACTTTCTTACCTCTTTTTTCGTAACACCAATCTTACGAAGAGTCTCATAATATCTCTGATTAGCATGCGCTTCAGATAATTGTTTGTAATAGATAATAGAACCTGTTGCCAGTACAAATACACCCCCTAAAAAACCTCCAATAAATAATATAGTCCCATACGTCTCCATAACATCTAAATTTGTTTTATAGAAAGTATTGATTTTAATATCATCAGCAGCAGGTACTATCTTTAATAAACCTTCTGTCAACTCTTTACTATCCTTTTGTTGCGTTACATCAATATTTTTCACAATATAGGTCTGATGTGTTTGCTTAACCATTTCATAGAGCTGATCAGGTACAATGACAACCAAATCTCCTAAATTTGTTAGTTTACGCATTTCGATACCCTGAATGACAGATATTTTCGGCTCAACTTCAAGGGGTAATTGAAGTCTATTTCCCTTTTCAAAATTCTTATCAGGCTGTAGATTATATATAACTACTTCTCCTGGATTTAATTTGACTTTCTTCACTCCTAAATTTTTAGCATTATTATTCAAAATAGATTGGGATATAAGCTGAAAATCATATGCTATTTTATAAGGGGGATTGGGTAGACTTGTATTTCCTTCTTCCTCAAAAGGCCCTCCCTTAACTGTTACCATTTCAACTTCAAAATCACGGATAATTGAATTTTTTTTCTTGTTCTCTTCGAAAACACCCTGTATGCCCTTTTCAATTGCATCCTCTTGTTTTTCATATGAAAAACTGTACGGTGCCTTGTTTTTTGCTTCAGCTTCTCCATAAAAATATGCCGATGTAACAGTCCCAATCGCTGTTAAAGCTACGGCACTTAATATAGCAATTGTCGCAAGTAACCTTGCATTTCCTTTTACTCGATATAATGACTGTGAAATGTTCAGTATGCTCATACCATTATAAAACATTGTCCTTTTACTTCTCATTTTCTTTAATATAACAACTGTATAAGACGTGAATAATAAATATGTCCCAAGAACAATTGCAATCAAAATAATAGCCGGAATATACATAGGTTGCTTATCCGTAGGGGTCTGCACAATTTTTATGATTTCACGAATAAAAAAGGCTGACAAATAACCTAATCCTATTAAAATAATGCTCATGTATGCCATGATTCTAGATACTTTTGGCATACTTTCCCCTTGATGATCAGCTTGAAACATCTCAATTAAAGAAAATTGATAAATTATGCGAGAGTTTCTCCAAGCCGTATATAATAAAATAGCTAAAAAAACTACGGATGTGTCTATCAGCGCCTTTATAGAAAACTCAAAATGAACGGGCACCTTTAATTTCATTAAACTCATTAGTATTTCAAAAGCTAGCTTTGAACTCCAACTACCAATTAGTACTCCCATTACTAAAGCTACGCTCCCCATTATTATGGTTTCACAAAATAACATTGTACCGATTTGTTTTTTAGTTATACCTAGTAAAGAGTATAACCCTACTTCTTTTTTACGCTTTTTTATAAAGAAATTTGTAGAGTAAATAATAAATATGGCAATAAAAACAATAAGAACTACTTTTGCAGATTGAAGAAGGTTCTTAGTCTCCACACTATTAGTCAATGCTGCATTTATTTGTGTATTATAGCGAAGTGATGCAAACATAAAATAGATAACTATACTCGCAGTTAGGGACACAAAATAGATTATATACTCTTTAAAATTACGTCGTATATTCCGTTGAACGATGTCAAATAACGTCATCAATTGCACCTCCAGAAATGACGGACATTACGTCAACTACTTGTTGGAAGAACTGTTTACGTGTTAATTCCCCGCGATGTAATTCTTTACATAACTCACCATCTTTAATGAAAACCACTCGTTTACAGTAACTTGCCGCAAACGCGTCATGCGTCACCATTAAAATGGTTGAGTTATCCTGTTCATTTAATAACTTCATACTTTCTAATAAATTTGTTGCTGACTTAGAGTCAAGCGCTCCTGTTGGCTCGTCTCCAAAAATCATACTTGGATTTGTAACTATTGCACGAGATGCTGCGCAGCGCTGCTTCTGTCCCCCAGATACTTGGTATGGGAATTGATTTAAAATATGCTCAATCCCAAACTTCTTCGCAATTTCCAAAACGAGTCGATCAATTTCGCTCGCTTCCACTTTTGATAGCGCAAGTGGAAGGGCAATATTCTCTTTCACCGTTAGCGTATCTAATAAATTATAATCTTGGAAAATGAAACCTAAATGATTGCGACGGAATAATGCCAACGTATCATCATTCATCTTCACGATATCTTCTCCATCAATTAAAATCTCACCGTTCGTCACATTATCGATTGTAGAAAGAACATTTAATAGAGTCGTCTTACCTGAACCAGAAGGTCCCATAATTCCAACGAATTCACCTTCTATTACTTGTAAGTTAATACCTTTCAACGCTTCAAATGTATTTCCGCCTGTGTCATATACTTTTTTAATATTTTTTGCTTCTAATACTGTTTTCATTTTTATATTCCTTTCTTTTCTTCATATCTATAGCCAAAAAATCTATATAAAATTAGAATTAAAATTACTTAACTTTTGGGTTACCTTATGAAAGTCCTTATTCAAAAAAGAGTGAATACCCATATGGGTATTTACTCTTTTTTAAAACATCTTACCTTTCACCTACACTATTATTCATATCGAAGACAATCAATTGGGTCCAATTTAGCTGCTTTATTTGCTGGAAGTATACCAGAGGCAATACCAATCAATATAGATATTCCAACAGATAGTAGACCGAGATTTACGGAAATAACGAGTGGCCATCCACCAGTGATTGCCGCTACCCAAGCAAAGATAATACCTAATCCAAAACCAATTACTCCGCCCAATGCTGTTAAAATACAAGCTTCAATGAGAAATTGCATTAATATTTTCCTTCTCGTTGCGCCAAGTGCTTTTCGAACACCTATTTCACGCGTACGCTCTGTAACAGATACAAGCATGATATTCATTACACCAATACCACCTACGATTAAAGAAATCCCAGCGATACTAGCGAATACCATTTTCATCATTTGGGCATTTTCTTCAAACCCTTGCCTATATGTTCCCGTATCCACTACTGTAAATGGATGCTCAAATTCCGGTGATTTCAATTCATTTAATACAGATACAGCTTGTTTCCCTACTTCTTCACGATCATTAGCAGAAGATAATTTAATTTTCACTGATTCGTATTCCTCGATTCCTGAAATCAACATTGCATTGTCAATCGATGTATATCCTTCATACACTTTAAATGGCCGCGCAAAACTCCCCTCATTTTTGTACGCTCCAACAATCTTGTATGGTTTTCCTTTTATGTCTATATATAAATCATCTTTCCAAGTACCAAATAGCTTTGTAAATAAATCTTCATGGAGAATGACTACAGGGATTGGTTTTTTTAGTTCATCCTCTGTTAACTCACGCCCATGTACAATTTTCATTTTACGGTCCTGCATAAAATTACCTGTTCCCACAGCCAAACTAAAAGCAACATCTTGCGACCCTGTATATGCTTTTATGGACATGTATACCTGTGGATACACATCCTTTACACCTGGTATCACTTGTAATTGCTTTACCATATCTGGTGTAATTTTCGCTTTCTCTAGTGGGAAATCCGGATTGTTATACTCTATATCCATTTCATCCATATGGTTGTTTTCTTCAAACTCTTTTTGCATCTTTGCGGTTTGTCCATCACCCATTGCAAGAATCGTAATAATCGCACTGATTCCAACAATAATTCCCAGCATCGTTAAAATGGATCGCATTTTATGTGTAAAGATAGAAGCTATAGCCATACGTATATTTTCATTTATATTCAAATTTATTCTCTCCAATCCTGAACAACGATTCCATCACGAATGACAATTCGACGCGCTGCGGCTTCCCCTATTTCACGATCGTGGGTAATCATAATAATAGTTGATCCCTGTTTGTTTAATTCGTAAAATAGATTTACAATTTGTTCACTTGTTTTCGTATCTAGTGCACCTGTTGGTTCATCTGCCAAAATAAATTTCGGGTTATTTACAATTGCGCGTGCGACTGCAACACGCTGTTTTTGACCACCTGACAATTCATTTGGAAGATGGGTAGCGCGATCAGCTAAACCGACTTTTGTTAAAGCCGCTAACGAACGCTCACGTCTTTCTTTTTTATCGACTCCTGCATAAATAAGCGGTAATTCAACGTTTTGTAGCGCTGTAAGTCTTGGAAGTAACATGAAGTTTTGGAACACGAATCCAATCTCTTTATTTCGAACATGTGCGAGTTCTGTTTCAGACATGTTTGAAATATTTTGACCAGCTAATTCATACGTACCCGCCGTGGGCTTATCTAAGCAACCGATAATATTCATTAATGTAGATTTACCAGAACCAGACGGTCCCATGATAGAAGTAAAATCTCCTTGATTCAGCGTTACATCAATCCCGTGTAATATTTGAATGGATTCTGAACCATTTTGGAAAGATTTTGTGATTCCTTGTAAGTTAATCATTGAGCGACAACCTCCATACCATCTTTTAGATTTACAGTAGGTGTAGAGATAATTTGCTCTCCTTTTTTCACTCCTGAAACTTTCGCTTCACTACCTGTTTCAAATTCAACCGTAACAACTTGCTCTTTTGCTTTTCCGTCTTTTACTACGTAAACAACCGTTTTATCTCCTTTTTTCAAGATGCTAGTTTTTGGAACGATTGTGCCTGTTGCTTCGCCAGATTTACTCATTACATATACGTGGAAACCATTTTGTAATCCTTCACTATTATCTAATGTGACAGTGAATGGATAATTAGAAACTGTTTTGTTTTCATCCATACTCATTAGTGGTGTAGAGCCGATTTCTGTTACTTTTCCTGTCCAAGTCTTACCGGCAACCACTTTTGATGAAACCGTTACTTCTTGCCCAACTTTCATATTAGTAAGCTCATATTCAGACAGTTGACCTTTTACTTTAAAGGGGCCAGCGTGACGAAGTGTAATGCCGTTCATACCGGATTTCTCATCTGCAATTTTCACAATATCGTCAATTACTCCATCGGCCGGGCTTGTTACAGAAAGAGTATTTAATTTCTCTTTTGCTGCTTTAATCATTTCATCAGCTTTTTCTACCTCAAACTTTTTCATTTCAAGTTGTGGTTCTAATTGTTGAACTTCGATTTCTGATGCTTTTAACGCTTCCTCAGGAAGACCAGCGTTTTTATCTTTTTTTAGTTTCTGCTTCGCTGCATCAATTTGTTTCTGATGCAATGTTACTTCTTTTTGTGCAATTTTCTTTTGCATTTCCGCTTCTGTTACACCTTGTTTAGTAATAGGGTCATTATATTTAAAAAGAAGCTGTCCTTTTTTTACTTCATCACCTTTTTTAGCAGCTAATTCATCCGTACCTTTTGTTGGATCAAATGAAATTATTTCTATACCATTTGGGATAACTTCGCCACCTAATTTTTGCTCATTCTCTATTTGTTTTTCTGTCACTTCATATGTTTTATAAGTTTTAACTGGTTCAGATTCTCCTGCAAATGTCATATACGACCCGACTCCTAAACCAATTGTGATCACACCAACGATGACTAGTTTTTTTGCTTTCTTCATATCATAATATCCTCACTTTTTCATGTGTTTTACTTTTAGAAACTGTACGTCCTTTTCTTTAATAATTTTTGAACGTTTTTGAAAATGATATATAAAGCCCCGTACATACTATGTACTAATATAAAAAGCCCCACTTTTTCATTACTAGTTCCTCCTTGACCTAACATACATATAGGATAGAAAAAACTAATTAAATAAAAAGTGGGGTAAACATTAAATTTTTATTAAATTCTTGAACTCTCTTCTTTTGGCAATCTCACTTCAAATATTGTTCTCATTACATTACTCTCAGCAGAAATCTTCCCATTATGTTGCTCAATAATATTTCTAGCAATATATAATCCAAGGCCCGTACTGTTTTTATGGACTGTTCTTGCTTTATCACCTGTATAAAACATATCGAAAAGATAGGGCAAATCTTCTTCTGGAATGCTTTCTCCATAATTAACAATCTGTACAACAACATCTCCATCTTCAATATATCCATTCATATCAATAAAGTGTCCTTTATTTCCGTATCGAACCGCATTTGTTACAAGATTTTCAAATACACGAGCTAGCAAATTCCCATCACCATTAATAAATAAATGAGGTTCAATATTTGATCTCACCTCTAATTGATTCTTTTCCAGTAATGGGTATAATTCCTCATCTAGCTGAATGAGTAATTCACGTATATTAATGGATTCTTTATCTAATTTTTGTACGCCATAATTCATTCGTGTGATTTCAAACAACTCATCAATTAAACTTTCAAGTCGTTGTGATTTTGCAAATGCAATTGTAGAATAATATTCAATCTGTTCCTTCGTTAAATTCTCCTGTTTGAGAATTAAATCTAAATAACCAAGCACAGATGTCAATGGCGTTCTTAAATCATGGGCTAAGTTTACAACAAGCTGATCTTTACTACTTTCAGCGAAGTCGCCTCTTTCAACCGCCTCTTTTAATTTTTCACTCGCTATATTAATTTCACGTGCAATATCGCCAAATTCATCATTTGATGAAATATAAACCTTATTTGCAAAATCTCCTTTAGCCAGATGATGAATGCCATTAGAAATTTCATCAAAATACTTTAAATATTGTTTTGTTAAAAAGAAAAAAAACAAAGTAGATAGTAGGGCGACGGAAATAAAAGAAAGATAAATATTTCCTCTAACCAGAAGTAAAATGTGTATATAATCTTCATGACTAAACCTCATTCTTAAACAGAAACCTACTATTTTAACAAGTATATATGTAACACCAGCTGCTAACACCATACTTAGTGCAAACAAAGCAATCATTTTAAAACGAAAACTTCTCATCATGTTAGCCATTGAAAGTATAACCTACCCCCCATACCGTTTTTATTAACTTATTCTTTCTTGTATCCTCCCCAATTTTTTTTCGTAAAGTACGAATATGTACCGCAACTGTACTTCCACCATCGTAATAATCATCCGCCCACACTTGCTGAAGGATATTTTCCACACTGTATACCTTTTTCGGATGGCTCACTAATAAATATAAAATATCAAACTCTTTTGGGGTTAATTCAATTTGTTCTCCGTATACATTTAGCTTTCGTTGCTCAAGATTAATAACCACTCCGCCTACTTCTAAAACGGATTTGTTCTCCTCTACTTTCGGTTGATTTAACGTAAGAAATCGACGTAATTGTGCATTTACACGCGCAACTAATTCAATTGGGGCAAAAGGCTTTGTCATATAATCATCCGCACCTAGTACAAGACCTGTCACCTTATCAAAATCAGATGTTTTCGCGCTTAGAAAAATGATTGGCATATTATGCTTCACACGAATTTGTCGCGTTACTTCATAACCATCCATTTTTGGCATCATAATATCTAAAATAACTAAATCAATTGGTTGCGATTGAATAATAAGAACAGCTTCTTCTCCATCAGTAGCTTTCACAACATGATAACCTTCTTTTTCTAAATGTATCCCAATTAATTCAGCAATTTCCACCTCATCATCCGCTATTAAAATTGAAATCTGCTTCATTTTGCTCTTCCCCTCATTCCTTTTTCATACGTCCAATTTTAAACTAGTCTATTTTGTTTATATCATCTTAAAAGAACATTATTATGAGATCATTACTTTTTAGAGATAATCTCGAGTACTATATTTCTTCTGCATTTTTTTGCATGTTTATGTTTTGTTAACTTTGCAACACCCTCTACGATTTCACATTTTATGGTAGAAAATGCAGAAAAACTAACAAAAATACAGTATATCAGAGATAATAATTATATAGCACAACAGATTTTACAGTAGGATCCCTTCATCTCAAGCCTAGCTAAGTGACCGTTAGTTTCACAAATAACTAACTCCCTTTCATTATATCAATATATTTTGTACCCTTACTTATATTTCAACATAAAAACCGCTCCACTACTAGTGAAACGGTTTTTCCTTTATTTATTTTTATGCGTTCACTTCAGTTTTTTGTTCCTTTACTACACTACGTTTGAAAGCAGTCGCTAAAATAATCATCATACTTACCGCACCAATCCAAACGAGTACAGTAAGAGGTGTACTCCAGCTTAACCCTTTTCCAAAGAAGAATATTTCTCTCAGTCCTTCAATCATAAATCGCATTGGTAACCAGGAGTAAATCCAGTCTTGATAAAATGGAGACATCATTTCAGGCGCTAGCGCCAATAGCGGTGCACCAAAGAAAAGTAACAGTGCAAATAACCCGATTCCCTTTAAACCAACTAATGACAGCACCGCAGAAATCATTAAGAAGAAACAAAAAGAAGTAATGGATAAGAACAAAGCCGTATCCGTGAAATTCGGGATATTTAATCCTACCATTCCATCAGCTATCCATGTAAGACCAAATCCAATTACAAGTGTAGCAATTGCTCCTGTTACTATTTGCTTTAGTTTCAATACGAAGTTCTCTTTTCTTGTATCCACTTGCGTTTTACTTATCGCAATAAAGATAATTGCTGCACTCGCTAAACTTGCAATCCATAACGGCTGGAATAAAGACATTGGCGAGTTACCGTTCGCACTATTTTTGCCGATTTCATTCACATTTGTCACTTTCTTCGTAATAGGTGTTACTACATTTGAAACTTGGTCTGCTGTTAATGTAGCTCCTTTTGCCTTCAATCCTTCTAATAGTTGTGTACGAACAGTATTGTTCATATTATCAACTACTCCATTTAACATTTGCCCCGCCATAGTTGATGCCGCTGTATTCATTCCTTGATTGATGAATATTTCTACCTCTGGCGAAGATGGCTGTGGTGTTCGTAATGATGCTTGTTTTGTGCTAAAGTCTTTCGGAATAACCAATGCTGCATAATATTCTTGATTATTTAAGCCTTTTTGAACTGCTTCTTTATTTTGCACTTCTACCCACTTTACCGCAGGTTCTTCCTCTGATTTTGATGTCTTTTTCATATTATCAACAATCGTTTGCCCCATATTCATCTTCGGTTGATTCGGAATTTCTACTCCTTGATCCTCATTTACAATTGCAATTGGTAAGTTTTTCGGCTTAGGTTGAACGGTTGGAAATAATGTTAATGAAAAAATAAAAACAACAAGTAGTGCAATAACTGGAGATAACAATAAAAGTTTGTTTTTTAACATTTTCTTTTCTCCTCCTTTAATTTGATTTATAATAACCAACAACGTGTTGTTTATTTATATTTGAATTATATGTTCGAGTTGAACCTTATACAATAATCAAAAATCGTGAATGTGTCGGTTATAAGACACATCCTTGAAATGTGTTGGCTAAAATTAAGGAGGGACATACTTTGCGCGATAGTAATTTAGATTTACGTGTTATTCGTACGAAAACTGCCATACGAAATGCATTAGTGGAATTAATTGAGGAAAAAGGTTTTGACGCCATTACAGTGAAAGATATTACTACGAAAGCAAACATAAATCGTGGTACATTTTATACACATTACCAAGATAAATTTGATTTAATGACAAAATGCCAAGAAGAAATTATGTATGAATTTTCTAGCATTGCTAAACAGAGATTACCGGAAGTTATTGCTGATCTTGGATCAAGCCCTTCCCCAACAATGCCATTTATACTTATAGCTTCTATTCTTGAATTTCTAAATGAAAATAGTGATTTTATGAAAGCTGTACTAAGCCCAAAAGGAGATTTATCTTTCCAAACGAAACTGAAAGACTTTATGTGGAAAACACTATTTGAAGATACGAATGGTCCTCTCATTAATAAGGAGAATTTACTTGTCCCAAGCCAATACTTAGCTTCTTATATGGCATCTGCTCATATAGGTGTCATTCAACAATGGTTAAATAATGGACAAAAAGAAACACCTGAGGAGATTGCTCGTATTTTATCAACAATCGCAGTTCATGGACCTTTTTATGCGGCTGGTTTAAAGAAATAAGTCCGCTATATAATAAAAGATCATCCACTATAATAGCGGATGATCTTTTATTTCATTACAACACTTCAATATACCCTTCTGTTCCATGTACCCGAATTCGCTGTCCGTCTTTTATTCGTTTCGTAGCATTCTCTACTCCGACAACTGCTGGTAATCCATATTCACGTGCAATAACTGCTCCATGTGTCATCAGTCCGCCAACTTCGGTGACTAACCCTTTTATAGACACAAACAATGGTGTCCATCCAGGGTCAGTAAAGGCAGTAACTAATATATCTCCATCTTCTAAATTCGCATCTTCCATGTTTAAAATAACGCGAGCTCTCCCCTCAATCACTCCTGAAGAAACGGGCAAACCTACAATCGCGTCAGCCGGGAGATTTTCTCGTTTGTACTTCCCAGTAATGATTTCTCCATCAGACGTGATAACACGCGGAGGCGTTAGTTTTTCATATAATTTGTACTCATTTTTCCGTTTATGAATAACCACGTAATCTAGTTTATTCGTAAGGACAACTTCGTGAAGTTCTTCAAAAGTTAGATAGTATATATCTTCTACTTCATCAATAACGTTATTTTGCACGAGTTGCTCAGCTTCTTTCAATATTGCCTGCTTATATATGAAATAGCGATTAATCATGCCGTATTTTGGGTATTCACGATAACCGATACATTTGCGGATGTTACGAATCATTCGCTTCGTTTCTTCTACTTTTTGTTTACCATCCTGCAAGTGCTGTAATCGATTTAATAACTCTTCTTCTTTTTTCAAAGCTTCTTGCAGTCCTTCTTCAAACTTCCGCTTACTCGCCCCCGCTTCAAAGTCTCTTATATTATTTAAAATCATCGGGATAATTGTAGTTGACTTTTCACTCCAGCGTGTTTTCGTAATGTCGATTTCTCCGCTGCATCTCATTCCGTATTTATTTAGAAAAGTTAGAAGGGCATCTCGAGCTTTTTCTCCGCCTTTAAATTGAACTAATTCATCTAAAAAGTTATCATTTTCTACATGTTGTAAATACGCAATAACTTCTGGATATGGCCGAATCACATCAGCAACATCGAGTAATGCTAAACCCATTTCTGACGTAATATTGTTTTGTACAGATAGCGAAAGTATGTCTGCTACATTTTTTTCACCTAGCCATTGCTCCATCTTTTCATTAATCCATGATGAAGCGTCCATACCTGCCATAATGACGGCTATACTTTGCGGGTTGAATAATACTGTTCTTAATTGCTGGATGTCTTCCAAAATAAAATCAAATACATCCATCCCTGATTTCGTTTGAATATTTCGTTTTAACTCTTCAAGTGATGCTTGACTAGTCTTTATTAAATTCGTAACGATTGCCGGATCGTTTTCGATTTGTGGTTGCGAGCTTGCAGGTGGTCCACTTTTACCAACACTCTTTTCTTTTTTATCATCTGGTAACAATTTAATAAAATCATCTCGCTCGACTACAGTTGTTAATGCATCTCGTATGAGCGGATCAGATTTTCCTAAAGTGTTTATTAAGAAATCTCTGCTAGCAGGTGAAGCTAATCTTTGTGTAGCATCAACAAATAGCCTGCCCCCCGCTTTACGCATAGGAGCACTAGTCGTTAACAGGAAAAAAGATAATCCTAGTGGTTTCATCGCATCGGTCATCATTTGCTGATGACCAACCGATATATACACATGATTTTCCTGATCATTTGCTTCTGGAATTGGATATAAAGTCGTTATCGGCCTGCTTTGGACAATATAAAATGTATCATCAACTAAACACCATTCAATATCTTGCGGACAACCAAAATAAGCTTCAATCTGCCTTCCGATGCGTGCTAGTTGTATTATTTGTTGTTCCGTAAGTGTTTGAATCTTTTGCTGAGCCGGCTCAATCTGCCCTGTCTCTGTTCCGCCCTCTTTTAAAGCATAGATAGCTAATTTTTTAGTTGCAATCATCTTTCCGGTGATTTCGCCTTCTTTTACTTTATAATTATCAGCACATACTAAGCCAGAGACTAAAGCCTCACCAAGCCCAAAACTGGCATCAATTGATAGCACCTTTCGGTTAGAAGTAATTGGATCAGCAGTAAATAAAATGCCCGAAGCCTGCGGGAAAACCATTCTTTGAACGACAACACATATAGAAACTTGATTATGTTCAAAATCATTTTGCATCCGGTAAATGACTGCTCGCTCTGTAAATAAAGACGCCCAGCACTTTCTTACATGCTGCAAAATCGCTTCTTTTCCGATTATATTTAAATACGTATCTTGTTGACCAGCAAACGAGGCATATGGTAAATCTTCAGCAGTAGCACTAGAACGCACGGCATACGCATGTTCATTTCCAAAACGTGAGAGATAATAAGCCGCAGCTTCCACTACATCAGAAGGAATTTCTACTTTCATAATCGTTTCTCTAATCTTCTTACTGATTTCACCAATTTGAGCCCGCTCTTCCATTTTTAACTTTGTTAGCTGCTGCAACAAAGTTTGAAGCTCTTCATTTTGCTCGATAGCCTTTTCATAGCCTACCGTTGTAACACAAAAACCTTCTGGCACTTGTATCCCTTGAATGTTGGATAACTCTCCTAAATTCAATCCTTTTCCACCGACAAGCGAAAGCTGCGTTTTTTCTATTTCCTGAAAATCGAGAACGAAAGAACTCATTCGGCACCTCTCCTTACTGTTCATGTGCTATTGATTGTAGCAGTAGTAAATGAGAATAAACAGTCTATTTCGAACGTGATTTACATGATATAATTAAGTTAGGAAGAGATATTTCCCCCTCTAATTCACCTCAATTACATCACCAAGCTTAAACATTCTTTTATTATGAAAAACATCCGTAATCCGTACAAGTAATCGTCTCATTTATTGGATTAATATCAACTACTGTTATGTAATTTTTATATAGATAGCAATCCTTATAATATGTAAGTAAAATCTCTTCTTCACCTAAATATGAAATTAACAGCTTATTTTCAATCCTTTCTTTTGCATCTTGCGTTACGATTGGACGTGGGACTTTCATTTGTTCACTTATAATTTCTTTAATAACTGCGAACTGTTCTGGCATACTGGCCGTTCGTTATCAAGACCTACATTGTAAAAAGTCATAAAAAATAAAGGGCGATACATATTAGTCATGACTAATATGTATCGCCCTTTTACTTCATGTTCAATTTCAAACGAATAAAGCCATTAATATTAAATCTTGATAGCCATCATCCAATTTTACACCCTTTGCTTTTCTACCCTCTTCAAAAAATCCTAGATTCTTATATAACTGGATTGCACCTAAATTATCTTCCATTACCTCAAGGCAAACCTTTTCAATCTTACTGTTATTTTTAGCCCAATTGATTAACGTTTCTAGAAGAGCTCTTCCAATACCATAATTTCGATATTCAGGTAGTATGGTCATCGCAAAAGCCCCTTGATGACTAATTTTTTCTTTGTTTCCGTTCTTAAAATCTATTGTACCGACTAACTTACCATCAACTTCAGCAATAAACTGTACATAATTTGGATTTTTATGATAAGCTTTTAACGTTTTTTGAATAGCATCAACACTCATCTTTTTTACATCCTCAACCGTACTTAACATGTATGGAGCGTTTGTTAAAGCCTTTGAAGCAGAATTTAGCATTCTTTCTGCATCCTGTTCTTTAGCTTCTCTAATTATTACTGTTTTTCCATCCTTAGATTTATAAGTAAAAACATTAGTTGATAATATATTACACACACCCTTTCGGAATATAATTAATCGGATTTTTTAACTATTCCACAATTCTTAAGTAAGGGAAAGTCGTGTCACCTTTTTCTGCAATTGCTCTCCTTTAACTTAATAACAATTATTTCAAATATTTTTAATTTTAACAAGATTTTATTCCGTTATATGACCCGTTTGTTGAACAAGTAGGAAACGGATTGCCCTCAGATTTTTTTATAGACTTCTGCATAAGCAAATTTTAACTGCTCACGTAGTTCTTTATTTTCCTCATCTAATTTCTTAATTTTACGTTTTAATGAAGTAATAATGGCGTCCTTATTGTTTTCATCCGTTTCCCGTTTAATTTGCTTTTGGGTAGAAACTTGGGCTTGTTGCTGACGTAAGGATTCAATCCGTTCACGCATTCCGGTATTCTTGTAGAACGTTGCTTTAGCAACACCTGCCTCACTTGCTACGCTATTAAAATTGATGTTCTGATTAGCTCGCACGGGTTACTCGCAAACAAATGGATACTTGCGGTCATATCCATGAAAAACTCATCTATTCCGTTGTCAATATTATTTCTCACTTAAATACACTATTTGAATTTTTAAGTATAACTTCATTTTAAAAGGTCAGGTGTTTAAAGAGCAGTAATAGCATTCGAAATTTACGTACACTTTGCAAAAAATGTCACGTTCTATGTGCAGATCACTTAAACTCTTTAAAGAGCGGAGTAATAACAACTGATTGACGTCGATATTTTTAGGAAGTAGACTAACTATTAACGATATTCTTTTTACTTACTAAAAAAGAATGATTCAAAATTCAATTTATGTTATGTACTTATAAAAAAGATTTGATATACGATATGGGTATATAAACCCATGCAGTATTAAAATAAAAATACACCTTCAATAAATGAAGGTGTATTTTTTCATTTCTATCGCTTTTAAATGAGTTATTACATTGGTTAATTTGATTTATAAATATTAAAACCTCATTTGAGACTTGTATAAAGATCAAAATAGTAACCTAAAATGCATTTAATTAATGCCTAATCCTGCACTTGCATAACCCGTAATAGTATTAACAAGTGAAATACCAGAAGCTGTGGCAGAAAAAACTAATAAAAGCCTTGTTGCTGGGGTTACCGGAATATTCAATCCTGTTATTATCCCAGATGATATAGTTCCTAGAGATAATGCACCCGTTAAAGGGGGGGCTAAAGTAACTATTGCCCCTGGAATCGGGCTAAAAGTATTATCTGGGGTAGTTGACTGATACAATTGCGCAGTTAATGTCACTGTCGTACCAACCAAGCTTAATGCGACAGTAATACTAAAATATGCTGCTAACGAAGTAATGGTACCACTACGCGGCATTGAAAATGCAAAATTTATAATGGGTCCTAATGCCGTACCAGTCAAATCAATATTCCCACCAACAAGCGATATACCTGTTGCTGAATTCCCAAATCCAACTAAACTTGTTGTCCCTATCAGTCCACCCACAATTGTAGTCAGAATTACCGGACCACCAGAAGCAAATGGTATAATCGCTCCGCTTCCTGTTGAACCGGTACTTCCGGTTGCTCCCGTTCCTCCCGTTGGTCCTGTACTTCCGGTTGTTCCCGTTCCTCCCGTTGGTCCTGTACTTCCGGTTGTTCCC
The DNA here is from genome assembly GCF_022663915.1 of Bacillus cereus group sp. BfR-BA-01331. Lineage (NCBI taxonomy): Bacteria > Bacillati > Bacillota > Bacilli > Caryophanales > Bacillaceae > Bacillus > Bacillus cereus group sp. BfR-BA-01331. Next base: position 383,375 of record NZ_JAKUGJ010000004.1, read on the forward strand.
GTTCCTCCTGTTGAACCCGTACTTCCGATTGCTCCCGTTCCTCCTGTTGAACCCGTACTTCCCGTTGCTCCCGTTGGTCCTGTACTTCCGGTTGCTCCCGTATCTCCTGTCGGTCCTGTATTTCCGGTTGCTCCCGCTCCTGTTGGACCCGTACTTCCCGTTGCTCCCGCTCCTGTTGGACCCGTACTTCCCGTTGCTCCCGCTCCTGTTGGACCCGTAC